>DASQHM010000224.1:0-13816 GCA_035632095.1 Candidatus Cybelea sp. | reverse complement strand
ATGCGTATAGGCAGACGCAATGATACGCGAAGCCCGCGCTCGCGCCTCTTCGTCCCATTCCGGCCTGGCTTCCTCAACCGCGTGTCCAAGGCTTTCGCATAGCTTTGCCGCGCTGGCGGCGGTGGCGGCGCATTCGGGATCGACCGGCTTGTTGTTCCAGGCGCGCAGGTTGAGTGCGATGCGGAGCCGTCCCGGCGCGGCGCCGACTTCGGATGCGAAAGCCTGTTTGACCGGCGGCGCCCAATAGGGATCGCCGACGTCGGGACCGCAGGTGGCGTCGAGCAACGCAGCGCTGTCGCGAACGCTTCGGGTTACCGCGTGGCCGGCGGCGGCGCCGTTCCACCCTTCGCCTACGTCCGGGCCGGACGGATTGCGGGCGCGGGTGGGCTTCAAGCCGAATAGACCGCAGCAGGACGCCGGAATCCGGATGGAGCCGCCGCCGTCTGTCGCATGCGCCATGGGGAGGATGCCGGCCGCCACCGCCGCCGCGGCGCCGCCGCTCGATCCGCCCGCGCTGTGTTCGCGGTTCCAGGGGTTACGCGTGGCCCCGAAGAGCTTCGGCTCGACCGAGGTTGAGAGGCCATATTCCGAGGTATTGGTCTTGCCGAAAATGACCAGGCCCGCGCGTTTAAGGCGCGCGACAATTTCGCTGTCGTGATCCGGCACGAATTCGCGGAACAGCGCCGAACCGGAGGTGGTCGGCGTATTGGCGAAGTAGGCGCCGAGATCCTTCAGCAGATACGGCACGCCGGCGAAGGGGCCCGCCGGCACGCCGCGGCGGATCGCTGTGCGTGCTTCATCGTAGGTGCGGCTGATCACGGCATTGATCGCCGGATTGATGCGATCGACCCGCGCGATGACCTCATCCAGCAGTTCGCCGGCGGTGACGTGTTTCTTGCGTACGAGTTCCGCCAGGCCGAGCCCGTCATAGCTGTCGTATTCCGGCAATCCGGACATGAATGCCTCCCGCAGGCTATCGATGTCCGGAAAGCTTACGCCCGGGCGGCCGGCGCGTCAGCGGCCTTCGCGCAGCATTTTGACGAAGGTCAAGAGCCCGGTTTGACGCTGCCGGCGCAGGCGCTCGGCGCGGAGAATGGCATAGACGTTCTCCAGGCAGCGTTCGACGTCGTCGTTGACGACGATGTAGTCGTATTCGGCCCAATGGCTGATCTCGTCCGATGCCTTCGCCATGCGCTTGGCGACAACCTCGGCGCTGTCTTGCGCGCGCCGCTCCAGCCGCCGCTCCAGCTCCGCCGTCGACGGCGGCAGGATGAACACGCCGACGAGATCTTGCCGCGCGCTCTGTGCAAGTTGCTGCGTGCCCTGCCAGTCGATATCGAAGAGCACGTCGCGGCCGGCCGCGAGGTTCGCCTCCACGCTATGGGCCGGCGTACCATAGTAGTGGTCGAACACTTTCGCGTGCTCCAGCAGTTGCTGGCGGTTGACCATGAGATTGAATTCGAGCGGGTCGACGAAAAAGTAATCGACGCCCTCGGCCTCGCCCGGGCGCTTCGGCCGCGTGGTGACGGAGACCGACATCACCAGGTTGTCGTCCGCCTCGAGCAGGCGGCGCGAGATGGTGGTCTTGCCGGCGCCGGAGGGCGAGGACAGCACCAGCATGAGGCCGCGGCGCGCGATTTCGATGCCTGCCATGGGGACAGCCCGTTTGCCGTTCCTACTCGATGTTCTGCACTTGCTCGCGAAAGCGATCGATCACCAGCTTGAGGTCGAGACCGATATGCGTCAATTCGACGTCGCCCGCCTTGGAGCAAAGCGTGTTGGCCTCTCGATTGAATTCCTGCGCCAGGAAGTCCAAGCGTCTGCCGGCGCCGCCCGGGTCGCCCTTGGCGATCAGCTCGCGCGCCGCCGCCAGATGCGCGGCGAGACGATCGAGCTCCTCGCGCACGTCACCCTTGGCGACAAGTATCGCGCATTCCTGTGCCAAGCGGTCCGCGGGCAGCGCCGGGGAGGCTTCGAGAAGCAGCGCGATCTGCTCTTTCAAGCGCGCCTTCAGCGCATCGGGCCGCGCCGCCGCCGATTGCGCGGCGGCTTGCGTCAGCTTGGCCATCTCGTCCACCAAAGCGGATAGAATCGCCGCGAGCCGCGCGCCTTCCGCGGCGCGGGAGGCCGCGAGCCGGTCGAGCGCCTGGCCGAGCGTCGCCAACATTTCGGATTCGCGCGCTTCCCGCTCGGCATCGCTTTCCGTCGGCTCGACCGGCTCGATGATGCCCCGCAGCGCGAGCAAGCCATCGAGCCGCGGCGCCGCCGCGTCGACCAAGGTCTCGGCCTGGCGCACCAGATCAGCGAGTTCCGACAACAGCGCCGCGTTCAACCGGTAGCCGGTGACGCCGCCCGAGCGTGCGACCTGCAGCGCCACGTTCACGTTGCCGCGGCGGAGCCGCTCGGCGGCCAGCTTGCGGGCCGGCAGTTCGAGGGCGTCCATGCCCACCGGCAGACGGCAGCGCACTTCGAGGTTCCTGCCGTTGACGCTTTTGACCTCCCAGGTCCATGTGACGCCGCCGGAATGGCCGTCGACCCGGGAAAAGCCAGTCATGCTGACGAGCGTCAAATCTGCCTCTGAAATCTATATCTTGGGGTGAATGCGCACACCGGCCACTATATAGTTCCCCTCGACACGCAACAACCCCGACGGCCCGCGGAACGTGGAATATCCCCGATCGATCCTCATCACCGGCGCATCGAGCGGGCTTGGCGAGGCTTTGGCGCTCGATTATTCGGGACCGGGCATTGCGCTGGTTCTGACCGGCCGCGATGGAGACCGGATGGAAGCGGTCGCCGCCGCCTGCCGGGCCCGCGGCGCCACGGTGCGTACATCCACGGTCGATGTGGTCGACGAAGACGGCATGGCGCGTTTGATCGACGAAACGGATGCGGCAACGCCGCTCGATCTGGTCATCGCCAACGCCGGCATTTCATCGAGCCTGAACGATTTGGCGCATTTCGACGGGCAGGTGCGGCGGACGTTCGCGGTGAACGTGACCGGCGTCTTCAACACGTTGCATCCCGCCATGTCGCGCATGCTGCGGCGCGGCCACGGCCAGCTCGCCATCGTCAGCTCGCTCGCCGGCTTTCGCGGTTTTCCGGGAGCGGTGGCATATTCCGCCAGCAAGGCGGCGGTGAAGGCCTACGGCGAGAGCCTCCGCGGGCGACTGGCGCGCGAGGGGATCGAGGTCTCGGTGATCTGCCCCGGCTACATCCGCAGCCGCATGACGGCGCGCAACAAATTTCCCATGCCGTTCCTGATGAACGCCGATCGCGCCGCCCGCATCATCCGGCGCGGCCTCCGTCGCAACAGGGGACGCATCGCCTTTCCCTGGCCGCTGCACTTTGCTGCCTGGCTGATCGCCGCTTTGCCCGATTCGCTCATCGACCGTCTGAGCCGGCGGCTGCCGGAGAAATAATCCGGCGCCCTCGCCGGATCATTGCTGCTGGCGCCAGCGATGGACGTTGCGGTTGTGCTGCTCGAGGGTCTCGGCGAAGGCGTGGCCGCCGGTCCCGTCGGCGACGAAGTAAAGCTCCTTGGTGACAAGCGGCTGCATGGCCGCG
Source organism: Candidatus Cybelea sp. (assembly GCA_035632095.1). Lineage (GTDB taxonomy): Bacteria > Pseudomonadota > Alphaproteobacteria > Ferrovibrionales > Ferrovibrionaceae > DASQHM01. The sequence continues at coordinate 10,249 of DASQHM010000224.1, read as the reverse complement.
GCGATTGCCGCGCGCCCTGGGTTTGCGATCGGTCCGGGCGGCAGGCCGTCGTTGCGGTACGTGTTGTAGGGCGAAGGCAGGTCGAGATCGCCATGCCCAAGTTCACGGCCGAGCGGCCCCTGCCCATGGCTCAATGCGTACAGGACCGTGGGATCGGATTGCAGTTTCATGCCGAGGCGAAGGCGATTGATGAAGACCGCGGCGATGCGTGGCCGCTCGGCGGCAACGCCGGTCTCCTTCTCGACGATGGACGCCAGGATCAACGCTTGTTGCGGCGTGGCGAAGGGCAGGCCCGGACTGCGGCTCGCCCAAAGGCCTTCCAGCGTCTCGTCCATGGCGTGGCGCATACGCTGAACCATGGCGGCCCGCGTTTCGCCCCAGGAATAGTTGTAGGTTTCGGGCAGAAGCGCGCCTTCGGCCACATTGTGCGGCGCTTCGCCCTCCAGGGCCGGCGCACTCGCCACCAACGCCAATACCTCTGCCGATGTCAGGCCCTCCGGGACGGTCAGGTGGCGGACCACGGTGCGGCCCTGTCGCAACAGGTCCATGATCTGGCGCGGGCTGATGTGCGCCGGAAAGAAATATTCGCCGGCCTTCAATTCATGGGCCTCGCCGGCGAGACGCACGCCGCCGATGAAGACCCAGCGGCGATCGATCAGGCCGGATTTTTTCAGAGCATCGGCAATGGAATTGAGCCCGCTGCCGCGCGGCAGCACCAGCGTCGCATCGGCTCCGGAGGGACCGGCGGCGTCGAAGGCGGTGCGGACCCAGATGTAGGCGCCGGCAAGAACCGTCAGCAGCACCGCAACGGCGATCGAGCCACCGATGACGGCGCGGCGCATCATGCGACGCGCAAGTTAGGGCGCCCGTTTCAAGATCAGCGAAGCGTTGGTGCCGCCGAAGCCGAAGGAATTCGACAGGGCGACGTCGATCTTGCGGCGCTTGGCCTTGAGCGGAACCAGGTCGACGTCGCAACCATCGGACGGGTTCTCAAGGTTCAAGGTCGGCGGCGCGATGCCGTCCCTGATCGCCAGGATCGAGAAGATCGCCTCGACGCTGCCCGCGGCGCCGAGCAAATGGCCGACCGACGATTTCGTGGACGACATCGACAGCGAATACGCCGCGTCGCCGAACAGCCGCTTCACAGCATTGAGTTCGATCTCGTCGCCGAGCGGCGTCGACGTGCCGTGGGCGTTGACGTAGTCGATGTCCGCAGGACTCATCTTGGCGCGCTTCAGCGCCATCAGCATGGCGCGATAGGCGCCGTCGCCATCGGCGGCGGGCGCGGTAATGTGGTGCGCATCGCCCGAAAGTCCGTAGCCAACCACCTCTGCATAAATCGGCGCGCCCCGCTTCCTGGCGTGCTCGAGTTCCTCCAGCACGACGATGCCGGCTCCTTCGCCCATGACAAACCCGTCGCGATCCTTGTCCCACGGCCGCGACGCGCGCTCCGGCTGATCGTTAAATCCAGTGGAGAGCGCACGGGCCGCCGCAAAGCCCGCGATGCCGAGCGGAGAGATGGCGGCTTCCGTGCCGCCCGCCACCATGACGTCGGCATCGTCCCAAAGAATCAGCCGCGCCGCATCGCCGATGGCATGCGCGCCGGTGGAACACGCGGTGACGACGGAATGATTTGGTCCCTTGAAGCCGAACCTGATCGACACGTGGCCGGACGCAAGGTTGATCAACCGGCCGGGAATGAAGAACGGACTGATGCGCCGCGGGCCTTTTTCGTGCAGCGTAATCGCCGCCTCTTCGATGCCGGGGAGGCCGCCGATGCCGGAGCCGATCAGCACGCCGGTCCGGCAGCGATCCTCCTCGGTCTCGGGCTTCCATCCCGAGTCCTCGATCGACTGCTGCGCCGCGGCCATGCCGTAGATGATGAAGTCGTCGACCTTGCGCTGTTCCTTCGGCTCCATCCAATCGTCGGGATTGAAGGCGTTGGCGCGCTCGTTGGGCCTGGGCACCTGCGCGGCGATGCGCGCGGGCATATTGGACGCATCGAAACGTGTGATGGACCCGACGCCGGATTCGCCGGCGATCAGACGCTCCCAACTCGCCTTTACGCCGCAAGCCAGCGGCGTGACCAAACCCATTCCGGTGACGACGACCCGACGCATGCTGCTGAGTCTGGGTTTATGGCGTGACGCGCCGCGTCAGGCCGAGTGCTCTTTGATGTACTCGATCGCATCTTTGACGGTGAGGATCTTCTCGGCTGCATCGTCGGGAATTTCGCAACCGAACTCTTCCTCGAACGCCATGACCAATTCGACCGTATCCAAACTGTCGGCGCCAAGGTCGTCGATGAAGCTGGCCGCTTCGGTAACCTTGTCCTCTTCGACCCCCAGATGCTCAACGACGATCTTCTTGACGCGGTCGGCGATATCACTCATTGCGGTTTCCTTGCTTGCGTGCCGATCGCATGACCGGCCTCGGAGTTGTTGCGCGATCCCTTGTCCGCCGGTGCCCAAAGCCGACGAGCCCCGCAGGACACGACCCATCCCATAGGAAATGAGTGGGCACCTGCTCCTTCGGACTCTCGGCAGCCTCCCCCGGGCCGCGAAAAGTGCGGCTACTTAACACATCTCGGCGGCATTGCAAAGCGGCCGGCCGCCGCGCCGCGACAGGCTAAATCATGGCCATTCCGCCGTTTACATGCAAGGTCTGCCCCGTCACATAGGCGGCTTCCTCGCTCACCAGATAGGCGACCGCCGAAGCGATTTCCGACGATTGCCCCAAGCGTCCCACGGGCACTTGCGCCAGCAGTTTTTCCTTCTGGGCTTCGGGAAGCGCGTCGGTCATGGCGGTGGCGATAAAGCCCGGCGCCACGCAGTTGAGCGTGATGTTGCGCGACGCCACCTCCTGCGCCAGCGACTTGGTCATGCCGACCAGTCCCGCCTTGGACGCCGCATAGTTCGCCTGGCCGGGATTGCCGGTCGTGCCGACGATCGACGTGATCGATACGATGCGGCCCCAACGCCGCTTCATCATGCCGCGCATGGCGGCGCGGGCCAGCCTGAACGCCGCAGTCAGATTGACGTCCAGCACCTTTTGCCAGTCCTCGTCCTTCATGCGCAGCGCCAGTTGATCGCGCGTCAGGCCGGCGTTGTTGATCAAGATGTCGACCTGGCCCATCGCCGCCTCGGCGGCGCCGATCAGCTTTTCGACCTCGGCCGCATTCGATAGATCGCACGGCACCACATGGGAGCGGTGGCCGATCTGGCCACTCAACTCTTCGAGGGCTTCGCGCCGCGTCCCCGACAGCGCAACGATGGCGCCCTGCGCGTGCAGGGTCTTCGCAATCGCGCCGCCGATTCCGCCCGATGCGCCCGTGATCAGCGCGTGCCTTCCGGTCAGATCGAACATAACGCCTCCATTCCTTCGGCAGGCCGCTATCCGCGCTGCCTACAACGTCTTGAGGAACGCTTCGACATCGGCGGGCGTCTGCACCGAGACACCGGCCACATCCTTGTCGATGCGCTTGGCCAATCCGGTCAGCACCTTGCCGGCGCCGACCTCCACGACCGTATCGACACCTTTCGACTTCAGATAGAGCACGCTCTCGCGCCAGCGCACCATCGCCGTCACCTGACGGACCAGCAATTCGCGAATGGTGTCGGGATCGCTGACTTCGGCGGCCGTGACGTTGGCCACCAAAGGACGCTCGGCGGCGCCATGGCGACTTTCGCCAGTGCTTCCTGCATGACGTCGGCGGCCGGTTTCATCAGCGCGCAATGGAACGGCGCGCTCACCGGCAACAGCATGGCCCGCTTGCCGCCCTTCTGCTTGGCAAGTTCGATGGCGCGCTCCACCGCCGATTTGTTGCCGGAAACGACCACCTGACCCGGTGCGTTGTCGTTGGCGCAGGCGCAGACCTCGCCCTGCGCCGCCTCCTCGACGACCGCCTGAGCCGGCTCCAGTTCCATGCCAAGCAAGGCCGCCATGGCGCCGACACCGACCGGAACCGCCTTCTGCATCGCCTGCCCGCGCGTCTTCAACAGCCTCGCCGCGTCGGCAACGCTCAAGGCGCCGGCGGCAGCCAGCGCCGAATATTCGCCGAGTGAATGGCCGGCCACATAGACGACCTTTTGTCCGAGCTTGAAACGGCCTTCGGATTCCAATGCACGCACCACGGCGACGCTCATGGCCATCAAGGCGGGCTGCGCGTTTTCCGTCAGCGTCAATTCGCTGTCCGGACCTTCGAACATGAGGCGCGAAAGGTTTTGCTTCAGCGCCTCGTCGACTTCCTGGAAGACGTGCCTGGCGGCGGGAAAAGCGGCCGCCAATTCGCGGCCCATGCCGGCCGCTTGCGATCCTTGCCCGGGGCATGTGAAGGCGCGCGTCACCACGTTCTCCCTGCCGATTGACGGCCGCTTAAGCGGGCCAAAGTCATAGCGGGACCGCCGCACCTGTCAAGACGGCCCCGCAACTATGCACGCAGCGGCTCCACCAGGTTCGGACGGCCCGACCATTCCCAGGCCAGCGTCCGGCGCGAAATGCCGAGCAGCAGGCCATTGAGCGCGCTCGGATGCACCCAGAGCCCGTCACGCTCGGGCTTTCCGTCGCGCGTCCGCGGCGTCCATCGTGCGCGCGCCTTGTCGAGGCGGCGGACGATGTCGGGCACGTCCTCCACGTCCAGATAGCACATGTAGAGCGAATCGCCGCGCTTGGCGACGAAGCGTCCCATGGCGGAATTCGGATCGACCACTTGCGACAGCTCGATCCGATCGAGACGCGCCGGCGGATCGAACAGCGTCAACGTACCCTCGTAACCGAACTTGGCGCTCTTGATCGGAGAGAACCGCGCTTGATCCAGACCGAACATCTCCGCGAAGCGGGCAGCGACCTTGCGCCAATCGGTGACCAGGGTATTGGTGATCTCGTATAGGAAATTCGCCGGGCCGGGCGCACGGTCACGGCGCATCGACGGGCTCAAGACCAGGTTCATGCCGAAAGCGTCCGTCGGCGCAATGAACGCCTGATCGCCGTCGCGCGTGACCTTGACATTCAACGCGCCGAGACGATCGAGCAGCTTCGGCAGTTCGGGCGTCGACAATCCGCCGGCGAACAAGCCCTCGCCCCAACGGTCCATGTGGCGCCGGATCGGACCGTCGCCGTTCGGCTCGCAGAGTTCCACTTCGCTTTCCCCGAGCGACACGATGGTGCGCAGCGCGCCGAGGTGCCGGCTCGGTGCTTCACGCGCCGATCTCGCGCCCAGAAGCTCCGCGAAGTTCGTTGCCGCCGCATGCCGGTCAGGAACCGCCAACAGCACTCGATCCACCCGGTCGAGCATGATTTCCATCCTCCCCAATTGACCCATCATACCCAGAGCGGCGGCGACCTCATCCGTCCGAATTTCGCCGGCCGGCACGCTTGCCTCGTGCCCGGATTTCTGTATAGTGCGCGGCCTCATAGCTCCTTGCCGGCGATGCCGGCTAGGCCGGGGCGGCTAGCTTGGATTGTCCAGTGGCGCCCGGCCGTGAATAGCCAGAAGGAGAGCCCATTCGATGCCGTTCTACGAGAACGTGTTCATCGCGCGCCAGGATATCTCCAGCCAGCAGGCTGAAGCCTTGGCGACCCAGTTCGCCGACATCGTCAAGACCAACGGCGGCACCGTCACCAAGACGGAGCACTGGGGCCTGCGCAGCCTCACCTATCGCATTAAGAAGAACCGCAAAGGCCATTATGTCTTGTTCAATATCGACGCCCCACCGGCGGCGATCAATGAGCTCGAGCGGAACATGCGCATCAACGAAGACGTGCTCCGGTATCTGACTGTGCGGGTCGAGGAGCTGGAGGCCGGTCCGTCGGCGATGCTGCAGAGCCGCGCCAGGGACGACCGGCCGCGCCGCGACGGCGGACGTTTCGGCGATCGCGACCGCGGCGACCGCGGTCCCCGCTCGTTCGACCGCGGTCCACGCGAGGATCGCGGGCCGAGAGATGGCGGCTATCGGGAGGATCGCGCGCCGCGCGGCCAGGAAGGTAACCTATGAGCTTGCAACCCTCTCGTTCCGGCGGCGGTCCCGGCGGCGGCGGGACCGGCGGCGGACCTGCGCGGCGGCCGTTCTTCCGGCGGCGCAAGACGTGCCCGTTTTCCGGGGCGAATGCGCCGAAGATCGATTTCAAGGACGTGCGCTTGTTGCAGCGTTTCATTTCCGAGCGCGGCAAGATCGTGCCCAGCCGCATCACGGCCGTGAGCTCCAAGAAGCAGCGCGAACTCGCCCAGGCGATCAAGCGCGCGCGCCAATTGGCGCTGCTGCCCTACGTGCTGAAGTAAGGGTTCCGTCATGGAAATCATTCTGCTCGAACGGGTCGAGAAGCTCGGCCAAATGGGCGATGTCGTCCGAGTGAAGGATGGCTTCGCGCGAAACTATCTGCTGCCGCAGCGCAAGGCGCTGCGGGCCACAAAGTCCAACAAGGAGCGGTTCGAGAAAGAGCGGATCCATCTCGAAGCGACAAACCTGAAACTCCGCCAGGAGGCCGAGGCGGCGGCGAAGAAAATGGAAGGCGTCACGGTGACCCTGTTGCGCCAGGCGAGCGAGGCGGCCCAGCTTTACGGCTCGGTGAGCGCCCGCGATATCGCCGAGGCGGTTACGGCGGCAGGGTTTTCTGTCGCCCGCCACCAAGTGCTCTTGCAACAGCCGATCAAGGCGCTCGGCATCCATCAGGTGCGGGTCGCGCTGCACCCGGAAGTGGCCATCACCGCCAGCGTGAACGTGGCCCGTTCCGCGGCTGAAGCCGAGGCTCAGGCAGGCGGCGGCGAAGTGGCGCCCGAGCAGTTCTTCGAGGACGCGGCTTTAGCGCCGCAAGCGGAACCCGAAGAGGACGAGTCCGACAAGGACTAGGTTTCCGGATTTTGCGCCGCGCTCCATACCCGCCCGCCGCACTATTGGGCAGATTGCGGTAGAGCCGGCATCGCATGAATGCGCGTCTCCTAGGTTCGCCATAGGGTTAATTTCGGTTGGCAGGTACCCCACCTCACCCGCTTTGACGGGCGAAACTCTTTTGCTAGGCTTGGGCTTAGGCATGGACCATCAGTCGGTCCGTGAAGGAGTTGGGGGCTATGTTTCTGCTAGGACGCATGTTGCAGATGCTGATTCGCCGGGGAGCCCTGGCGGTAATCGGCCCTGATGGCCGCCTGCGCACCTATGGCGACGGCGGGCCGCCCGCCGTCACCTTGCGGATTGCCGACGCGGCGACCGCACGCCGCATCTTCTTCAATCCGGGCCTGGCGGTCGGCGAAGCGTATATGAACGGCAAGATCAGCATCGAAAGCGGCGATATCTTCGAGTTCCTCGACTTGGCCATCGCCAATCTCGGTTGGGGGACGCCGACTTCGGTCGTATCCTTCAACCAATTCATGGTCGCGATCGGGCGCCGCATCGCCCAGTACAATCCGATCAGCCGGTCGCGGCGAAACGTGGCGCACCACTACGACCTCTCCGACACGCTTTACAGCCTGTTCCTGGACGGCGACCAGCAATATTCCTGCGCCTACTATCTGTCGCCGCACGACAGCCTCGATCAGGCGCAGGAGCAAAAGAAGCGCCATATCGCATCCAAGCTTCTGCTCCGCCCGGGCTTGAAGGTTCTGGACATTGGATCCGGCTGGGGCGGGCTTGGCCTCTATCTCGCCCGCGAAACCGGCGTGCAAGTGACCGGCCTTACGCTCTCGCGGGAGCAGTTGAAGGTCTCGAACCGGCGCGCCGCCGATGCGGGCTTGAGCGATCGGGTGCGCTTCGAGTTGCTCGACTATCGGGAAGCGGCCGGCCGCTACGACCGGATCGTCTCCGTCGGCATGTTCGAGCATGTGGGCGTCGGATTCTACAAGACGTATTTCGAGAAGGTGCGCGACCTGCTGACCGACGACGGTGTTGCGCTCATTCACACCATCGGCCGCGCCGATGGGCCGGGCTCCACCAATGCCTGGATCCGCAAGTACATCTTCCCGGGCGGTTATTCGCCGGCGCTATCGGAAGTGATGCCCGTCATCGAGCAGACCGGTCTATATCTGACGGATGTGGAAATCCTGCGCTTGCACTATGCGGAAACGATTCGGGCGTGGCGGCGGCGGTTCAATACGAATCGGCGGCGCGTCGCCGAGATTTACGACGAGCGCTTCTGCCGGATGTGGGAGTTCTACCTTGCCGCCAGCGAAGCCACATTCCGTCACGGCGGCCATGTGAATTTCCAGATTCAGATATCCAAGAAAGTGGATGCGGTGCCGTTGACCCGAGATTACATGGTCGATTGGGAGCGCGCGCGGAGCGCCACCCGGTCGCGAAGCGCCAGCGCGGCGGAGTAGGATCGCCCGAGTCGCGTCGTGCTCGACGGCGGAGCGCACCTTGGGTTGTTCGTGCGCTATCGAGAATAAGAATCGATAACCCGCTGAGCCGCAAGTTATCCCCGGGTTCCCCCTTATGCCCGAAACTAACGAACTCGCACCGCCTCGGCTTGCGATGTAAGTTTGTCGCTCTTTGGTAACGGCTCTGACATGATCGGACGGAAGGCACATACGTGACTCCGGCGCGGCCCTTCGCTTCCCTCAGCAGCATCGGCGGTCAGGGCAATCCCCTTGACCCGGCACGAAACGGCGAGCGGACGCTGCGGAGCCAGCCGATCAACGAAGACGCCGAGAAACTGTTGCTCGGCGCCGTCCTGGTCAACAACGACGCCGCCGCCAAAGTCAGCGGCTTTCTCGCCGCGCATCACTTCGCCGTCGGCGTCAACGCCCGCATCTATGACGCCGCGTTGAAGCTGATCGAACGCGGCCAGCTCGCTTCGCCGATCACGCTCCGCGCCTATTTCGAACACGATCAGCAGCTCGCAGACATCGGCGGCACCGAATACCTGGCACATTTGGTCGCCATGGCCACAACGGTCGGCAACGCCGAGCAATACGGTCGCGTCATCTACGATCTGGCGTTGCGCCGCGACGTGATTCGCATCGGCGAGGAGATGGTCACAACGGCCTACGATTCCGGGGTGGACGAACCGGCGCGCGAGCAGATCGAACATGCCGAGCAGGCTCTGTTCGAACTGGCGGAGCGTGGCCAATACGAAGGCGGCTTCGTGCCGTTCAAGGCGTCGCTTCAGCAATCGATCGAGATGATCGATGCCGCTTTCCACCGCGAAGGCCTGTCCGGCGTGCCGACGGGGCTCCACGACCTCGATCAGAAGCTCGGCGGCCTGCACCGCTCCGACCTGATCATCTTGGCCGGCCGCCCCAGCATGGGCAAGACCAGCCTTGCCACCATCATCGCGTTCAATGCCGCCAAGTTGTGGCATGAGAGCCGCGGCGCCGATGGCGCGGTAGTCGGCTTCTTCAGCCTTGAAATGTCGGCCGAGCAGCTTGCCACCCGCATTCTGGCGACCGAGACGCGCATCCCCTCGAACAAGCTCAGGCGGGGCGAGATCAACGACGAGGACTTCACCCATCGGCTGGTCCCCGCCAACCAGCTGCTCTCGGAAATCCCGTTCTTCATCGACGACACGGCCGCCCTGACGATCGCCGCGCTTCGCACCCGTGCGCGGCGGTTGAAGCGCACGCATGGCCTGGGATTGATCGTCGTCGATTATCTGCAACTCATGCGGCCTTCGGGCCGGCTCCGCAACGACAACCGCGTCCAGGAAATTTCCGAGATCACCCAGGGCCTGAAGGGGCTGGCCAAGGATTTGAACGTGCCTGTCCTGGCGCTGTCGCAGCTTTCGCGCGCCGTTGAAGCGCGCGACGACAAGCGGCCGCAGCTCGCTGACTTGCGCGAGTCGGGCGCCATCGAACAGGACGCCGACGTGGTGATGTTCGTCTACCGCGAGGAATATTACCTGGCGCGCAAGGAGCCGAAGGAAGGCACCGCCGAGCATCTTGAATGGCAGACAGAGATGGACAAGGTGCACAACGTGGCCGAAGTGATCATCGGCAAGCAGCGCCACGGTCCCATCGGCAACGTGCAGATGGCATTCGAGCCGGAATTCACCCGCTTCGCCGACCTGGCCCGCGCCGACGAGCTGCCTGAAGGCGGGTAACGGCGATCTAAGGGACGGCCTTGGCGTCCAGCGTCCAGATCTTGATTGCTCCAACGCGTCCACGAAGCTGACGCTCGCCCCCGGGATGCAGTCGCCGGGCGATGTCGGGGGCGCCTTTTGCGGCACCGGCCGCTTGCATTACAGCGTCGCCCACCACGAGCTTGGTGTCGAGCGTCCGCGTCAAGTCCTGAAGCCGGCTTGCGGTGTTCACGGTATCTCCGAT
>DASQHM010000223.1:0-11976 GCA_035632095.1 Candidatus Cybelea sp. | reverse complement strand
CCCGCATGGATCCATGGTCGCCGGGCGTGGCCCTCGCTCCGAACCGGTCGGTGGCGGCACGCGTCGGCCCGGTGGACGGCGCGCTGAAGAAGACCGTCGAACACGCCGAGCGTGGCGCGCGCCTCGATGCAGGCGACATCGAGCGTCTGTTCGCGGCGCGCGATTCCGGCTTTGCCTATGTGGCGCGCGCGGCGGACGAGCTTCGCCGCAGCGTGTCGGGTGCGACAGTGCGCTACGTGGTCAATCGCAACATCAACTACACGAATATCTGCTATTTCCGCTGCCAATTCTGCGCCTTCTCCAAGGGCAAGACCGCCGATACGCTGCGCGGCACGCCATATGACCTTGCACTGGATGAAGTGGTTCGTCGAAGCGAAGAGGCCTGGGCGCGCGGCGCCACCGAAGTCTGCATGCAGGGCGGCATTCATCCCGACTATACGGGCTCGACCTATCTGGCGATTTGCCGGGCGGTGAAGCAAGCCATACCCGACATGCACGTGCATGCGTTCTCGCCCCTCGAAGTGCAGCAGGGCGCCGCCACGTTGCGGCTGAGCGTCCCCGAATTCCTCCAGGCATTGAAGGAAGCCGGGCTTGGCACCTTGCCGGGCACGGCGGCGGAAATCCTCGACGACCGCGTCCGGCGGATCATCTGTCCGGACAAGCTGACCACGGCGGAATGGCTGGGGGTGGTAGAGGCGGCCCATCGGATCGGATTGCGCACCACGGCGACGATCATGTTCGGGCATGCGGACGACTATCCGTCGTGGGCGCGGCATCTTCTGGCAATTCGCGACCTGCAGGAGAAGACCGGCGGCTTCACCGAATTCGTACCGCTGCCATTCGTGCCGATGGAAGCGCCGATTTTCCTCAAGGGCCGCGCGCGCCGCGGGCCGACGTTGCGGGAAGCCGTGCTGATGCATGCCGTGGCAAGGCTGGTGCTGCATCCGTTGGTCCCGCATATCCAGGCTTCGTGGGTGAAGCTCGGCGTCGACGGCGTCAAGCTCTGCCTGAACGCCGGCGCCGACGATCTCGGCGGCACCTTGATGAACGAAAGCATCTCGCGCGCCGCGGGGACGCAGCACGGGCAGGAGCTTCCGCCGGCGGTGATGGAGGAGATCATTCGCTCGCTCGGCCGCACACCGATGCAGCGCGATACGCTGTACCGTCCGGCGCCGTCCGAACGCATGGCAACCGCCCGCTGCGCGCTTCCCTTGTCGCCCGTCGTGCAGACGCTTCCGCATGACCGGCGCGCTCTCTCGCGGCTCGCCGTGTGACGGCGCGTCCAAGCTCGAAAGTGTAATGACCATGAAAGCGACCATCGCCGTTCTCGGCGGCACCGGCCATGAGGGAAGGGGACTGGCGCTCCGCTGGGCGAAGGCGGGGTATCCCATTGTCATCGGCTCTCGCGATGGGGAGCGAGCAATCGCCGCCGCTGCGGAGATGGCCGCGAGCGTCCGCGGCGCTTCGGTGGCCGGCGCGAGCAACGTCGCCGCCGCCGAACGGGCGACGATTGCCGTTCTCACCGTGCCATACGCCGCACAGAAAGCGACGCTCGAAAGCGTGAAGCACGCGCTGCAGGGAAAGATCCTGGTCGACGTTACCGTGCCCCTGCAGCCGCCACGCGTCGCTCGGGTGCAGCTTCCGCCGCAGGATTCCGCGGTTCTGGCGGGGCAAGAATTGCTCGGCCCGGGCGTCAAAGTGGTGTCGGCATTTCAGAACGTTTCCGCGCATCTACTGGAGTCTCCCGGCGACACGATCGACTGCGACGTGTTGGTCTGCGGCGACGACAAGGACGCGCGAGGCGCCGTGATCGAGCTTGCGCGCGCCGCCGGCATGCGGGGGATCCACGGCGGCGCCCTTGTCAATTCGGCGGCGGCGGAGGCGCTGACCTCTGTCCTGATCTTCATTAACGGCCGCTACAAGATTCAAAGCTCCGGCATCCGGTTTACCGGAATCCCGGACGAACCGGCGACGTAATCATCGAGCACCAGATTTCGCCAATGCCAGCCTTGCTGACGTTCACCGCGCTTGAAGGTGTCCCGACCGTGCGCCGGGGTGATGACCTTGCGGCGCTGATCGGCGAGGCGGCGGAACGCTCGCGGATCGAATTCCGGACCGGCGACGTGGTCGTCCTGGCGCAGAAGATCGTGTCCAAGGCGGAAGGGCGCGCCGTCCGATTGTCGGGGGTCGATCCGTCACCGCGGGCTCGGGAGCTGGCCGCGCAGTCCGAAAAGGACGCGCGGATCGTCGAACTCATACTGCGAGAGTCGACCGAAGTCCTGCGCTGCCGTCCCGGCGCAATCATCGTCGTGCATCGGCTTGGCTTCGTGTTGGCCAATGCGGGCATCGACGCGTCGAACGTCGAATCTGCCGATGGCGAAGAAACGGTGTTGCTGCTGCCGGAGAATCCTGACGCGAGCGCCGCCGGAATTCGCGCCGGATTGCATGCCTGGCTCGGCGTCGATGTTGCCGTGGTTGTCAACGACAGCTTCGGCCGCGCCTGGCGGCTTGGCACCATCGGCACGGCGATCGGTGTCGCGGGGTTGCCCGGCTTGCTCGATCTTCGCGGCACGCCCGACCGCCTGGCGCGGCCGCTCCGCGTCACCGAAGTCGGCGTGGCTGACGAATTGGCATCCGGAGCCTCGCTCTTGATGGGTCAGGCGGCCGAAGGCCGACCCATCGTACACGTGCGCGGCTTCCCGTATGCTCGCCGTGACGGCAACGCGAAGGAATTGCTGCGGCCGAAGCAAATGGACATGTTCAGGTAACGGTATTTGAGATGATCGTCGCACTCGCGGGTGGAGTGGGAGGCGCCAAGCTTGCCGATGGCTTGGCGCACGTGCTCGGCCGCGATCTCGCCGTCGTGGTGAACACCGCCGACGACTTCGAGCATATCGGCCTTCACGTCTCGCCCGATATCGATACGGTCATGTATACGCTCGGCGGCGTCGCCAACGCGGAAACCGGCTGGGGCGTGGCCGGTGAAAGCTGGAACTTCCTCGATCAATTGTCGCGCCTGGACGGCCCGACCTGGTTCCGGCTCGGCGACCGTGACCTTGCGACGCATGTGTTGCGAAACGAGCGCCTGAAGCGAGGCGAGCGCCTTACCGCGATCACCGGCGAACTTTGCCGGAGGCTCGGCATTTCGGCGCGCGTACTGCCCATGAGCGACGACCCGGTCCGCACGGTGGTTCATACGGCCGAGGGTCCGCTGGCATTTCAGGAGTATTTCGTCGGGCGGCGGTGCGAAGTGCCGGTCACCGGCTTCACCTTTGCCGGCATCGAGAACGCGCAAGTGACCAAAGACGTGCAAGCGGCCTTGAGCGGCGGAGAAACCTCGGCCGTCGTCATATGCCCCTCCAATCCCTTCGTCAGCATCGATCCGATCCTGCATGTGCCCGGCATGCGCGCGTTGCTGTTGGCGCGGGACGTGCCCATCGTCGCCGTTTCGCCCATTATCGGCGGCGCGGCGGTAAAGGGGCCGGCGGCCAAGATGATGCGAGAGCTCGGACTTGAGGCGTCATCCAAGTCCGTGGCGGCGCATTACCGGGGTCTGATCGAGGGCCTAATGCTCGACCATGCCGATGCGCCGCTTTCTCCGGCCATCGAGTCCATGGGCATGAAGGTGCGCGTCACCGATACCTTGATGAAATCGGCCACGGACCGTCGGCGGCTGGCGCAGGAATGCCTGGACTTCGCCGCTGCACTCGCAAGACCGGGCGCGTCCCCGTGAGCCTCAACATTCTCATTCCGTGTAAGTCGTTGCTCTCCGGCAAATCGCGCCTGGCGCCGGTGCTCGACGCCGACCGGCGGCGCGATCTGTGTACGCGATTCCTGACGCAGACTCTGGCTACGGCCATGATGATTGTGGATGGGCAGCACTGCCATGTGGTCACCAGCGACGCAGCGGCCGCGGCGCTGGCGAAGGAGCATGGCGCCAACGTCATAACCGATTCCGACCGCGGGCTGAACGAGGCGCTCGAAGCCGGCCGCGACGGCATTTGCAGCCGGCACGACGGCGATGCCGCAATCCTGGTCCTGCCCATCGATCTCCCGTGGGCCGGAAAAACGGCGCTCCGCGAACTACTTCGGAATTCCGCCGATGTGGTATTGGCGCCTGACCGGCGGCGCGCCGGCACCAATGCGCTTCGCCTCGGGCTTCGAGCCGTCGGGCGATTTCCGTTCCGCTTTGGCGAAGGCAGTTTTGCCGCGCATCAGCGGGCCGCGGCGGAATTCAGCGTGGCGGTGGTGGACGATCCGCGCCTCGCCTTCGACATCGACCGGCCGGAAGACTACGCGGAATGGCAGGCGGCCGTGGCCGGCCAATCGATGCCGCTTGTGTCCGGTCGGCGCCGACGTCAGGATTTCGGGTAGCGGCCGTCAGGCGATGGAACAACGCGCCAGGGGAGGAAATCGATGAAGCTCGGCCTCATTCTTCGCACGGCGGAACTTACCTCGGGTCTCGACATGGATCTTGTCCTCGAGGCGGAGCGGCTCGGCTTTGATTCGGTCTGGTCGGGCGAGGCCTATAGCACCGATGCGGTAACGCCGATCGCCTGGGTGCTCGCCCGCACGACGCGCATCAAGGCCGGCACCAGCATCATGCAAATCCCGGCTCGGACGCCGGCCTGCGCGGCCATGACCGCCATGACCTTGCAGGCCCTGTCCGGCAACCGCTTCCTCTGCGGGCTCGGGCCCTCGGGACCGCAGGTCGTGGAAGGCTGGCACGGCGTCTTGTTCGGCAAGCCGCAAGAACGCACGCGGGAATACATCACCATTATCCGAAAAATTCTCGCCCGGACCGCGCCGCTCGAATTCAAGGGCGAGTACTATCAAATTCCCTATGCGGGCCCGGGCGCGAGCGGCCTTGGCAAGCCGCTCAAGAGCATCATGCACGCCGATCCGAACTTGAAGATATATACCGCAGCCATTGCGCCGGCGGGCTTGCGCACGGCCGGAGAATTGGCGGACGGGGTGCTGCCATTTTTCATGTCGCCGACCAAAGCCGGGCTCATCGTCGAGCACGTCGAAAAGGGCATGAGCGCCGCAGGCCAAACCAAGAGTCTCGCCAACTTCGACATCGCGCCCTACGTGCGCATCCGGGTCGGCAACGACGTCCAAGCTTGCCGCGACGCAATCAAGCCCGAACTGGCGCTTTACGTCGGCGGCATGGGTGCCCGCAGCAAGAACTACTACAACGATCTCGCCAAGCGCATGGGTTACGCGGACGCGGCGGCTAAAATCCAGGAATTGTTTCTTTCGGGCAAGCGCCCGGAGGCCGCTGCGGCGGTGCCGGACGCACTGGTCGACGAGACCTGCCTGGTCGGACCCAAGGCGCGCATCCGCGACCGCCTGCAGGCCTGGAAAGAGGTCGCCAAATCTAACCGGATCGGAACGCTGCTGCTGAGCGGTGCCAACCGCGAAGCGGTGCAGACGGTCGCGGAAGCCGTGCTCTAGCGTTGTCGCCACTTAAGCTGCCGGGATCGGCGGAAAGCAGAGAGGACACCATGCATATCGGCATTGCGATGTTTCCCACCGACTATTCGATCCAGCCGCACGAACTCGCCGTCGCGGCGGAGGAGCGCGGCATCGAATCCATGTGGTTGCCCGAGCACAGCCACATCCCGACCAGCCGGAGATCGCCGTGGCCCGGCGGCGCGGAGCTGCCGAAGACCTACTACGACACCTATGATCCCTTTATTTCCTTGGGTGCGGCGGCCGTCCTGACCAAATCCATCAAGCTGGCGACCGGCATTTGCCTGGTCGTGCAGCGCGATCCGATACATACCGCGAAGGACGTGGCGACTGTCGACCGGCTGTCCCAGGGACGTTTCATCTTCGGTGTCGGCGGCGGCTGGAATGCGGAGGAGATGGAGGATCACGGCACCAACTTTTCGACGCGCTTCAGGCTCATGGACGAACGCATATTGGCGATGAAGGAAATCTGGACCAAGTCGAAGCCGAAATTCTCCGGCGATTTCGTCAAGTTCGACGAGATGATGCAATGGCCGAAGCCGGTGCAGAAGCCGCATCCGCCGATCATTGTCGGCGGCGGCTTTCCCCACGGCGCCAAGCGCGCTCTCCGCTACGGCGATGGATGGATGCCCGTCGGCGGGCGCCAGCTCGATCCCATGGAAATGCTTCCGCGGTTTCGCCAAATGGCGGCGGAGGCCGGGCGCGATCCAAATTCGGTCTCGTTCGGCGTATTCGGCGGGCCGAGGGATGCGGCGCTGCTGAAGAAGTTCGCCGCCGCCGGCGTTGCTCGCGTGGTGCTGCAGCTTGCTTCGGAGCCGCGCGACAAGGTGCTGCCGATTCTCGACCAATACGCGGCCTTCGCCAGGGCCGTGCGCGACAGCTAGACGCTCCTCGCCCGCCGCGCTACCGCGAACGGCGCTCCCTGCGGCGTCGGTGCCTAGTTCTTTTGCGGAATTCACCGGCCTGAGCGCGGCGGACCTGCCGGTCGCTCGACAGCGAAGCGGCTTCCAGCCTAGGATTTCGGGCCAAATCCGTAGAGAGCCGGCAAGGCTCCTTGGTCTGAAGGGAGCGCTATTTTGACCACCCCTGTCACAACTTGCGCCGATACGCCCGGCTTGGTCCTCCGCGATGGGGGTCCGGCATGACCGACGTGAAAACCGTGTTCGGCTCGCTCCGCAGCTATCAAAAAGGCGGGATCGAGATCATCAACGATGATCCGAAGAACTACGTCTTTTCCAATGTGTTCGAGGTCGCCGACAAGTCGAAACCCTACGAACGCGTGGCAGTCGGCAAGAATTTCGAATACGTCATCGAAGCCTTGCGCGCCGACGGCACGTCTCCCTGGTATGCCTGCGACCACGACGAATTCGCTCTCGTCATGGACGGCCAAGTGGAGATCCGGCTGGTCAAGCCCGCCAAGACCCTGGTGCCGGCGGGCAAGGCCGGTGCCGTCAAGGTGCAGGGCGCGCCCGAAGGCAAGAAAATGGGCCGCATCGTCGCCGCACGCGGACATATGGCCTTGCTTCCCAAAGGCTCGGCCTATCAATTCCATGCCGATCGGCCGTCCGTGGTCACCATCCAAACCATCCAGGGCGATGTGACGATCGAACGCTGGGCGCAAATCTGCCAGACCCGCTGAACCGGACGAGAGGAACGCACGCCATGCCGACGCAACATGCCGTTCAAGCCTCGGAGCCGGACAACTACTACGGCTACCGCCGCTTCAAGAAAGGCAAGTTCGAGTTCAGCCGTGACGAATATTTCGTCCACATCACCTGGCCTAAGGGCAGCCATACCATGCCCGCGGATGCGTTCCTGCGTGCCTTGCAGCGCGATATCGCCTGGAACTTCTTTTACGGCACCGTGAATTTCGACGGGGTGTTCGGCACGCTGAATCACTACGGCACGGTCGACATGTTCGCCGGCCGCTTCAACGACGCCTATCGAAAAGCGGGCATCGACCATAACGAGACCTATCCGTCGGACGATTTGATGGCGACGTTCAAGGCCGTGCTCGACGATTGGACCAGTCGCGGCTATGACCCGTTCGCGGCGCCGGAAGAGACCAAGCAACCCTATGGGCGGAAGGACGGCGACAACAGGAAGGCGATCGAGCGGCTCCGCGTCACCGCCAACCGCATGGTGGGATTGCCGGGCGACACGGCCGTCCGCAGCGATGCCAGCGGTTATCCGGTCAACCGCCATTTCGCCGACGTCCCGCAGGACAAGCCCGAGGTTCACATCGAGCCGGGCTTCGAGAAGGACGTCTGCGCCTTCAACCTCTTCGCCTATCTTTCGCGCTCGGACGTGACGTGGAATCCCTCGGTCTGCTCCGTGGTCAAGGAAAGCCTCTATTGTCCCACGTCGGAGGAATTCATCCTGCCGGTCGAACACGGCAATGACCGGGTCGAATGGTTCATGCAGCTATCGGACGAAATCATCTGGGTGGTGAAGGACAAGGAGACCGGCGCGCCGCGCGCCCGCGTTACTTGCCGCGCCGGAGATATCTGCGCCATGCCGGCGGATATCCGCCACCAAGGTTTTTCGCCCAAGCGCTCGATGTTGCTGGTCTGGGAAAACAATTCATCGGCGATTCCCGAACTCATCGCGAGCGGCAAGGCTCCCGTCGTACCTGTGACGTTCTGAGCCGGCGCCGGGAGGGCGACCCCTGCGCGACGTTCAGCCGCCGATCCAGCGATCGAACAGGCCGAAGCGGTATGCCGAAATGAGCGCAGCGATGACGACGGTGATCGTGATGTAAAGGCCCCATGGCCGCCGCCGTTCGGCATAGGGATCGACGAGCGAGCGTTCCGCATGCTCCGGCAATCGGGCGAGCGCCGTGAGCGCCGTACCGAACGGAATGTTGATCCTCAGCCGCGTGTTCACGGCCCAGCCGCAAGCGTCGAGGATCGGGCCGAGGTTTCGATTGCGCAATTTGAGCGCGGCGATCACCACCGACGGCCCCGAGATGACCAATACGATTCCGGCAATCGCCAGCGGCATCTGCCACCAGCTCAAGTTCATGAATCCGGTGACCGTCGAGGCGATGGCCGTTCCGATGGCGCCGACGGCAAGGCCGAGCGCGGCGAAGATGCCCGCCATGCGTGCCGCATCGAATTGCTGACTAGCGCTTGGATCGGGTGCCGGCGCGGCGGCCGGCGTGCCGGGTGGGGCTGCTGGCGCTGATCCGCCGGATGCCGTACTTATATTGCGAACGCTCGCCGCCGCCATTTGCGCCTGCGAGCTCGCGGCGCGGGCAGCGGCCACTTTTTGCACCTGATCGCCGATGAAGCGCGCCGCCTGGCGATAGGGCAGCCAGAAGGCCTGACGCAGGCTGATCGGATGTTCGATGATCCGCATGATCGTCGCATCCCAATCGCGGCCCTTGCGGTCGTAGAACACGCCGTTGCGGCCCACGAGCAGGTTGAGCGCGTCGCCGGCAGTAAATGCCGCCGCAATGGTCATGGTCTCGGTGCCGCCCGACCGCGTACACCGGCAATAGGCGAGGTAGATGCGGCTCAAGGTGGCCAGCTGCGCATGCTTGGCTTCGTCGGTCACCTCGACACAGAGCTCGCAGCTCCGCCCGTCCAGGTAAAGCGTGCCGGCTTGAAAGGCCGCCATGCCGCTCCGCCGGTAAAAGTCGCGGAACGACACGGTGTTATTGAGCAGAGGTACCAGATCCCGTTGATAGCGCAGCAGCTTTTCGACCCGGGCTATGGCTTTGGCCTCGGGCTCGAGCGCCTTGTCGCGCGCGATCAAGTCGTCGATCCGTCGCTTTGCCGAGGGATCGGCGAGGCGGCGAACGCGCTCCGAGCCAAGCGCTTTGACCTCGGTCCCGGCGCACCTCGACATCCACGCATCATATGGAGCGAGCCGTGCCTGGATCGCTTCCCAGTCCTGCTCGGTCAGCCGGTCGATTGCGCCCCGCAGCGGCGAGACAACGATGTCGCGGAACTTGCCGATCGCCGCCGCATAGGCCGGATTGATCCCTTGCGCGAGCGGCAGGCCGTTCTCGCCGCCGATGCGCGCCAAGGGCAACGTCTTGATCTCGGCATCGCCCAGGGCGATCGCGTGAGGCGACATGGCCTCGTAAAGTTCGTTTGGCGGATTGAGCGCGGCCACCGAGTTCGGGTCATAGGCCGCCAACCGGCAGCGCGTGAAATAATCGTCCAGCTTGGCCTTCAGGTCATGCGCCAGCGCGGCGCCGGCCTCCGTGTTGGGGCCAAGCGGCAAAACGGCGGGCGATGCATCGGCTTCGGCAAGCCACGTGGAATGGGCAGCTACGGCGGCGAAAAACTTTTCCGCAATGTCATGCGAGATGCCTTGTTTGCCGGCGCGATCGGGCACCGAGCCGAAGCACGCCATCATATCGACGATGATCGCGCGCGCATCATTGTCCTCCACGGAATCCGGCGGCACTATTCCGTCGCCATTGAACGTCGCCGAATCGAGAATGCGCTCGATTTCGATCGTATCCTGCAACGTGATTGCCCCGGCAGCGTCGCGCCCGAGCATGCGCTGGATGATCAGAGCCGAGGCGCGAAGCTCTTTCCCTTCCGGTTTGCCGTCATCGATGTTGTCGAGCGTCAGGGAGTCGCGGCTTTCGCTGAAACCGTCGAGCGTCTTCAACAACCCGCTCGCCCAGGCGCTCGCCGCCAAGATTTCCGGCGCGCGAATGCGGCCGTCCTTGTCTGAGTCGATCAGTTCCAGCGTGCGGGCGTCAAATTCGATGCCGCGGGTCGGGCAGGCGAGGGCGACCCAGAGCTTCTGATCGAGGCCGCCCAGCGCCGCCACGTCTTCGCCGTTGTCGATGCGAACCTGATCGAAGCCGCCGGCGCGGAAGAAGCGCCAGACGTGCGAGCCGGAATCGGATTTGCGTCGCGCCATCGTGAGCCTTGACCCCCTTCGTCAGACTGCAATCCTATCGTGGCAACGACGCCGCCGCCAACCCCGGCCAAAGGCAAGGAGGTTCCATGGTTCGCATACTCGGTATCGACCACATAAGCGTGAAGGTAGCCGACTTCGAGCGCTCCAAGCGGTTTTACGCCCAGGTGCTCGGGTTTCTCGGCTTCAAGCTGAAATACGAGTTCAGCGACACGGCCGGCTGGAGCAACGGGAAAACGCTCTATTGGATCGGCGAAGCCGACGAGGAGGGCAAGAAGCATCCGCATCGCATCGGTAACATCGGGCTGCACCACTATGCCTTCGAATTGGCGGCGCGAAAGGATGTGGACGCGCTCTACGAACTTCTGAAGAAGATCGGCGCAACGATCGTGGATCCGGCGGGGGAGTACTATGACGGCGGCTACTATGCCGTCTATTTTCTCGATCCGGACGGCATGAAGCTGGAAGGCATGTTCTATCCGAAGCCGAAGCGAAAGCCGGCAAAGAAGAAATCGGTCAAGCGCCGCCGCCGCTGATACTAGCTGCCGCCGGTTCGATATGCGCTCGCCGCGCTATTGCGCGGCGAGAAAGGCGGCCACTTGGCGGATCTGCTCGGGTGTCAGGTTCTTCGTGGTCGCGTGCATGATCTCGTTCGCTCGCGCGTTCGAGGCGAAGGCATCCAGTTGACTTTCGAGATAGCTCCGATGCTGCGCCGCGAGGCGCGGGAATGCGCCGTTGCCTTCCGCCTTTTCGCCATGGCACGCCTTGCATGCAGGTACCTCTGTCGCCGGTATGCCCTCCTCAAAGATTTTCTGTCCCGCCGCCATTTCGGCCGGATCGGCGGACGAGCCGGGAGCCGGCTTCTGCGAGGAATAATAGGCGGCCAAGCCGTCGATGGTCGGATCGGTCAATCGCGCCGCCATGCCCCACATGTAGGTATGGGCGTGCGGGTCGGCGCGCGTATGGTCGCGGAAGGCCTTGAGCTGCACCGTCAGGTATTCCTGCTGTTGCCCGGCCAGGCGCGGGAAAGTCGGCGAGACGCTGCGGCCTTCCAGGCCGTGACAGGACGAGCAGACCTGCACGGTCCCTTCCACGGTCGCGTCGCCGGCGTTCTTGCCTGCGCCCGTGCAAGCCGAAGCGGCGAGGAGCGCGCCGAGCGCGATGGCGCCCCAAGGCGCGCGGCCCGGCATGCGGATGGCGAGCGGGGATTGCTGCCTGGTTCGCGATCGATTGGCCGGTTCGGTGCTCATGGTGCTCTCCTGGAAATCGGGAGGCTGTTCGAGCCCGGGCGTGAGATCGCGCGCGCGCACATCGGCCGGTTCATCAGAATGCCAGCCAAGCGAACAAGAACAGCGTGTTGTTGTCATGCGCGTTGCGTCCGGCCCCGTCGAAGTTTGTCGTGCCGCCGTCGAACCTTGTGTAATAGACGTATTGCGCGCCGAGTTTCATGTTCAACCACGGCCAGAACGACGGTCCGCCGTAACTGAAGGGCATGTAGTCGATTTCTCCGATCCAGCCGGCGCTGTTCGGGCTGCCGTTGGCCGAGCCGCTGAACAAGGCTGCGTCGCTGCTGCCGTCGATGCGGAAGTAGCTGACCGTGGCACCATAGGTCTGCTG
>DASQHM010000222.1:0-2182 GCA_035632095.1 Candidatus Cybelea sp. | reverse complement strand
CGTCACCGCCTCGGGCGGCTCGTGGAACGCGAGCATCGTTTCCGAGATCGCGCGCTGGGGCGATACGACCTTGCGGGCGACCGGGATCGGCGCTTATATCGCCACCGAAACCGAAAAGGGCGATTTCCCGCGCATCGCCCTGGGCATCACGGTGCTTTGCCTCTACGTGCTGGTGTTCAACCGCCTGGTGTGGCGGCGTCTGTACCACCTCGCCGAAGAACGGCTGCGGCTCGATTGACGAAGGATCGATGACATGCCCGCCGAGACTACTTTCGCCGCGGACGTCGGCACCGGCCTCGTCGCCGCACATCAGGTGTGCAAGACCTATGCGACCGGCGAATCCGCCGGCCGGCTGGTGCTCGACCACATCGATTTCACCCTCAAGGAAGGCGAGATCGTCGCCATCTTGGGCAAATCGGGCTCCGGCAAGTCCACGTTCCTGCGTGTCCTCGCCGGCCTGACCGAGCCGTCGGGCGGCTACGCCAGCTACCGCGGCCACCGCATCGACGATCCGGTCTACGGCATTGCCATGGTGTTCCAGAGCTTCGCGCTGTTTCCGTGGCTCACGGTCTTGGGCAATGTCGAGCTCGGCCTCGAAGCCCAGGGCGTGCCGCTCGACGAACGCCATCGCCGCGCCATTGCCGCCATCGACCTGATCGGCCTCGACGGTTTCGAATCCGCCTATCCCAAGGAGCTTTCGGGCGGCATGCGCCAGCGCGTCGGCTTTGCCCGCGCCCTCGTCGTCAATCCCGACGTGCTGCTGCTCGACGAGCCGTTCTCGCAGCTCGACGTGCTGACCGCCGAGACGCTGCGCGGCGACGTCGAGGATCTGTGGCGCGACCGGCGTATTCCAACCAAAGGCATCATCCTGGTCTCGCACAATATCGAGGATGCCGTATTCCTCGCCGACCGCATCATCGTCTTCGGCAGCGATCCCGGCTGCATCCGGGCCGACATTCCGGTGCCGTTGCCGCGGCCGCGCGACCAGACCAATCCGATCTTCCGCAGCCTGGTCGATCAGGTCTATGCGCTGCTGACCACCGTGCCGGGCGCCGAGGCAAAGCGGCGCGCCGAGCCAATTGGCGTGGGCTATCGCCTGCCCGATGCGTCGCTCCAGCAGCTCACCGGTTTGCTCGAGGCGTTGTCGCAACCGCCCTATGAGGGCCGCGCCGATCTGCCCAAGCTCGCCGAAAGCGAGCATTTGTCGACCGAAGCCCTGATGGTGCTGGTTGAAACGCTGCAGCTGCTCGGTTTCGCCCAGGCCGGGGGCGGCGACATCGAAATGACGCAAGTGGGCCGTGCCTTCGCCGCCGGCGACCTGCAGCATCGCAAGCAGATTTTCAATGAACAGCTGCGGCGCGCGGTGCCGCTGGCGGCGCACATCCGCCGCGTGCTCGACGAACGGCCGGGGCACAGCGCGCCCGAAGGACGCTTCCTTGCCGAGCTCGAGGATTATCTCTCCGAAGAAGAGGCGCGCCAGGTCTTCGAGACGGTGATCAATTGGGGCCGCTATGCCGAGCTCTTCGCCTACGACATCGACAGTGGCGTCCTGAGCCTCGAAAACCCCTGAGCGCCGGATAGCGGCCGCTGCCATGATCCGATCCGATTCGCGTGCGCTGGTCGTGCTCCTGGGCGCGATGACGGCGCTCACGGCGCTCGCCATCGACATGAGCTTGCCGGCGCTGCCGGCCTTGAGCGCCGAGTTCGACGCCTCGCCCGAACGCGTGCAGCTGACGCTGAGCCTGTTCATCATCGGCTATGCCTGCGGCCAGATTTTCCATGGGCCGCTATCCGACCGTTTCGGCCGCAAGCCGATCCTGATCGCGGGCCTGGTGATCTATGTCGCCGCCGCGATCGTCTGCGCGCTGAGCCGCAGCATCGGCCTTTTAATCCTGGCACGGCTGGGGATGGGCTTCGGCGGCTGCGTCGGACCGGTGCTGGCGCGCGCGGTGGTCCGCGACCATTACGGCGGCCCGCATGCGGCGCAGATGTTCTCGTCGCTCACCGCAGTATTCGCGCTGGCGCCGTTGGTGGCGCCGACAGTCGGCGGCTGGCTGCTGGTGCATTTCAGCTGGCGGGCGATTTTTGTGGTGCTGGCGCTGTTTGCCGGCTCGCTATTCTTCGTAATCATGTTTGGTTTCACAGAGTCACTCGCCACGCCGGACGTCGATGCGCTGCGGCT
>DASQHM010000221.1:0-8583 GCA_035632095.1 Candidatus Cybelea sp. | reverse complement strand
TCGGCACACGCCGTTCTTCACCAACTACCGGCCGCAGTTCTACTTCCGGACCACGGACGTGACCGGGGTGGTGCAGTTGCCGGCGGGCACCGAGATGGTGATGCCGGGGGACAACGTGACCATGGAGGTGGAGCTGATCGCGCCGATCGCCATGGACGAGGGCCTGCGCTTCGCCATCCGCGAGGGCGGCCGCACCGTCGGCGCCGGCGTCGTCGCGTCCATCATCGCTTGAGGAGAGCGGTTACAAGAGCAACCCATTCCGCGCGGAGCATTCCGCCGGAACGCCGGCGCGCAGGAGTGTAGCTCAATTGGCTAGAGCACCGGTCTCCAAAACCGGGGGTTGGGGGTTCAAGTCCCTCCACTCCTGCCAGCGGCGCCGGGTGAAGAAAGCGGGACCGAGTTGGCGGAATTGAATTCAAAAGGCGGCGTTGCAAAGAGCGTTGGGAAGTCCGGCATGGATCAGACCAAGCCCAAGGCGCCGCGCGTGAGCCCGGTGGAATTCTTCCGCCAGGTTCGCCAGGAGGCCGGCAAAGTCACCTGGCCGACGCGGAAGGAAACCGCCATCACCACCGCGATGGTGTTCCTGATGGTGTTCCTCGCGGCGATTTTCTTTTTCGCGGCCGATCTAATTCTCGGCTACGCGGTGAAATTCGTGTTCGGCCTGGGGGCATGAGCATGGCGATGCGCTGGTACATATTGCACGTCTACTCGGGCTTCGAGAAAAAGGTCGCGCAGTCGTTGAAGGAGCAGGCGATCCAAAAGGGCATGTCCGACCTGTTCGAAGACGTGATGGTGCCGGTCGAGGAAGTGGTGGAAGTGCGCCGCGGCCAGAAGGTCAGCGCCGAGCGCAAGTTCTTTCCGGGTTATGTGCTGGTCCGCATGGACATGACGGACGAGAGCTATCACCTGGTGAAGAACACGCCCAAGGTGACCGGCTTTCTCTCGTCCGGCGGCAAGCCGTCGCCGATCACCGACGTTGAAGCCGCGCGCATCATGCGTCAGGTGCAGGAGGGGATCGAGCGGCCGAAGCCTTTGATCGTCTTCGAGATCGGCGAGCAGGTGCGCGTTTGCGACGGGCCGTTCACGTCGTTCAACGGCTATGTAGAGGAAGTGGACGAGGATCGCGCGCGTCTCAAGGTGGCCGTTTCGATTTTCGGCCGCGCGACGCCGGTGGAGCTCGAGTACACGCAAGTCGAGAAGCTGTAGAGACGCGCCGGCCGGCGCGGCAGTTCCGGCCAGCAACCGCGTGGGAGGCCCGCCATGGCCGTACCGCGCACCCTGAAACCAGGGCCGGAACCACGGCCATAGGAGCCTCGAGGGTCGAGCAATGGCAAAGAAGATAGACGGCTACATCAAGCTGCAGGTGCCGGCGACGCAGGCCAATCCGTCGCCGCCCATCGGCCCGGCTTTGGGCCAGCGCGGCGTGAACATCATGGAGTTCTGCAAGCAGTTCAATGCCTCGACTCAGGGCATGGAACCGGGGATGCCGATTCCAGTCGTGATAACAGTCTATTCGGACAGGTCTTTCACCTTCGTTTCAAAGACGCCGCCGACCAGCTATTTCCTGAAGAAGGCGGCCAAGCTGAACAAGGGATCGACCGCGCCGGGGCGCGATGCGCCGGTCGGATTCGTGACCATGGATCAGGTGCGCGAGATCGCGAAGCAGAAGATGAAGGACCTGAACGCCTTCGACGTCGACGCGGCGTCGCAAATGATCCGGGGCTCCGCCCGCTCCATGGGTCTCGAGGTCAGGGAGTAACCGCCATGGCACGCAGCAGACGTTACGCCGGCGCCCTCAAGAACGTGGATCGCGAGATGAGCTATCCGCTGCCTGAGGCCGTGAAGATCGTTAAGGCCAACGCCAAGGCCAAGTTCGACGAGACCATCGAAGTGGCGATGAACCTCGGCATCGATCCGCGCCACGCCGATCAGATGGTGCGCGGGATCGTGCAATTGCCGAACGGAACCGGCAAGACCGTGCGCGTCGCCGTGTTCGCCAAGGGGGCGAAGGCGGAAGAAGCGAAAAAGGCCGGCGCCGATATCGTGGGCGCGGAAGATTTGGCCGAAGCGGTGAACAAGGGCGAGATCAATTTCGACCGTTGCATCGCGACGCCGGACATGATGGCCGTGGTCGGCCGCCTCGGCAAAGTGCTGGGCCCGCGCGGCCTGATGCCGAACCCGAAGCTCGGCTCCGTCACCATGGACGTGACCGCCGCGGTCAAGGCAACGAAAGGCGGCCAGGTCGAATTCCGCGCCGAGAAGGCGGGCCTCATCCACGCCGGCGTCGGCAAGGCGTCGTTCAGCGAGGCGCAGATTTTCGAGAACGTGAAGGCGTTCATCGACGCGGTGATCCGCGCCAAGCCGCAAGGCGCCAAAGGCACGTTTCTGAAAAAGATCGCGATCAGCTCGACCATGGGGCCGGGCGTGAAGATCGAGGTCGGAACACTTCACGGCGGCACGGCCGCCTGAGTTCTGAGTTTCCGCAGCGTCCTCGCGGGCGTTGCGGGAGTGGCGGGCCGATTGGCCAAGGCGCAGCCGCGCCGCAACCGACGACCCGTCTTCCTGTCCGAGACTGCAGGTGCCGGTTTCCTTTCGAGGGTCCCGGCTTAAACCGCCTGCACAGACGGGGTGTGGCGAGCAAGGGAATTCATGCGGCGCCTGGCGCCGCGCGTCTTCCTTGGTTCAAACCCTGGGACAGGCGAGCCGGACCCGCCGGACTTGCCGGCCGGGTTCATGTGCAGCGGGCGGCGAGCGATTTCGCGAACCGCCCAGAGCGTTGGAGACGAACGTGGACCGTACTCAAAAAGCCGAGTTGGTCACGACAATGAATTCGGTCTTCGGTAAGGCCGAGCTCGTCGTCGTAACCCGCTACAGCGGTCTGACGGTGCAGGAGATGTCTGACCTGCGGCGCCAGATGCGCGGTGCGGGGGCCGACTTCAAGGTGACAAAGAACCGGCTCACCCGTCTCGCCCTCGAGGGTACACGCTTCAAATCGCTGGCCGACTTGTTCAAGGGCCCGACGGCGATCGCCTTTTCGAAGGATCCCGTCGCAGCCGCCAAGGTGGCCACCGATTTCGCCAAGAAGAACGAGAAGCTCGTTGTCGTTGGCGGCGCCATGGGAGAGACCGTCCTCAACCCCGAAGGGGTGAAGGCGCTCGCGGCCATGCCGTCGCTGAACGAGCTCCGCGGCAAGATCGTCGGGCTGCTCAATGCCCCGGCGACCAAGATCGCGGGCGTGCTTCAGGCGCCGGCCGGGCAGCTTGCCCGGGTGTTGAACGCGTATGCATCGAAGGGGCAGGCGGCGTAAGCCCAGCGCACCCCAGAACGAACCAAGGAGACTTTGAGAAATGGCTGACCTACAGAAGATTGTCGACGAGTTGTCGACCTTGACCGTGATCCAGGCGGCGGAACTCGCGAAGATGCTCGAAGAGAAATGGGGCGTGTCCGCCGCGGCGCCGGTTGCGGTGGCTGCGGGCGGCGGCGCCGCCGCGGCCGCGCCGGTCGAGGAGAAGACGGAGTTCACCGTTATCCTCGCGGAAGCGGGCGAGAAGAAGATCAACGTCATCAAAGAGGTGCGCGCGATCACCGGCCTCGGCCTGAAAGAGGCCAAGGATCTGGTCGAAGGCGCTCCGAAGACGGTGAAAGACGGCGTCAACAAGGACGAAGCGGCCAAGCTCAAAGCGCAGCTCGAATCCGCAGGCGCCAAAGTCGAGGTGAAGTGAGGTCTACCGGGCTTGAGTTCCAAGGGCCTTGAGTTGCCGGCGGTGAAAACCGCCGCGGAAAAGTCGCGGCTGTCGCGGGAGGGTGGCCAAGCGCTGCCCTCCCCGAAGCCGTTTCTGACGCCGGGTTGTGCCGGCGCAGCGCGAACATACGAGGAGCAGGCATGTCGCTAACCTTCACGGGTCGCAAGCGCGTCCGCAAGAGTTTCGGCCGCATTCCGTCGGTCACTTCGATGCCGAACCTGATCGAAGTGCAGAAGAGTTCGTACGAGCACTTTCTGCAGATGCACACCAAGGCGGACGAGCGCGAAGACGTCGGCCTGCAGGGCGTGTTCAAGTCGGTGTTTCCGATCAAGGACTTTTCGGAGAATGCCTCGCTCGAATTCGTCAAATACGAATTCGAGCATCCGAAGTACGACGTGGACGAATGCCAGCAGCGCGGCATGACCTTCGCCGCGCCGTTGAAGGTGACGCTGCGCCTGATCGTCTTCGAAACCGATCCCGATACGCAGGCCAAGTCGGTGCTCGATATCAAGGAGCAGGACGTATACATGGGCGACATGCCGCTCATGACCGACAACGGCACCTTCATCATCAACGGCACCGAGCGCGTGATCGTCAGCCAGATGCATCGCTCGCCGGGCGTGTTCTTCGATCATGACCGCGGCAAGACCCATTCCTCCGGCAAGTATCTCTTTGCCGCCCGCATCATTCCCTATCGCGGCTCGTGGCTCGATTTCGAGTTCGACGCGAAGGACATCGTCTACGTGCGCATCGATCGGCGCCGCAAACTACCGGTGTCGACGCTTCTCTATGCGCTCGGGCTGACGTCGGAAGACATCCTCGACTACTTCTATCGCAAGGTGCCCTACAAGCGGGACAAGAAGGGCTGGCGCACGGCGTTCAATCCGGACCGCATGCGCGGCATCCGGCTGGCCTCCGACCTGATCAATGCCGCCAACAACAAGGTGATGGTCGAGGCAGGCACGAAGATCACGCCGCGGCTCGCGCGCAAGCTTGAAGCCGACGGCTTGAAGGAGCTGCTGGTTGGTCCGCAGGATCTCATCGGCCGCTATTCCGCCAACGACATGATCAACGAGCAGACCGGCGAGGTGTACATCGAAGCCGGCGACGAAATCACCGAGGCCAACGTCGAGACGCTCGAGACGGTCGGCGTGAAGGAGCTTGCGACCCTTGACGTCGATCATGTGACCATCGGCGCCTACGTCCGCAACACCATGCATGCGGACAAAAACTCGACCAAGGACCAGGCGCTGATCGAGATCTACCGCGTCATGCGTCCGGGCGAGCCGCCGACCCAGGAAACCGCCGAGGCCTTGTTTCAGGGTCTGTTCTTCGACGGCGAGCGTTACGACCTCTCCGCCGTGGGACGGGTGAAGCTCAATTCGCGACTCAACCGGCCGATCGCCGATACGCCGCGCGTGCTGACCCGCGACGACATCCTGGCCGTGATCAAGACGCTCGTCGAATTGAAGGACGGCCGCGGCGAAATCGACGACATCGATCACCTCGGCAACCGGCGCGTCCGCTCGGTCGGCGAGCTCATGGAGAATCAGTATCGCATCGGCCTGCTTCGCATGGAGCGGGCGATCCGCGAGCGCATGAGCTCGGTCGAGATCGACACGGTGATGCCGCACGACCTGATCAATGCCAAGCCGGCGGCGGCGGCGGTGCGCGAGTTCTTCGGCTCGTCCCAGCTCAGCCAGTTCATGGATCAGACCAATCCGTTGAGCGAGATCACCCACAAGCGCCGCCTTTCGGCGCTTGGGCCGGGCGGTCTCACCCGCGAGCGTGCTGGCTTCGAGGTGCGCGACGTGCATCCGACGCATTACGGACGCATCTGCCCGATCGAAACGCCGGAAGGCCCGAACATCGGCCTGATCAACTCGCTCGCGACCTATGCGCGCGTCAACCAGTACGGCTTCATCGAGAGCCCGTACCGGAAGATCAAGGACGGCAAGGTCAGCGACGAAGTGATCTACCTTTCGGCCATGGAAGAGGGCCGCTACACAATCGCGCAGGCCAACGCCGAGCTGGACACCAAGGGCCGCTTCACCGCCGATCTGGTGAGCTGCCGTCGGGGCGGCGACTTCATCATGGCCCGGCCGGAGACCATCGAGTACATCGACGTGTCGCCGAAGCAGCTTGTGTCGGTGGCCGCGGCGTTGATTCCGTTCCTCGAGAACGACGACGCCAATCGCGCCCTCATGGGCTCGAACATGCAGCGTCAGGCGGTGCCGCTCATCCGGGCCGAGGCGCCGCTCGTCGGCACCGGCATGGAAGAGGTGGTGGCGCGCGATTCCGGCGTGACCATCGTGGCGCGCCGCTCGGGCGTCGTGGACCAGGTCGACGCCACGCGCGTCGTGGTGCGGGCAAGCGACGAGAGCGATCTGTCGCGCTCGGGCGTGGACATTTACAACCTGCTTAAGTTCCAGCGCTCGAACCAGAACACCTGCATCAACCAGCGTCCGCTGGTGAAGGTGGGCGATCAGGTGCAGGCCGGCGACATCATCGCCGACGGGCCGTCGACCGAGCTCGGCGAATTGGCGCTCGGCCGCAATGTGCTCGTCGCCTTCATGCCGTGGAACGGCTACAACTTCGAGGACTCGATCCTGATCTCCGAGCGGATCGTCAAGGACGACGTCTTCACCTCGATCCATATCGAGGAATTCGAGGTCATGGCCCGCGACACCAAGCTCGGACCGGAAGAAATCACCCGCGACATTCCGAACGTGGGCGAAGAAGGCCTGAAGAATCTCGACGAGGCCGGCATCGTCTACATCGGCGCGGAGACGAATCCGGGCGACATCCTGGTGGGCAAGATCACGCCCAAGGGCGAAAGTCCGATGACGCCGGAGGAGAAGCTGCTGCGCGCGATCTTCGGCGAGAAGGCGTCGGACGTGCGCGACACGTCGCTCCGCCTGCCGCCGGGCGTCACTGGCACGGTGGTCGAGGTTCGCGTCTTCTCCCGCCACGGCGTGGAGAAGGACGAGCGCGCGCTCGCCATCGAGCGGGCCGAGATCGAGCGTCTCGCCAAGGATAAGGACGACGAGAAGGTGATCCTCGAACGCAGCATCTACGGCCGCCTGCACGACCTGCTGATCGGCAAGATGGCCGAAAGCGGACCGAAGAGCTTCCGCCAGGGCGGCAAGATCACTGAGCACGTGCTCGAGGAGTTGACCCATAACCAGTGGTGGCAGATCCACCTGAAGAGCGACAAGGCCGTCTCCGACATCGAGGCGCTGAAAAAGCAGTACGACGAGGCCATGGCGCGGCTGCAGGCCCGCTTCGAGAACAAGGTCGAGAAGCTGCAGCGCGGCGACGAGCTGCCGCCCGGCGTCATGAAGATGGTCAAGGTCTTCGTGGCGGTGAAGCGCAAGCTGCAGCCCGGCGACAAGATGGCCGGCCGTCACGGCAACAAGGGCGTGATCTCGCGGATCGTTCCGGAAGAAGACATGCCGTATCTCGAAGACGGCTCGCCGGTCGATATTGTCTTGAACCCGCTCGGCGTGCCGTCCCGCATGAACGTCGGCCAAATTCTCGAAACCCATCTGGGCTGGGCCAGCCACGGCATCGGCCGCCAGATCGGCGACATGCTGTCCAAGGTGCAGCGCAACGGCAAAGTGGAAGATCTCCGCAAGGTGCTGCGCGGGATCTACGGCAAGGGCGAGTACGAGGATCGTATCGCGCCGCTGGACGAGAACCAGCTTGTCGAGCTTGCAGGCAACTTGAACAAAGGCGTGCCGATGGCGACGCCGGTATTCGACGGCGCCCACGAAGACGACATCGTGGACATGTTGAGCCGGGCGGGGTACGACGCTTCCGGTCAGGTGACGCTTGTCGACGGCCGCACCGGAGAGGCGTTCGATCGCAAGGTCACCGTCGGCTACATCTACATGCTCAAGCTTCACCACCTGGTGGACGACAAGATCCACGCCCGCTCGATCGGCCCTTACAGTCTCGTCACCCAGCAGCCGCTCGGCGGCAAGGCGCAGTTCGGCGGTCAGCGCTTCGGTGAAATGGAGGTCTGGGCGCTCCAGGCTTACGGCGCCGCCTACACGCTGCAGGAAATGCTCACGGTTAAGTCGGACGACGTGGCCGGCCGCACGAAGGTCTATGAGGCCATCGTGCGCGGCGACGACACGTTCGAGGCGGGCATCCCCGAGTCGTTCAACGTGTTGGTCAAGGAAATGCGCTCGCTCGGCCTGAACGTCGAGTTGTCGCAACGCGAGTACTGAGATCGGCCCGGCCGGCGGCGCCGGCCGGGCTTGACACGTTTGTTAGCATTGAAGGGGCGGAGTATTTGCCGCCCCGCCGGCGCGAGCCGGAAAAATCGTCAAGGAGACGGACTCCATGAACGAGTTGATGAACATCTTCGGCCAGCCCGCAGGCACGCAGAGCTTCGATCAGATCAAGATCTCGATCGCGAGCCCCGAGCGCATCCGGTCCTGGTCGTATGGCGAAATCAAGAAGCCGGAGACCATCAACTACCGCACCTTCAAGCCGGAGCGCGACGGCTTGTTCTGCGCCCGCATCTTCGGCCCGATCAAGGATTACGAGTGCTTGTGCGGCAAGTACAAGCGCATGAAGTACCGCGGCATCACCTGCGAGAAGTGCGGCGTGGAGGTCACGCTGTCGAAGGTGCGCCGCGAGCGCATGGGCCATATCGAGCTTGCCTCGCCGGTGGCGCATATCTGGTTCCTGAAGTCGCTGCCGAGCCGCATCGGCCTGCTGCTCGACATGACGCTGAAGGACCTTGAGCGCATTCTCTATTTCGAGAACTACGTCGTGGTCGAGCCGGGCCTGTCGCCGCTGAAGCTGCGCGAACTGATGAGCGAAGAGC
>DASQHM010000220.1:0-48915 GCA_035632095.1 Candidatus Cybelea sp. | reverse complement strand
GAAAACCGAAGACGCCATCGTCACCACCTATCGTGAACACGGTCATGCGCTGGTGCGCGGCGTTTCGGCCCGCGCAGTGATGGCCGAGATGTTCGGCAAGATCGAAGGCTCCAGTCACGGCCGGGGCGGATCGATGCATATCTTCGATATCGCCAAGCGGTTCTATGGCGGGAACGCCATTGTCGCAGGCGGACTGCCGCTCGCCGTGGGATTGGCGCTCGCCGACAAGATGCGCAATGCGTCCGTGGTGACGGCCTGCATCTTCGGCGACGGCGCCGCGGCGGAGGGGGAATTCCACGAATCCCTGAATCTAGCGGCGCTGTGGAAGCTGCCGGTCCTGTTCGTCTGCGAAAACAACCGCTACGCCATGGGCACGGCAATCGAACGCGAGCTGTCGCAAACCGATCTGACCAAGCACGCTGCCGCCTACGGGATCCCGGCCGAGTCCGTCGACGGCATGGATGTGGTCGCGGTGGAAGTGGCGGCGCGGCGCGCGGCCAATTTGGTGCGCGAAAATCGGGGTCCGTATTTTCTGGAGAATCGCACCTACCGTTTCCGCGCGCATTCCATGTACGACCCCGAGCTTTACCGGAGCAAGACGGAAGTCGAGGAATGGAAGAAGCGGGATCCTATTCTGCGCCTGACCGATTGGCTGAGAGATGCCGGTTTCCTGCACGCCGACGATCTGCCGCGGATCGAAGCCGCCGTTGCCGCCGAGATCGACGACGCCGTGGCCTTTGCCGAAGCCGGCCACTGGGAGCCGATCAAGGACCTCGCCAAGGATGTCTATACACCCCGGCCAATCGCGAAACCGGAGGCCGCAGCATGACCATGGTCACCTATCGCGAGGCCGTGCGCGCAGCACTGCGCGAGGCGCTGCAGCGCGATCCGAGGGTGTTCCTCATGGGCGAAGATGTCGGCCGCTACGGCGGTTCCTATGCCTGCAGCAAAGGATTGCTCAGCGAGTTTGGGCCCGAGCGCGTGCGCGACACGCCGCTTTCCGAATCGACTTTCGTCGGCGCCGGCATCGGCGCGGCGCTTGGCGGCATGCGGCCGATCGTCGAAATCATGACGGTGAATTTCAGCATGCTCGCGCTCGATCAGATCGTAAATAACGCCGCCACCTTGCGCCACATGTCGGGTGGTCAGGTCAGCGTGCCGCTGGTCATCCGCATGGCAACGGGCGCCGGGCGACAGGTCGCGGCGCAGCATTCGCACAGCCTCGAAGCCTGGTACGCGCATGTTCCCGGGATTAAGGTTGTCGCGCCGGCGACGGTCGCTGACGCGCGCGGCATGTTGTGGACTGCGCTGGAAGATCCTGATCCGGTCATCATCTTCGAGCATGCCATGCTCTACGGCGAGGAAGGCGAGCTTGGCGAGGACGCTGGACATGCGGACATCGATCGCGCCGCCGTACGCCGCGCCGGCCGTGACGTCAGCCTGATCGCATATAGCGCCAATGTTGGGAAGTGTCTCGCCGCGGCCGAGCAGCTTCGTGCCGACAACATCGAGGCGGAGGTCATCGATCTCAGAAGCCTGCGGCCGATCGACGATACGACCATCATGACGTCCGTCGCCAAGACGCGTCGTGCGGTGGTGGTGGACGAAGGTTGGCGGAGCGGCAGTCTCGCGGCCGAAATCAGCGCGCGGATCATGGAGCAATGCTTCTACGATCTCGACGCGCCGGTCGGGCGAGTCTGCACCGTGGAGGTACCCATACCCTATCCGAAACATCTCGAAGATGCCGCCCTGCCGCAGCCCGAAACCATCGCGGCGGCAGTACGCGCTACGCTTGGACGCAATGGCTGAATTTCGAATGCCGGCGCTCGGCGCCGACATGGAAGCGGGCACGCTGGTCGAGTGGCTGAAGCAGCCTGGGGATAGGGTGCAACGCGGCGATATCATCGCTGTCGTCGAAACCCAGAAAGGCGCCATCGAGATCGAGGTTTTCCGGGACGGCGTCCTGGACAAGCTGGTCGCCGTTCCGGGCCAAAAGCTGCCGGTGGGCGCTGTCATGGCAATCATCCGCTCTGCGGGCGAGGCGCCCGCCGTCCCGCCGATTGCGCCGGCTCACGCTCCGCCGCCGCAGGCGGTGAAGCCGCTCCGACCCGCAGCGCCCGCCGGGGCCCCTCCGGTGCCGGCCCCCGTTGCCACATCCGGACACGTTCGCGCCTCTCCCGCGGCGCGCCGGCAGGCGGCCGCTCTCGGCATCGATCTTGCCGCTTTGCCGGGGAGCGCCGCCGGAGGCGCCATTTCCCTGGCCGATGTGGAACGGGCAGCCGCGCAACGCCCAGCCCCCGCGCTGGCCGCCGCGCAAGGCATGCGCCAGGCCATCGGCGCAGCCATGGCGCGCTCGAAGCGGGAGATTCCGCACTACTATCTCAGCACGACGATCGATCTCGAGCCGGCGCTACGCTGGCTCGAGGCCGAGAACATGAAACGTCCCGTGACCGACCGCTTGCTGCACTCGGTCCTGCTGCTGAAGGCGACGGCAGTCGAGCTCCGCAGCTATCCCGAATTCAACGGCTACTGGACCGAGGACGGCTTTCGTCCGGTCGACGCGGTGCATCTCGGCGTCGCCGTCTCGCTTCGCCAAGGCGGTCTCGTGGCGCCGGCCATTCACGACGCCGACCGCCTGGCGCTAGGCGACCTCATGGCCATGCTTCGCGATCTCGTACGCCGCGCCCGAGCCGGAGGACTGCGGAGTTCGGAATTGTCCGATCCGACCATAACCGTCACCAACCTGGGAGAGCAGGGGGTTGAAACGGTATTTCCCGTGATCTATCCGCCGCAAGTCGCAATCGTCGGCTTCGGCGCGGTCTCGGCGCGGCCTTGGATCGTAGACGGCGCCGTCACACCGCGCCGCGTCCTTGTTGCGTCGCTCGCGGCCGATCATCGTGTCAGCGATGGTCACCGCGGCGCGCGATTTCTGGCTGCGATCGCGCGCCTCTTGCTGGAGCCGGACCGGCTATGACCAATGCGGAACTCAAGGACGCCATCCTGACGGCTCTCGGCAGTGTCGCGCCGGAAATGGTGGCGGCGGAGATCGATCCGAAACTTGCGTTCCGCGACCAGATCGACATCGATTCGATGGACTTCCTCAATTTCATCATCGCGCTGCATCAGAGCCTCGGCCTCGATGTCCCGGAAAGCGACTATCCGCGCCTGTCGAACCTCGACGGCGCAATGGACTACCTTGCGAAGAAGCTCGGCCTCAAGAGCGCGAATTGATCGCGACTTGGCGGCTTGGGGATAGCGAATTGCTGGGTCCGGCGAAATTGCCGGGCGACGGCCGCACGTCCGGCAATGCAGCGATGAAGGCCGCGCCGAGCAATACATAGAGTCCGAGGACCAGAATGGCGATCTGGTAGCCGAACAATCCCTCGCCGAGGACGGTGAGAATCACCGACCAGGTCGCGTCCCCCAGAATGCTCGCCGTCCGTCCGGACAGGTTGTAGAGGCCCCAGAATTCGCCGGACTTCTCGACCGGCGTCAGGGCCGTGAGCAGGACGCGGCTCGTCGTCCATACGCCGGCAAGTCCGAGACCCGCGAGCGGGGCGACGGCAAAAGTGAAAAGCAGCTTCGTGCTTACGACGACGGGGCCGAGGCTGAAGCTTGTCCCTGGTCGAACCGCGAGCGCGGCGCAGAACAGCGCGAGCCAAATCGCGAGAACGATCAGCGTGGCGCGTTTCGGTCCGATCTTCCTTGTGAGAGGCCCGAAAATGCCCCAGGCCGACAGAGCGGCGACAATTATGGCGGGGCCGAACACGCCCTTGAGCTCGCTCGCGGAGAACCCCATCACGTTACGGGCATAAAGACCCATCACCGTGATCACCGATGCGACCGCGTTCTCGTACAGGAAATCGCCGATGAGGAAGCGAAAAGCATGCCGGTGCTTCCGCGCCTCGCCAAACGTTTCCGCGATGCGCCTGTACGCCGCTCCCAAGCCAGGCGATTTGACGGCGCGCTGCGGCAGATCCGGGCTCGCAAACATGGCGGGATAGGCAAAGGCCAGGTAGATGACGGCCATGGGCAAGAAAACGCGAGCGGCGTCGATATCCCTAGGCGCCAGCAGGCTCAATGCCGTGATGCAGACCAGCCCGCCGACGTAGCCGATGCCGACCGTCATGCTGACGATACCGGAGACGTTGCGCTCGTTGCTGACCGCCGGCAGCATCGCGGTGAAGAAGGTGAACGCCGCATTGGCGCTGATGTAGGCCAGCATGAAGCACGCAATCGCGCTCCAGGCCGACCCGACGAAGCTCAGCGCCGCGGTGAAGCAAACGACTCCGGCGACGCAGAGCCGGAGGTACGGCTGCCGGCGGCCGCGCTCGTCGGCCGCGGCGCCGAGCAACGGCGATGCCAGCGCGATGACCGCACTCGCAACGGTGATAGCCCAGCCGAACTCGGAGCCGGACCGGTTCAACCCGACCTGGAGGAATGTGCCGAAATACGTGGAGACGACGATCAGCGACCAGGCTGAGTCCGCAGCCTCGAACAAAGAGTACTTCCATAACGCCTGCCACCAGGGCAGCCGGCTGGTGTCCGTCATGGCACGGCAGGGATGCCGGAAGACTCCGGCGCCGCGTCGTATTCGCCGATCACCGGAATGCTTCGCAAGGCCATGACGAATCGCCTATCGGCAAACTGCCCAATCGCGGCGAAGCGGCCGAAGGTCCGGGGCAGCCCGGAATTTTCCAAGTCGAAACACGTATCGCCGGACGATTCCTTGACCCAAATCAATCCGCGGGCAAGGCCGGACGGGATTGATCTCGCGCAAAGCCGCCGGCGCCGCAATGCCATATCAATGAATAATGCAGCGACTGCAACGCGTGCACGCCCGCAATGACGAGATCGCCGCCATGTTCGATCACATCGGCGATCTGTTGGAAATCGAGGCGGCGAATCCGTTTCGGGTCCGCGCCTATCGCAATGCGGCGCGAACGCTGCGCGGACTGAAGGAGCAGGTCGCCGACATGCTGGCCCAGGGAGCTGATCTGTCGGAACTCCCCGGCATCGGCAAGGACCTCGCCGGCAAGATTCGCGAGGTGACCGAGAAAGGGCGCATCGCCCTACAGCGCGAATTGGAACGCCAGATGCCCGGCAGTGTGACCGAGCTTCTGCGCGTGCCGGGTCTCGGTCCGAAGCGCGTGCGAATGTTGCACGACAAGCTCGGCATCGTCCGTCTCGATCAATTGAAAAAGGCGGCGGAGGCCGGCAAGCTTGCGGCATTGCCGGGTTTCGGCCGCGCCATCGAGCAGCGCGTGCTCGGCGGGCTTGCCGCACCCATGGCCGCGGCGACGCGCATGCTTCTTGCCGTTGCGAAGGCGGAGGCGGATGCATTGGTTGCCTATCTTCGACAAGCGCCGGGCATCGACCAGGTGATCGTCGCCGGCAGCTATCGCCGGGCACGGGAGACGGTGGGCGATCTCGACATTCTCGCGACTGCTAAGGCATCGGCCAAAGTGATCGCGCATTTTGCGACCTATGACCGGGTCCGCGACGTTCTGGCGAGCGGTCCGACGCGAGCGACGGTCACATTGCGGAACAATCTGCAAGTGGATTTGCGCGTGGTCGCCAAGGAGAGCTATGGCGCCGCCTTGGTCTATTTCACCGGCAGCAAGGCGCACAATATCCGGCTTCGCCGCATGGGGCAGGACGCGGGCCTGAAGATCAACGAATACGGCGTGTACCGCGGGCGGCAGCGCATCGCGGGTGCCACCGAGGCATCGGTCTATCGCAGCATCGGTTTGCCCTACATCGCGCCGGAATTGCGCGAGGAACGTGGCGAGATCGAGGCGGCGAAGGCGCACGCGCTGCCCAAGCTGGTCGAGCCGGGTGATCTTCGCGGCGATCTGCATTGCCATACGAACGCGAGCGACGGCAACGCCTCGCTTGCCGACATGGCCTCGGCCGCGCGTGCCGCCGGTTTGGAATATCTGGCCATCACCGAGCATTCCCGGCACCTCGCCATGACGCATGGCCTCGATCCGCGGCGGCTCGCCAAGCAGCTGGACGAGATCGATCGTTTGAACGGGACGCTCAAAGACATCGTGCTGCTGAAGGGGGTCGAGGTCGATATCCTCGAGGACGGCTCCCTCGATCTGCCGGACAGCGTACTCGGTAAGCTCGACCTGGTGATCGGCGCGCTACACAGCCACCTTACCCTGCCGGCCGAAAAGCAAACGGCGCGCATTCTGCGTGCCATGGACCATCGGCATTTCACCATCCTGGCGCACCCGAGCGGCCGCCTGCTTGGCAGCCGCGAAGCTTCCGCCTTCGATGTCGCGCGCATCATCCGGGCGGCAAAGGAGCGCGGCTGCTTCCTGGAACTCAACGCGCAACCGGAGCGGCTCGATCTAACGGACGTCCACTGCCAAGCCGCGCGTGCCGAAGGCGTGCTCATCAGCATTGCCTCGGACGCCCATAGCATCGGCGATTTCGCGAACCTCGGCTTCGGCGTCGGCCAGGCGCGTCGCGGCTGGCTCGAAAAGGCCGACGTGCTCAACACCAGAACGCTTGCCAAGTTAAAGCCGCTGCTGGCGCGGACCATGTAGCGGCGGCGGAATGCGGCAATGGCGCCTCGACCTGCGATCGAGCCTTTGAAGCGCTTGCAGATGCCGGCGCGTGACCTATTTCCCGCCACGCTCAAAATCGGCTACGGTGCGGATTCATTGACGCACATTTACAGGGATATGCCGATCCGGCGCCTGTCGCAGGAGAGGGCCGCAGAATCGCGAAATTTGTTCCATGTGCGGGATACGGATACTCTAGGAGTTGTCAGGCAGGTTATTTGAGGGATTTTGACCGGCATAGCCGGAGGGGATGGCATGGCGGAAGAGAGAGTCGATCGCCGGCTCGCCGCGATTCTGGCAGCCGACGTCGCCAGCTACAGCCGTTTGATGGGATGCGACGAGGAAGGCACGCTTCGACAGCTCAAAGCGCATCGAAAGGAATTGGTCGATCCTAAGATCACCGAGCATCGTGGCCGGATCGTCAAGACCACCGGCGACGGGATGCTGGTGGAGTTTGCCAGCGTCGTCGACGCCGTGCGCTGCGCCGTCGATATCCAGCGCGGCATGGCAGAACGCAATAGCGAAGTGCCGAACGAGAAGCGCATCGAGTTCCGCATCGGTATCAATGTTGGCGATATCATCAGCGACGCCAACGACATTTACGGCGACGGCGTCAACGTGGCGGCTCGGCTGGAGGCACTTGCGGAGCCCGGCGGAATCTGCGTCGCGCGCAACGTTCACGACCAGGTGCGTGACAAGCTCAGCTTCAGCTTCGAGGATATGGGCGAACAGACGGTCAAGAATATCGCCCGGCCGGTCGGCGTTCATCGCGTTCGTATCGCCGAGCACTCGACGTCGAAAAAATCCGCCGACGCTCCTGGCAACGTTGAAAAGTCGTTCTCCGGCCGGCCGGGCCTTGCCGTGCTGCCATTTGTGAACATGAGCGGCGACACGGAGCAGGAGTATTTCGCCGACGGCATTTCCGAGGATATCATCACCGGCCTGTCGAAACTGCGCTGGTTCTTTGTGATCGCGCGCAATTCTTCGTTTAGCTACAAGGGCAAGGCGGTGGACGTTAAGCGCGCGGCGAGTGAGCTGGGTGTGCGTTATGTGTTGGAAGGCAGCGTCCGCAAGGGTGGCAATCGCGTGCGCATCACCGCGCAGTTGGTCGATGCCTCGACCGGCAACCACATCTGGGCCGACCATTTCGACGGCGAGCTAAGCGACATTTTCGCGTTGCAAGACGAAATCACGAAGAAGGTCGTGGGCGCGATAGAGCCTAGGCTGCTGGAGGCCGAGGGCGTGCGCTCGCAAAGCCGCTCGTCGGAAGAACTTGGCGCTTGGGATATGGTGATCCGGGCGAATTCGCTATTCTGGCGGTTGACCAAAAGCGAGATCGCAACGGCAATCGAATTGCTTAATAGCGCCGTTGAGCGCTACCCCGAGTATGCTCCGGCGCACAGCCAATTGGCATTCGCAATGCTGGTGTCGGGCTACGTCGGCTCGCGCCTGACCGATCAGCAATTGCAACTGGCCGCCGGCCATGCCGCCCGGGCAGTCGAACTTGACGACAGCGACCCTTCGGCACATCTGGCCCTCGGTTTTGCGGCGTTCATGAAACGGCAAACCCCCACCGCGACGGCCGAATTCCATCGTGCGCTCTCCCTTAACCCCAACTTCGCAGCCGCGCACGGGTATCTCGGTTGGGCGCTCGCGTTCGACGGTCAAAATGACCTGGCAAGCGCCCATTTGGAGGAGGCGATGCGTCTAAGCCCGCATGACCCGCAGAATGCGATCTTCAACGCGGGTCTTGCGATCGTCCGCTACTTCACCGGACGCTATGCCGAAGCAGTCGAATACAGTAACAAGGCTTTGCAACAGCGTTCGACATTCACCGCGGGTTATCGCATTCACATTGCAAGTCTAGCGCAAGCCGGAAGAGTCGACGAAGCTCGAGAGGCTCTTGCGCGCTTGAAGGAATGGCATCCCGATCTCTCCATTGGCTGGATCGAGCAGAACGTCCCCTATACGGCTGGCCCAATGGCCAAGTTCCTGGAAGGCATGCGAAAGGCCGGGCTGGAATAGATCCAAGATTCGGCTTGGTGGAATTCAAACCGCGAAGCTGCCCGACGTGCGAACGGCTTTTCTTCGCATGAGGCCGACGTGATCGGCGGTCGGCGAGCCGCTACCTGGTCCGGCCCCTAACAGCCATTCCGCGAATTTGAAGACGGCAACGTCCGGCGCGTCGAGAGTGCTCAGCTCGGCAGCCCTGTCAGTACCAGAGCATCGCGCAGACGGATTTTATCTTCCGCCCGCTTCCAGGGTGGCCACCTACCGAAGACGGCTCCAATCGACACGTCGGGCCGCAAGGCGATTGCCTTCCGCATGACTTCATGCCCTGCCGCCTCATTTCCCGCCGCTGCATGGCAAGCGGCGAGCCAAAGATAATGTTCGTGATGTTCACGAGCGTTGCGCTCCAGCACGGTAATCGCTTCGGCGGGACGT
The DNA here is from genome assembly GCA_035632095.1 of Candidatus Cybelea sp. Classification (GTDB taxonomy): domain Bacteria; phylum Pseudomonadota; class Alphaproteobacteria; order Ferrovibrionales; family Ferrovibrionaceae; genus DASQHM01. The sequence continues at coordinate 39,895 of DASQHM010000220.1, read as the reverse complement.
CCGGCCGTGAAAAGGGCGCGCACCAGATCAAGATAGTATCGGCTGGCCGAGAAAGGGTCGATACGCATTGCCCGCTCGATCCACGCTATCGCGACTTCCGGATCGCCGAGAAACGTCAGGTTGATGCCGCGTTGCACGATAAGGCGCGGATCGTTGGGATTGAGCGCCAGCGCACGATCAAGATGATGCTCACTCTTTGCGTAATGCCCCTGCGACAACGCAAGGCGACACATGATGCGATGGCATTCCGTATCGTTCTCGTCCAGGCCGGCTGCGGTTTCGACGAATTGATTTATCTGCTGGAAGAGTTCCGGCGTGCGCGGTCGAAACTCGGCGTTCCAAGCCTGTCCAAGCGTACAGGCCTTCCACGCCCAGGCCGAAGCAAATCGCGAGTCGAGCTTAATCGACTGGTCGAAGTGCGCCTCTGCTTCCCGGTTGGCTTCGGCATTTTCCAGGTGATGGCAAAATTTGCCGCGCAAGAGATAATCATAGGCTTCAAGCGAGTTGCTGGTCTTCCGGCTCGCGCGCTCGAGTGCCGCTGCCTCGACCCGCCCCGGCAGCACCGCGACAATGTTGGCGGTGACCTCGTCCTGCACCGCGAAAACATCTTCCAAGCTCCGGTCGTAGCGTTGTGCCCACAGATGACTATCGCTGCGTGCGTCGATCAGCTGAGCGGTGATGCGAACCCGGTTGCTTGCGCGGCGCACGCTGCCTTCCACGACGTACTGTACGCCAAGCTCACGCGCCACATCCGTCGCCCGCACTGCCTTGCCGCGATAGGTGAAGGACGAGTTGCGGGCGATGACGAACAGGTCCGGATAGCGCGAAAGCTCGGTGATAATGTCCTCGGCGATCCCGTCGGCGAAATATACGTCCGCAACCGCATCGCCCATATTTTCGAAGGGCAATACGGCAAGTGACGGCTTATCGGGCAGCGCCACGGCAATTGCTTTGGCGATGGGCGCATGCCCTGCCGCACCGGACCCATCCAAACGAACTCGGTACGCATGCACGCGTCTGGCAATATTCTTCAGCTGCAATTCACCGAGATCCTCGAAACCATAGTCGAGCTTGTCGCGCACTTGGCGATAGGCATCGTCGGAGACACAAATGCCGCCAGGCGACGCAACCGCCTCAAGACGCGCCGCCACGTTTACGCCGTCACCCATGAGGTCGTCATCAGCTTCCACAACCACATCGCCGAGGTTGATGCCTACGCGAAATTGGATTTGCCTGTCGGGTGGGAAGCCGACGTTCCGTGTCAACATGCCGCGCTGCACTTCGATGGCGCAACGCACGGCGTCAACTACGCTGGCGAATTCCACCAAGGCCCCGTCGCCGGTGGTATTGACCAAGCGGCCACGATGAGCAGCGATGGCGGGATCGATCAGTTCCTTACGGATGGCTCTAAGCCGCGCGAGGGTGCCTTCCTCGTCGCCGCCCGTGAGCCGGCTGTAGCCGGCGACATCCGCCGCCAGGATGGCCGCAAGCCGCCGGTTCGGCCGCTCGTTTGCCAAGGCTGCCTCCAGACTAGGTCGGCCCCAGGTTACGCTTTTTGCTGCGGGCTCCAAAGGATGTCCGATACCTAGCGGCGCGCAGTGGACCGAAGTCCGTTGTTGGCACTAAGCCGACACCAGGCTCGATTTTCTGAATGTCCGATATTCAGGGCCCACCGGACGAAGCGCCAAGATGCCCCCAACGGCTGCATTTGACCCGAAGCGGAAGTTCATGCGACTCGGCAGCGATGCCGCGTTTCGCGGCGACGATCCCGCAGAGAAGTTAGAATCCCAAGGCACGACCCTTGTTCGCCGTACCGGCCTTCTTGCGTCCACGTCCATTCACGTCCTCAAAGAGCTCGCCGAATAGTTCACTGACCTTCATCTTCGCGGATTGCAGTACTCGCCGGCCAGTTGGCGTTGCTCGATAGACGCGGCGCGTGGTCCTTCCGAATCGGCGCTCCACGGATCTAAGGTAACCCTTTTCCTCAAGGCCATGCAGGATCGGATAGAGCGTGCCGGCGCTCAGCCGGTATCCGTGCCGCGCTAGTTCCTCAATCATTGCGAGCCCGTAGACCGGCTCCCGCACCGCGTGGTGCAGCACGTGAAGCCGTATCAGGCCTGCATACAGGAATCGATCTTCCATGGCCCATCCGCTTTGCAAGACATGGAGACCATAGGGCAGTGCATGGCCATCGTCACGGGTCTGCGAAAGCCTGACCGGGGCAGAACCGGTGCCGCATCCGCGAAGCTTGGGGGAGGTCAATCGCAGCCGAAAATGAAAAGCCAGACGTCAACAAGTCAGAGTAGGGTAAGCAGTCGACTCGCGCTATCGATCCGCGATACTCTCTGATCCAGATCAACACCAGGAGTCGAACGGTCATTATCCTGCCATTGAACAGAACCGGGGGTTCTCATGGAAATCTCAACTCACGACTTGTGGACGGTGTTGCATGGGATGGGATTCGGCGCCCTGTTCATGCTGGCGTTCTCTGGGGCGTTGGCGGAGCTCTACCGTCTATCTGCGCCGGGCGCCCCGACTCTGCCGAGCCAACGAGAGAAGAACCTGATGAACGCCTATCTCGTGGCCATGGTCATCCTCGCATGGCTCACGGTGTTCTCGGGCGCCTACATCGTGTACCCGTGGTATCGCGCCGTCCCGCCTGCGGGGGCCAGCGACCTGGCGGACTATCCGCGACGTCTGCTCTTGTCGAGCGGGAAAACATCCGAATGGCATAACGTCGGGATGGAATGGAAGGAGCATGTTGCTTGGTTGGCGCCCATTGCAATGACCATGGTGGCCTACGTCACCATGAAATATGGGCGTGCGATCACCAGACCGCGGCTTATGCGCACTGCGGTTCTGGGCTTTGCCGTAGCCGCCTTCGTCGCGACAGGGGTCGCTGGGGCGTTCGGCGCGTTTTTGAACAAATACGCGCCTGTCCGAGGCGGGTCGGTAATTATCTTGAAGGAGGGCGAGCGATGAGCATGTCAGAAAACCGGGGCGGCTCCGGCCTGGACGTCGACAGCATCCCAAATGGACCTGGCGCCGCCGCCATTCTCGCCGCTGGCATTGGCTGCGCTGTGGTCGGCATCTTGGCCTTGGCGGGCGATGCATCGAACGCCATCGGCAAGCTGCTGAACTTCTACAACCCGACTGGCACGCTCTCTGGCGTCACCACCTTAGCGATCATCGTCTGGCTCGTGTCTTGGTTCGCTTTGAACCGCTCGTGGCGAACAAAGAATGTTTCTATGGGCTGGATCAACGTGGCGGCATTTGCCTTGCTGGCCGTGGGGTTTCTGCTGACCTTCCCGCCGTTCATGGACCTTCTGCAAGGAAAGTAAAGGTGCCCGCTCAGACGGGCATTCCCTACCCGGACCTAATGCAGCCGTCCCCCGCGGCAGCGGCTCTAGTGCCCTGCAAGGGCCAGCGGGCAAGCATGAATTCGCCCAACCGGATGTGAGGAAGCCATGAGAGCGATTGGTTACCTGCCCTTCCTATGCCTTGCGGTCGTTGCTGGAACGAACGCAGCGTGGGCTGGTCCGCCATTCCGAACCGACGATCCCGAGCCCGTCGAGTATCAGCATTGGGAGGTGTACGCTTTCTCCGCCGCTACGCATGTCCGTGGCGATACCAGCGGCATCTTGCCGGGTGTCGAGGTGAATTACGGCGCCGCACCGGATCTGCAAATTCATGTCGTCGCGCCGCTCGCCTTCGACAAGCCGAGCGGCGGGAATTGGAGATCCGGCTACGGCGACACCGAGCTCGGCGTGAAGTACCGCTTCGTCCAGGAGGATGAGGAAGGTTGGCGGCCGATGGTTGGCGTCTTCCCGTTGCTGGAAGCGGCAACTGGAGATGCTGATCGTCACCTCGGTACAGGCCACACGCGCGCGTTCCTGCCAGTCTGGGTGCAGAAGAGCTTCGGTGAGTGGTCGAGCTATGGCGGCGGCGGCTACTGGATCAACCCGGGTGCGGGCAATAAGAACTTCTGGTTCGCCGGCTGGCAGGTCCAGCGCAAGATCACCGACCAGCTCACGCTCGGCGGCGAGATTTTCCATCAAACTGCGGATCTCGTCGGCGGCAGAGGTAGCACCGGCTTTAATCTCGGCGGCTTTTTTGATTTCACCGAGAACCATCATCTATTGTTCTCGGCGGGCCGCGGCGTACAGAACGCGATCGACACCAACGAATTTTCCTATTACATCGCCTATCAATTGACTTTCTGACGTGATTCAGCGCGCTGAGCAACGCGCCGCAAATAGGCGGGCATGTGTCACGCCAGAGACGCAACCCGGAAACGCAATGCGGTTTCCCGTTGAATCCGCGCCGGAGGTTTGGTCGCAGGGTATCGGCAAGCTATGAACACGCCCGCCGACTGCACTAAGCGTCTACTTGTGGCGCTAAGGCGACGTCATCGGCGACTCGCTGAATGTCCGGCGTTCGGGACTAACCGGACAGATGCAACGATGGTGGGGATAACCGCTTTTGATCCGTTTGAGACATCGCGCGGCCGCCAATGCTCTATGTTCTCGTAGAGCGTGCACGCCGCGCATTCGCGCGAAAATCGGTGCTCATTTTGGGCCTGGGCAAATTGAAAAACCCTCAGACCCAACCTTTGCTCGCGCTTAGTGGCGGTAGTTGAAGAATAGATGGAAGCCGAAATTGCAAATAACCCCGATGAAAAGTTCTGTGGCTCGGAGATCGATTGCAAATTCTGCGGCGTTTCTCACCGGATCAGCCTGAACTCGACGCGACGGCCGAGGTCGCAAGGGGGGGTATCCCTGCCACAAAGTAGGTTCGAATCGGTTCCGTCTTGCCCTTGACAAGCGCCGCCGGCATTGGTTGGAGATGAAACCCGTCGTCGAGCGCGCGACGAACCTCGTCGGTGATCAGCAGGTCGACGTGGTGTTCGCGGGTCAACCCCTCGACCCGCGAAGCGACGTTGATCGGATCGCCGGTGACCGTGAATTTATTGAGCGCACCCGCCCCCATCACGCCGGCGATGACCTCACCACTGTGGATGCCTATGCCGAAGCGGAGCTCAGGCAGCGCGCGCGCCCGCAGTTCGGTGTTGTACAGGGCGAGTTCGCGGCGCATATCGAGGGCAGCCAGCACGGCATCGCGGCATTGCCAGGGGTTAGGCTCCAAGGCTCCGAACAGCGCGAGAAGGCCGTCTCCGGCCAGTTCGATGATATGGCCATGGTGCTGGGTGATCGATCGGCTCATGTGCTGGAAATACTCGTTCAGCATGGTGACCGTCACGGCTGGATCGAGCCTGTCGCACAGCGCCGTGAAGCCGCGCAGGTCCGCGAACAGCATGGTGACTTGGCGGCGCTGGGGTGCGTAATCGCCGCCTTCTCCCGTCAGCCGCTCGACCACATCGGCAGGAACAAAACGTTCGAACTGCTGCTGTAACCGCTCAAGCTTGCTCTCGGTATCCACGAGCGAACGCGCGAGCTGATGTGTGCGGCGGCGCGACGCCAGCAGCGCTGCGCCCAACACGAGCGTGGCCAGTATCGATGCGGACAAGCAGACCCAGAGCAGGCCTGTCATTCGAGCAGCATCGCCAAGCGCACCGTTGCATTCGCTAACGCCGCCACGCCGATCGCCTCCAGCGCCGCGGTTGCACCGATCTGCTCGACCAGCGCACGGGTCTGGCTCTGGATCGCAACGGTCTGATAGTGGACGGTGTCGCGCACCCAGGGCAGCAGTCGGGATTCGTTCGGGGGAATCCTTTTCGAGACCAAAGTCGCGAGCGCCGTCTCGATCTCCGTTGCATCGAAGCCTTCAGACGACAACAGCTTACGTGCCTCGGCCTCGCTGTGGTTGCAGCCGAGCGTACGCGCTACGACGGCGAACATCAGCGCCTTGGTGCTTCGGGCCAATACGGTCGAGGCAAATGCACCGTCCAAGGCTGCTTTGAAGACCATCGCCGCTTGCAGCCCCGCCAGAGTGGCTACCACCGAGCCGAAGGGTCCGCTGGCCAATGTTTTTGCATCGATCGCGCCTGCCTGTTGCTTCGGCCGGCCGCGCCCATCCAGTCGGCGCATGAGCGGCGCTGCCAGGCCAATGAGCCGCCCGACGACGCCGTTGGCCATCCGCTCGAAACCGTGTTCCGGCGGGCATGCGATCAAGACACCGATCCGGTTGTAGTAACAGCCCATGGCGATAGAGAAAGCGATCTCCTGCACCGCCGCGGGGGCGTAGCCCAGTGCGATCAGCCTGTCGCGATCTGCTCTGGCGGGGCGCGGCCGCGAGCGGGCAAGATTGCGGCAGAAAGCAATAAACCCGCGCTCTTTTTCATCCAGCTCGGCAACCTGCACATCGCGTTCGATGCGGCTGATCAGCGACTCTGAGTAACCCAGGATCTTCAGGTAGGCCCGGTTGGCGCCATAACAATATCGGCAGGAATTCTCCTGGGCCGTGACCATGGCGCCGATAGTGTACAGGCGCTGAGAAATCTCCATCGGCTGATAGATCGTTATTCCGAGGCAGGCTTCCCGCACCCAGGCATTTGGCGCCACGCGCCGATCCACTTCGGCGACCCGACCGCCCCGGCGTTTGATCTCCACCTCCCAAGCCGGATCGGGCGCTGGCGGAATGATCGGTTCTCCCCATTGGATTTCGTTCAGCAACACAGCCATCAAATCAACCCCCGGGAAGATTCGCGTACGGCGCTGAGCCGATCGATTTTGGTCCAAGTGGGAAGAGAGAGAGTACACCATCGCTGCAATTTGTTCGAGCGGCTGGGCCGGGTGAAAGGTCAGGCATCCGCGGAGATGTCGACCGACGAAGCCGGCCGGTTGCGAAGCAGGCACAGCCGAGCGCCCGTTGCAGGAGCCGCCCGAGGTCCCGAATTGGCATGAAGCGGACGTGGGCGACGGTTCGCCGAATGTCCGCTTTGCTGACCCTAGCCGACTAGGCGCAAGGCCGATTGCGGCGGCCGCTCTTGACCCAACTCGGAAATGCGACAAGCCGCTACGGCGACGCGATTGCTTAGAAGCGGCGCACCGGCAAGAGAGACCTTGAAACCCAGACCACGAGGAGGTCGAGCCTATTCTGCGCCGGAGGCCATGGCGGCGTAGAGCTGTACGTCTTCCGGCAGACCCTTCAGGAAATGCCGGCCGCGGTCCTCGAAAAGCAACCCGGACCCGGCCACGAGGTCGCGCACCGTGCCAGACACCAGGGCCATGCCGGGGCCGGCCGCGGCGGCAACGCGCGCGGCGATGTTGACGGCAATGCCTGCAATGTCGTCACCTCGCAGCTCGATCTCGCCGGTGTGCAACCCAGCGCGCACGTCGATGCCCAGAGGATGCACCGCCCCGGCGATGCTCGCAGCGCAGCGCACCGCCCGCGCCGGCCCATCGAAGGTCGCAAGGAAGCCGTCGCCGAGGCTCTTGATCTCGCGCCCCCGGAAGCGGGCGAGCTGCCCGCGCACAATGGCGTCATGCCGTTCGACGAGGGCGCGCCATTGCCGGTCGCCCAACTCGGCCGCCCGCCGCGTCGAATCGACGATGTCGGTGAACATCACGGTCGCGAGCACACGGTCGGCATCGAAATCCTGGCGCGCGCCGGTCAGGAACTCCTCGGTCTCGTCGGCCACGCGATCCGTCACCAGGGGATCATCTGTGAACAGGTGGTTGTTGCCCGGAAGCGTCACCAGCCGAGCGCCGGGAACCTGCGCGGCGATATACCGCCCGGCCTCGATGGACACGCGCGGGTCGCCGATCCGGTGCAGCACGAGGGTCGGCGTTCTCACAGCGGGCAGAATGTGGCGGACGTCGATCTCGCTGTTCATGCGCAGGATCGCAGCGATGGCCGACGGGCTTGCCGACTGCCGCTCCATGTGCGCAATCTGGCGAAGCACTTCGTCGGTGACTTTGGTTGTGAACATATTGCGGGCGATGAATTCCCCGGTGCCCCAGAGGTGGTCGATAAGTTCAAGATTGCGCTGCAATGCCTCTTTGTCTGCCAAGACCGGGTGGCGCGCGAAGCTGCCGTAGAGCACGAGGGCACGGGCGCGTTCGGGATAGGTGGCGGCGAAAAGCAGGCTCATGGGACCGCCCTCGGAGACTCCAAAGAGGGCGGCTCGGCTTGAACCGGCGGCGTCCATCACTGCGCGCACGTCGTCCATGCGCTGGTCCAGGTTGGGGGACCCGGACACCCGGTCGGAGAGACCGGTGCCCCGCTTGTCGAAGCGGATCAATCGGGAAAACTTGCCGAAGCGGGCGAATAACTGCGACCAACCCGGCGCTTCCCACTGCAAGTCGAGGTTCGACACGAAGCCCGGTACATAGATCAGATCGAGCGGGCCGCCTCCCGAAACCTGATAGGCGATGCTCACCTCGCCGCTTCTGGCATAGCGTGTTTCAGGCGGGCTCATGCTTCATCCCTCTCCAGGCCGGGCCAGTTAGCGGCAATATGACCGCCCAGGCCGCCTTTCGGGCCGGCTGAAAATACCGCCTCAGATTGGCGACGACGTCCCGACCCGATCTCAGCCGGCATTTCGCAGGTGAACCCTTGAACAGGACAAATTTTAGCACTGTGCCGGTTTTCGTTGAAGTCATGGGTGGATGGCGCTGGCTGCCCCCTCACGCGTTGGCAGCGCCGTGGTGAAGGTGTGATTGAGGTGCGAAAGCGGCACGAAGCGGACGTGGGCGACGGTTCGCTGGATGTCCGTTGTTAGGGGCTGACCAGATTTGGCGCGAGGCCGGCAGCGATGGCCGTCATTGGCGCAGAACGGACGTCGCGCTGCTACGGCGACTGCAAAGAAGCGGACATTTCATGCGGTATTGTCGATCGGCAAGATCGTCATTGAACCCGCCGTCCTCCATGACGACCTTGCCGAGTAGGAATGTCATCGACGTCCGCGCTACGGCATTGCGCCCCGGCGCCTGACAAAACTGCATCCGGGCTATTGTTGATCGCGCCGCCGTCTGCGGCGTAGCCACATGATGCCCATCAGTGCCGGAGCGAATACCGCGAGCGTCGCCGGCTCGGGCACCAGCACATCGAGTCGATTGATGGCAAGAGCGCCGGCGGGCAAAAGCGGAAGCGTCTGGTTTACAAAGAATTCAGCGAAGCTGATATCCGCCGCACTCGATTCGACACCAACGAAAGGCGCCGAATTGTCCTCCGCCGTCGTGCCATTGCCGGAAAAATTGGCGGTAAATATTTTCACATTCGACGCGGTGAAGACCTCAACGAACCCGGTAAAGGCGCCGCTAATGTAGTGGGCGTCGATCTGTGTCCCGAAGCCTCTGACGGGTGAGCCAAAGCTCACTATGAAAGTGTCGCTCTTGCTGCCGGCGTCGGCGAGCAGGTGGTCGCCGACGGCAAAAGTTCCGGTGAAGCCGCTTCCCTCATCCAGCCGGGCAAGGACCCCTTGTGAAGACGCAACACCGACGGTAATACCGCCAATCGTGCGGGAATCCGGAGTGGATATGGATGTTCCGGTCGGGCCGAAGGCCCCCCAATCCACTGGAACGATGGCGCCAAGCGCATCAAATGTGGCGCGCGAGTTGATTTGTATGACGGTGGCTTCGGCAGGGCGTGTCACAACGCCAATCCAGCCTAGGGCGATTATGCCCGCAACGGATGACGCAAGCTTCCAGCGCGTTGGCAGACGCATGGCTTCCTCCGTCAAGATGGCAGTAACGGTACAGCTGGGGATCGCTGCTTACGAAGAATTGCAAGAATCAAGCCAAAGATGCGCGGATTGATACATCTAGATAATTGCCATTTCATCGCTCAGGCGATTGTAAGAATTTCCGAGGCTTTCAAATAATCTGACAGATTGCGATGCACGCCAACTGTCACGCAAACGCGGAACAGACCGATGCGACCATCGCCAGGGACGGCTCCGCTGAGAGCTGGTAATCAGAAACCGTCAAAGTTCCCAGGTGTCTGACTATTCTCATCGCCGCGCCATTCCCACCTGAATATTGACTCCGGCGGTATTGAAGCTGGAGGCCGCCGAGGATCGGCCGCGCGGCGATCCTGCCGCAGTGTTGGATTGGGCGGCGGCTCGGAATGTTCTTGGCAAGGGCGGGATGCGTCCGAGCGCCGCTATAGCAGTCCGGGTAGGCGCTGACGATTCCGTTGGAACGCAGGCGGCTAGTCCAGGCCCGCGCGGCGGAAGCCCTCCAGATAGTGCTCCCGTTCGGAATCCTTCTTGATCGGCATTTTGCTTGCGATCCAGGCGAGCGAGATGTTCGGCTGCGCGCGGCGCAGCTCGCGAAGCGCGGCCGCCGAAACCTCCGTTCGTCCGGCCATGCCGGCGGCTGCGACGAAGACGCGGTGGGCGCCGACGAAATCGCCGCGCTGGCGGATGGCCTCGCGCGCCAGCCGCATCGCTTCGTCATAGTTGCATCCGACGAACTGGGCGTAGGCGGCGATGCCGTTGTATATGGCGGAGTATGGGTCGCGCGGACTCAGGCGCAATGCGCGGCCGGCGGCCTCGACGGCGTCCTGCCAGCGGCCGCAATAGGACAGCGCGAGGCTGTAGTAACCCTGGGCCAGCGGGAAATTCGGATTGAGCCGCAGCGCCGATTCATACTCGGCCAACGAGTCGACATAACGCCTAGTGAGGATGCAAACGCTTCCGAGCGCCAAGTGCGCCCATGCGTCTTCGCTGTCTGCCCGAATCGCCGCCAACGCGGCGCGTTCGGCGATCGGCAACGCGGTCGCCGTGTCCGCCCAACCCATATGCGCGCAGAACGAATGGCTGGCGGCGAGGACGCCGAGCGCCTGGCCGTAGTTCGGGTCGATGGCGATCGCCTTCTCTAACAGCGCTTGGGCCACGATATTGTCCTGGCGCGTCACCCGCCAGAAATGCGATAGCGCCCGCATCACCAGGTCCCAAGCGTCCAAGCTGTCTGGCGGCTTGCGCTGGGCGCGGAAATTCTCCGCGGCGTAGACCTGCGGCTCGATCGCCGCGACGATGGCCTCGGTGATCTCGTCCTGCACCGCGAACACGTCGGCAAGGCCACGGTCGTAGTGTTCCGCCCAGAGGTGGCTGCCGGTGGCGACGTCGTTGAGCTGCGCCGTGATGCGCACGCGGTCGCCGCTCTTGCGCACGCTACCCTCGACGACGTAGCCGACGCCGAGCTCCTCGGCGACCTGTTTCATATGGACGGACTTGCCCTTGTAGGTGAATGAGGAATTGCGCGCGATGACGAAGAACCAGCGCAGCTTGGAAAGCGCGGTGATGATGTCCTCGCTGATGCCGTCGGAAAAATAATCCTGCTCCGGCTCGCCGCTCATATTGACGAAGGGAAGAACGGCAATGGCGGGCCGGTCGGATGGCGGCACGGCCGGGCGCGACCGCTCGTGGACTTCATCCGGCGCTAGACCGGCGGTCCGTGTTCGCTCGGCGGTATTTGATGGCGTGCTGACGGTGCCGACAAAGCGAAGGCCCTTGCGCGCGATGGTGCGGATCAGCCGCTGCGCCTCGCCGCTGTCGCCGATCGCCTTGCGCGCGGCGTTGATGCGGGTGGTCAAGGCCGAATCCGAGACGATACGGCCACCCCAGACCGACGCGATCAGATCGTCCTTGCTGACGACGCGGTCGCAGTTCTGGAGCAGGTAGACCAGCAGGTCGAATACCTGCGGCTCGACGGCGATGGGCGCGCCGCCGCGCTGGAGCTCGCGCCGGTCGGTGTCAAGCACATGATCGGCGAAGAGAAATCTCACGTTCGTGCTCCACGGTCGCGCTTCGCAGCCGCTCTTAAGGAAAAATCATGCGCATCTCAAGGTCAAATGAAGCGCCGGGTAAAGCCTTTTGCTCGTGCAATCGGCATCCTCCGCTAATCCAGATTGCGATCCCCGTGATCCCAGCAGACGAAGAGCCAAAGGAGATTAACATGACCAGTCTTAGTCTGGCGCAGCTGACGGGCGGAGCGGCGGCCGTTGCCGGTGAAACGTTGGCCGCCTTGAGGGCGCGCATCCGCGGCTCCGTTCTGACCGATGGGGAAGAAGGATACGACACAGCCCGCAGTGTGTGGAACGGCATGATCGACCGCAGGCCTGGCGTGATCGTGCGCTGTGCAGGTGCGGCCGACGTGCGGGCCGCCGTCGATTTCGCGCGCAACGCGGGCGCGGTGCTCGCCGTGCGCGGCGGTGGCCACAACATTGCCGGCAGCGCGGTGTGCGACGGCGGCGTAATGATCGACCTGACGCCCATGAAATCGGTTCGTGTCGACCCCGCTGCTGGCACCGCGCGCGTCGAGCCGGGCGTCACTCTCGGCGATTTCGACCGCGAGGCGCAAGCCTTCGGTCTGATCACGCCGACCGGGATCAACTCGACCACGGGATTGGCCGGGCTCACGCTTGGCGGCGGGTTCGGATGGATCAGCCGCAAGTTCGGCCTGACCGCGGACAATCTCATTTCCGCCGATGTGGTGACTGCCGACGGGCGGCTGATCCGCGCGAGCGTCAAGGAGAACCCGGACCTGTTCTGGGCGCTGCGCGGCGGCGGCGGCAATTTCGGCATCGTCACCTCGTTCGAGTTCCGGCTGCATCCGCTGGGGCCCGATGTGTTATCCGGCCTGATCGTATATCCGCTTTCCGAGGCGCGGGACCTGCTTCGACACTACCGCGAAATCGTCGCATCCGCCCCTGACGAGCTCACCTGTTGGTTCGTGATGCGGACGGCGCCACCGCTGCCTTTCCTGCCGAAGGAGGTGCACGGGACCGGGATTATCGCTTTCGCGGCGTGTTACGCCGGCCCAATGGACGCCGCCGAGCGGGCGATGAAACCGTTGCGCGCGATGGGAAAACCGATCGCCGACGTCATCGGACCACATCCCTTCGCCGGCTGGCAGACCGCGCTCGACCCCTTGCTGACGCCCGGCGCGCGCAACTATTGGAAATCGCATTCCTTCGCCGCCCTCGATAACGGCTTGATCGACGTGTTGGTCAGGTATGCGAGCAAGTTGCCGTCGGCCGAAACGGAGCTGGCCTTCGCCCAACTCGGCGGGGCGATCAACCGCGTGCCGGCGGACGCGACGGCCTATCCGCACCGGAATGTCGCGTTCCTGATCAATCTTCACACGCGCTGGCGCGACCCGGCGGAAGACGAAAAATGCATCGCCTGGACACGGTCGCTGTTCGACGCCTGCACTCCGTTCGCCACCGGCGGCACCTATGTGAACTTCATCCCGGAGGACGATAGAGACGGGGTCGAGAGGGCCTATCTCGGCAATGCCAAGCGGCTCACCGCGATCAAGGCCAAATACGATCCGCACAATTTGTTCCGCATCAACCAGAACATCCGTCCGACGCCCTGAAACGTCGCAGCGACGGGAGGAGAGTTGCATGCCAATCTTCATGGACCGCCACGATATACGGGGCGCGACCGCCGAAGCGATCGCCGAGGCGCATCGCATGGACCTCGCGATCCAGGACAAGTACGGGGTCAAGTATATGACCTATTGGTTCGACTCCGCGCGATGTACCGGGTTCTGCCTCGTCGATGCGCCGGACGCGGCAACCGCCGAGCGCGTCCATCGCGAGGGTCACGGCCAAATCGCGAATGCCATCATCCCCGTCGAGCTCGCCGCGGTCGAGGCGTTCTTGGGACGCATCGGCGATCCGCGAGCGGCCCCGGACGCCGCCGCGCCGGACCTGGATGGCGGGCTACGCGCCGTCATGTTCACCGACATCGTCGGCTCGACCGAACTGACGGCGCGCCTCGGCGATTCGGCGGCACTCGAACTGGTGCGCGTGCACGACGCGCTGGTCCGGCGCGGGCTTGACGCGCATGGGGGGCGCGAGGTCAAGCACACCGGCGACGGCATCATGGCGGCATTCGACAAGGCGGCGAACGCGGTCCGCGCCGCGGCCGACATCCAGCGGCGCTTTTCCGCCTACAACGTCGATGCGTCCGAATCGCTGAGGGTGCGGATCGGTATCCATGCAGGCGAGCCTGTGGCCGCCCACAACGATCTTTTTGGCGCCACCGTGCAACTCGCTGCCCGCCTGTGCCGAGAAGCCGAAGCCGATGGCATCGTCGTCTCCGAACTCGTGCGCGAGATGTGCGAGGAGGATGCGGCGCGCTTCGTCGCGCTGGGCGAGAGGCGGCTGAAGGGCTTCGCCGAAAAAGTGCCGGTGTTCCGTTTCGAGTGGCGGAACTGAATCGCCGCTGCGCCAATTGGGCATCGTACCGTCGAACCGCTTCGGGAAATCCTCCAGACGATCCTGTCGCTCGGGGCCGCTTCACATCGCCATTTCAGGCTCCGGCATGCGCTCCTTTTTTTCCTCGGGAATCTCGGTCATGGTCGCTTCGGTCAGCAGCAATACGCTGGCGACAGACACCGCATTTTCGAGGGCGATGCGGACGACCTTGGTCGGATCGATGATTCCGGCTTCCACTAGATCGACATATTCCTTGCGCCCGGCGTCGAAACCGTAGTTGCCCTTTCCATCCATCATGCGTGCGAGCACCACCCCGCCGTCGACCGCGGAGTTCTCGGCGATCTGACGGGTCGGCGCCTCCAACGCGCGCTTGAGGATCTGCAAGCCGGTCCGCTCGTCGCCTTCGCACTTCGCTTCTTCTTGCCCGACCGCTTCGACGCAGCGAAGCAGCGCCAGGCCGCCGCCGGGCACGATGCCCTCGGCGACGGCGGCCTTGGTCGCGCTGATGGCATCGTCGAGCGCCTCCTTCTTCGACTTCATCTCCGCTTCCGACGGCGCGCCAACCCGGATGACGGCGACGCCGCCGGCCAGCTTGGCCAGCCGCTCCTGCAGCTTTTCCTTGTCGTAGTCGCTTGTGGTCTTGTCGATTTCGCGGCGGATCTGCTCGATGCGGCCGTCGATCTGCTTGCGATCGCCGCCGCCGCCGATGATGGTCGTGTTCTCCTTGTCGACAACAACACGCTTGGCCCGGCCGAGCTGCTGCATGGTCACGTGCTCGAGCTTGACGCCGAGTTCCTCGGAAATCACCTGCCCGCCGGTCAGAATTGCGATGTCCTGCAGCATCGCCTTGCGGCGGTCGCCGAACCCCGGCGCCTTCACCGCGCAGCTCTTCAGTGTGCCGCGGATCTGGTTGACGATGAGCGTGGCCAGCGCCTCCCCCTCCACGTCCTCGGCCACCACCAGCAACGGCCGTCCCGATTTGACGACCTGCTCGAGCAGGGCAAGCATGTCGTTGAGCGTTCCGATCTTTCGATCGGACAGCAGGATTGCGCAATCCTCCATCACCGCCTCCATCTTTTCCGGGGTGGTGATGAAGTAGGGAGACTGGAAGCCGCGGTCGAACCGCATGCCTTCGACCACGTCGAGCACCGTCTCCGTCGTCCTGGATTCCTCGACCGTGATCACGCCTTCGTTGCCGACCTTGTCCATGGCCTCCGCAACGAGCTCGCCGATCGCCGCATCGTTGTGCGCCGAGATGGCGGCGATTTGCGATTTTTCCTTCCGCGTCGCCACCGGCCGCGACAGAAGCCGCAACGCTTCGATGGCGAGCTTGGCGCCGCGATCGAGGCCGCGCTTGATATCGATCGCGCTGGCGCCGGCGACAACGTTACGGACACCATCGGCGAACATCGCATGCGCCAGGATCGTCGCGGTGCTCGTGCCGTCGCCGACCATGTCGCCCGTCCGTTCGGCCGCCTGGCGCAGCATGCGCGCGCCCAGATTCTCCTCAGGGTCCTTCAGGTCGAATTCCTTGGCGATGGTGACACCGTCGTTGCAGACGATCGGCGCGCCCCACTTCTTTTCGATCAGAACCGACTTCGATCGCGGCCCGAGCGTGACGCGCACCGCATCGGCGAGTTGCGTCGCGCCGCGGAGAATCTTTTCGCGGGCCGCAGAACGAAACAAAACCTGTTTGTGGGCCATTTACCATCTCCTTCAGTCGGTCAGGGCTTTGGCGTTGCTTTGAAGTGGGCAATTCGCAAGCCATCCAATGGTTTCGAAATCAACCGGAAACAACTTATCCAGCCTCGTCCATTTAGCTTTCGCCGCGTTTCTTGGCCGGCAGCATTCCGCCTCAAATAGCGGAATATCGGAGACGCAGAATCAGATGCCGAACGCGGGCTCGCTAGCATGTCTGCCGTTGCTCGGAAAAGGATGACCCGAAGGCGCGAAATCGCATTGATCGAGGTCAATATCGCTTGGGGACGGCTGCCGCTTCATACTCCGGGACAGAAGCTGCCCCGAGGTACCTGCGTTTTGACGCCAGGGCCGGATCTCGATCGGCGTGCCGTCCGGCGCCAGGTTCCAGGGTTCCTCGATGGCGCTGCCGCTGACCGCAAGACAACCTTCGGTCCGGTCGCGTTGGTGCTTTCTCAGGTCCTCGGCGCTCGGCGGCCGGCTCGGCGGTCCGTGCGCCAGCAGCGGCGCAGCCGAGACGAGAAAGATGGTGCTTCCGGCAAATCGCCGCAATCTTGCGCCCGCGCTACCCGGGCTCCATGCCGCTTCCCGCGCCGCAGGCGATTCAACCGATCGAAATGTGGTTGGCGGCTGGCGGCGAAACGGGCCACGATCAGACGCCGGCAGGATCAGCCGGGCTGCATGGGAATTTGCGATGGTCGATACTGCAGTGCTTTCGTTTGTGACGCTGTTCATCACGGTCGGGCCGATCGAGCTGGCTGCCGTATTTACGGCGCTGACGCCTCATACGAGCCAAGCAGCGCGGCGGCGCATCGCCACCAAAGCCACTATCGTCGCCGGTTGCGTTCTCGTTCTTTTTGCCTACTTCGGCAACGATGTCATGCGTGCCTTCGGCATCGGCTTTCCCGCCTTTCGCATCGCCGGCGGCATCCTGCTGATGCTGCTTTCAATCGACATGGTTCTGGTTCGCCATTCCGGACTCTCATCGATTACCCAATCCGAGGAGCGCGAAGCGGAACATGAGAACGACATCTCGGTCTTTCCCCTGGCTATTCCCCTTATTGCCGGTCCAGGCGCAATGACCGCCATCGTCTTGTTGATGGGGTCGCAATCCGGTCGACCGCTCGGCCAAGTGACGATCATTGCGACATTGGTTGCCGTGCTGGCGATTGCGTTCGTCGCGCTTCTATTGGCTGCCCGCCTGACGCGGCACCTCGGCATAACCGGCGTGAATGTCGTGCAGCGGATCTTCGGTATTTTGCTTGCCTCGCTCGCCGTGCAATTCGTTCTCGACGGCTTGCGGGAAGCCCATATCTTCGGATAAGCCGAGTGGCGGACCCGTCAGCGCTTCGGCGTGTTGCCCTCTCCTATGGGTTCTCGCACGACTAAGACAGATAGATGCAGACCGCCCGTTAGTACGTGGAGAGCCTCCTCGCCGAAAATTCCGCCGTCGACGGGCACGACGACAATTCCCTGCCGTTCAGCGCGCAGCGCGGCAACGACGGCCTCTACATCCCGGCATTGCTGAATACGGTCATCGATGTTCAGCCGCTCGGCCTTGCAATGCTCGCGGGCCTGCTGCCGCAGGCGATTCGCCTCCTCGCTGCTCTCGGCAACGGCCATGATCGATACCGAGCGCTTGGGCCCCGCCAGACGGCCCGCCATATCGAGGGCGCATAGCGCCGCGCGCGAGCCGTCATAGAGAACAATGACCGGACCTTCGAGCGGTACATCGGCATACTGACTGAGTAGCAGTGTGGTGGTCGATGATGCTGCCGCCGTAGTACGCGTACTGGCCTTGCCTTGACGCAGCCGCGTCTGGAGCGAGCGGCCGAGGGCGACGAAATTCGTTTCCGTCGCCGCCAACGACAGCTCGGAGAGAACCTGGCCACGCGCCGTGCGGAAGCGCCAGGAAAGCCTGCGCCGCTCCGCCGCTTCCACCAGCAGGTCGCGCATCTGTCGGGCCTGCACCTTCAGAGCTTGCTCCATGGCGCCGGAATCGAGCGGCCTGGAACTCGCCGAAAAAGTGATCTCATGCGCAAACGGAAGTGCCGCGAGATTGATCAGGTCGATATCCTCGATGAAAAGGCCTTCCAGTTCCCCTTGCAAGCGCTCCGCCAAATCTGCGGCCATCCGCACTGTGTCGCGACAATCCGTCATCGAATCCATGGCGACCAGGATGCGAGTCGAGGAAGTCATTTCCGGTCTTCGCCTCCTCTGTCGGTCGCGAAGGCGCGATGCACATTCGCGAAATCCGTAAGCCGCTTCACGATGCGCGCGCTGACGCTGCCGTCGGGATAATTGCCGGAGGCGTCCCGCCGGCCGGCGGGAACTCCAGTCAGCAACTCAATCCCCTCCTCGATGGTCGTTACCGGCCAGATGTGAAATTTCCCGGCGCTTGCCGCTTCGACCACGTCTTTGCGGAGCATCAGGTGACGGACATTGGGCTTTGGAATGAGGACGCCTTGTTCGCCGGTGAGGCCGCCGGCGGCACAAACATCAAAGAAGGCTTCGATTTTCTCGTTGGCGCCGCCGATCGCTTGCACCATGCCGTGCTGATTGACCGAGCCGGTGACCGCCAGCGACTGCCTGATCGGGATCTCGGCCAATGCGGAAAGCAGCGCATACAATTCCGCCGACGACGCACTGTCGCCTTCGACCCCGCCATACGATTGCTCGAATACCAGACTCGCTTGCAGCGACAGCGGTCTCTCGCCCGCGTAGTGGCCGCCGAGGAAGCCTGCGAGGATGAGGACGCCCTTCGAATGCAGCGGCCCGCCCAGCTCGACCTCGCGTTCGATATCGACGATCTCGCCGCGCCCGGGGCGCACGCGGGCGGTGATGCGATTCGGACGGCCGAAGCTGAAGCCCCCCAAAGTAACCACGGCAAGTCCGTTGATCTGCCCGACGCGCAAGCCCGTCGTGTCGATGAGCAGCGTGCCTTGAAGGATCGCCTCCTGACCTCGCTCGCGCAGGCGGTCCAACCGGTGCACCTGCGCGGCGATCGCCTGCTCGACATGCGTGGCATCGACGGTCGCGCTCGCGGATTGTTTCGCGCAATAGTCGGATTCGCGTGCAAGATCCGCGATCGCGCCCAGGCGTGCCGTTAGTTTCTCGGAATCTCCCGCCAATCGAGCGCCGTGCTCGATGATGCGGGCGACCGCCGCGGCGCTCAGCGGCTTCAGGGATTCCTTGCGGGTGAACGAGGCTATGACCCTTGCATACAGCCGCTGGTTTTCCTCGTCTCGCGTCATGTCGTCGTCGAAGTCGACGGTGACCTTGAAAAGATCCTCGAATTCCGGATCGGCTTGGGACAGCAGGTAGTACAGCATTCGCCCGCCGACGAGCACGACTTTGACATTCAACGGTATCGCTTGTGGCTCGAGGGATACCGTATTGATCAAATTCAGCATCTGGCCGATCGACTCGATCACGATCTCGCGCGCGCGCAGCGCGCGCTTCAGCACGTCCCAGGCGTAGGGCATCTGCAGCAGCCGCAACGCGTCCAGAATGAGATAGCCGCCATTGGCCCGGTGCAGAGCGCCACCTTTGATCAGGCCGAAATCCGTAACCAGCGCGCCCATCTCGGACAGGTATTCCACCCGTCCGACCAGGCTGTCGTGCGTGGGGCTGGCCTCGTAGACGACAGGGGCCCCTTTGGCGCTCGAATTTTGGACGACGACATTGACCAGGTATTTTCGAAACAATCCCGCGCGTCCGCGCGGGCTGGCCTGGGCGCCCCCGAATGGCAGCGTCGCGCCTTGCGGCGTTTCGCCGGTCGGCAAGAAGGCCTCCACGGAATCCACGATGTCGGTTTCGACCAAATCCATGTAGGTCAGGACGGCCGCTTGCACGGCATATTTTTCGCGCAAAGCGTCGATGAGATGCTTGACGGCAAAGCGCGTCATCTCTTGATTGATTTCGCGGATGCGATCGCGCCGCTGCTTATCCCATTCGGGAACCCGCTGCATGATTTCCTGCAGCTCCTGCTGCAATGCCTCGATGTCTTCCTGAATTTTCCGCCGCGTCTCTTCCGATAGCGCGTTGAATTCGTCCGGCTTGAGCACCGCGCCGTTTCGAAGGGGCGCCATGGCAAAGCCCATCGGACTGCGGATCAACGCCACATTTCTCTGATGCGCCTTTTCGGCCAGAGCCTCGAATTCCGTCTCGTTCTTGTGCTTGAACTCGGCATCGACCGCCTGGACGCGGTTGCGGTGATCCTCGCTTTCGAACATGGCCGGGATGGTGTTGAGCAGGTCATCCAGCAGGCGCTCCATGTCGCTGCGAAGGGTTGCCGCCATACCCGGCGGCAGTTGCATGGCGATGGGCCGGTGCGGAGTCGCGAAATTATTCACATAGCACCAGTCGGGGGGCGGGGGCTGCGTAGCGGCGCACGCGCTCAATGCCTGCTCGATCGCAGTATGGCGGCCGCTTCCGGATGGGCCGTGGACAAAAAGGTTGTAGCCCTGGTGGGGCATGCCGACGCCGAACTCGATCGCCGCGGCCGCGCGGCCTTGGCCGATAATGGTCGTGGCATCGGCGAGCTCGTCGGTGGTCGCGAAGCCGAGGGCGGACGGGTCGGTGGCCTTGTACAGCGCGCTTCTTGGCAAGGGCTCGACGGTCATTGCTGAACTGCTCTCCGATTGGCATCCGCTTGGCGCAAACCGCTGCGCAAAAAGATCGGCGCGGCACCTTGCCCACCGGCCCATCTGCGAGAGTCGGCCATACGCCCTAAGCGAAGTCCTTGACTTGAATCAATAACAGATGTCCCGGATCGGCTAGTGTTTGCACACCGGTGGATCTCCCCCAGGTGCGCCGGAAGGTAGCGTCTCTTGCTTCCCCTGAGACGCTGGGAAACTGGCGCGCGTGCGCTCTCCATCAAGGTAACGCACGTGCGCCGCATTTCCGTCGAGGCAAACGAAGCGACCCATGATTCAAAGTTGCCAAGGAGCGTGCCATGCTCACGATCGATCCGGCAAAGGTCTACTACATCATCGTCAAGGCTCGCGAATTCGACGAGAAGGTCGAGCCCGACGACCCCGATTCCGGATCCAATCCCAGCGATGACAAGGGTGTCGCCATCCTGGAGGACTTCGCGGACGATCCGACTTATCAGGAACTCATGGCGGTGCTGACCACCCTCAATGTCGACGAAATGAACGAGCTTCTGGCGCTCACCTGGCTTGGACGAGGCGACTTCGACAAGGACAGCTGGGGCGATGCGCTGACCCAGGCGCGGCAAACGCGCGACAAGCATGCGGCGACCTACCTGGCGGGAACGCCCCAACTCGGCGATCTGTTGGACGAGGGCATGGCGGAGCTCGGCTACAACAGCGAAGAATACGAGGTTAACCGCGTCTAGTTCCCTGTCCGGGCGGTTCGCCCGGCCAATGGATCGGTTCGCCCGATCGTGCGGCCGGCGCTGCGCAGCAAGCCGCCGATGCCGCGAAGGCAGCGCAGGACTCCGCCGCCGCCTCGGCGGCCGACGCCAAGTTTGACGCTGGAGAGGATGAGCGCATAGGCCATGACCGCGAAGGCCGACCAGAATGAAATGCGCACGGCGGCCATTGGATATTTGCATCGCGGTTGGTCGGTCATACCGGTGCGTCCGGGTGAGAAGCGCCCGCTGGTGCGCTGGGAGGAATATCAGCATCGCCGCGCCAGCGAAGACGAGGTGCGCGGCTGGTTCGCGGCCTGGCCGCGAGCCAATATCGGCATCGTCACGGGCCCGATTTCCGAATTGGTGGTCATCGACGTCGATCCCGCGCATGGCGGGGCGGAGAGCTTGAGTGCGCTCGAAAGCGCGCACGGGAACCTGCCGCAGACGATCGAGGCGATCACGGGCGGCGGCGGCCGCCATCTATACTTCGCCGACGAACAAGGCGCCATCGGCAACCGCGTCGGCATCACGGGCGGCGTGGACATTCGCGGCACAGGCGGCTACGTCGTGGCGCCGCCGTCATTGCATCCCTCCGGTCGACGTTACGCCTGGAAGCCGTCATGCGGTCCGGACGAGCGGCCGCTGGCGACGTTGCCGCGATGGTTTGCCTACCTTGCCGGAGCGGAGCACGAGCAGCGCGGGCATTCCCGCGGCTTCTGGCGGCAACTCGTACGCGACGGTGTGGTAGAGGGCAGCCGCAACAATTCCATCGCGCAACTGGCCGGGCATCTTCTCTGGCACGAAGTCGATCCGGCAATCGTCCTCGATCTCCTGCTCTGCTGGAACAGCCGTCGTTGCCGCCCGCCGTTGCCGGACGACGAGGTTGCCGGCGTCGTCGACAGCATCTCGCGACTGCATCGGCGACGGCCCGCGGCTGCCGACCGAGGCGATGCGAACCCCGGCGGCAAAGACCAATGAATCGCGTGCCGACTGTCATCATGGGCGCGGCCGGGCGCGACTTTCACAATTTCAATGTGGTCTATCGTGACGACCCCGGAACGGAAGTAATCGCATTCACGGCGGCGCAAATCCCGGGAATCGACAATCGTCGCTATCCCGGCAGCCTGGCCGGTTCGCTCTATCCGGACGGCATTTCGATCGTTGCGGAAGAGGAACTGGAGCGGCTTTGTCGAGCGCAGAAGGCGGCCCGCGTCGTATTCGCCTATAGCGACGTCCGCCACATCGACGTCATGCATAAAGCATCGCGGGCGCTCGCTGCCGGTGCCGATTTCGTCTTGCTCGGGCCGGGCCGGACGATGATCGACGTTACCCGTCCTGTTATCGCCGTCTCGGCGGTGCGAACCGGCTGCGGCAAGTCGGGGCTCACCCGCTGGCTTGCGCTCCGGCTGCGTCAACGCAGGATGCGGGTCGCGGTAATCCGCCATCCCATGCCGTATGGCGACCTCGAACGGCAGGCCGTGCAGCGCTTCGCCAGCGCCGCGGATCTGTCGGAGGGTCAATGCACTTTGGAAGAGCGCGAGGAGTATGAGCCGCACATCGCGCTCGGCAGCGTCGTCTTTGCCGGTGTCGACTACCGACGGATCGTGACTGCCGCCGAGCGCGAGGCCGACATCATCCTGTGGGACGGCGGGAACAACGATTTCCCGTTCATCCGGCCGAACCTTCATATCGTGCTTGTCGATCCGCTGCGCGCCGGCGACGAAACAACCTACCATCCCGGCGAAGCGGTACTGCGCATGGCCGATATCGTCGTCGTCGCCAAGACCGACGCCGCCACGCCGGCCGCCGTCGCGGCGGTGACGGCCGCCGCGCACGCAAGCAATCCGCGCGCAGCGATCGTGCGCGGGAGGTCGCCGGTGACCATTGACTTCCCCGATCGGGTACGCGGCCGGCGCGTGCTCGTTATCGAGGACGGCCCGACCTTAACCCACGGCGGGATGGCCTTCGGCGCCGGCTATGTCGCAGCAAAATCCGCTGACGCCGCGACCATCGTCGATCCCAGGCCCTTCGCGCCGGCAGAGTTCCGCGGCATCTACGATCAATATCCCCACATCGGACACGTACTGCCCGCGATCGGCTATGACGGAGCACAGTGCCAGGCGCTGGCGAAGACGATCGAGGCGGCCGCCGTCGATGTGGTGGTCGTTGCCACGCCAATCGACCTCGCCGCGCTGCTGCCGATTAAGAAACCGGTGGTTCGTGTGCGCTATGAGTTCGCGGAGGCGGACGCTCCAAGGTTGTCGGGATTGCTTGACGAATTCCTACGGCACTTGCCTCAGGCCCGTGAGATTGACGCTACAGGACATCGGTAACCTGCGGCGAGTTGACATCGCATTGCGGTTACTCATGGAGAGCCGACCATGATGAAAGACCTGCCGCTTGCGAAAGTCTATCAGCTGCTCGAACCCGGCCCCGTGGTTCTGCTGACCACCGCGCGTAGAGGCCGCGCCAACGTCATGACCATGTCCTGGCACATGATGGTCGAGTTCGAGCCGCCGCTCGTTGCCTGCGTGGTCAGCAGCGCCAATCACAGCTTTGCCGCCTTGCGGGCAAGCCGGGAATGCGTGATCGCCGTTCCCGCGCTGAAGCTGGCGCAGAAGGTCGCCGACATCGGCAATTGCTCCGGCCGCGATGTCGAGAAATTTTCGGCCTTCAATCTGACGCCGCTGCCGTCCAAGCGCGTGGCGCCGCCGCTGGTGGCCGAATGCTTCGCCAATCTCGAATGCAAGGTGGCGGATACGCGGCTGGTCGGCCGCTACGACCTCTTCGTCCTTGAAGTGCTCAAGGCTTGGACCGACCCGGCGCAGAAGCGGCCAAAGACACTCCACCATCACGGCTACGGCCGCTTCGTCGTCGACGGCAGGACGATCAAGCTGAAATCGCGGATGCGCTAGGATTCAGCCGCGCGGATAGCCCACGGTCTGCGCAAAGGTCACGAATTGCTGCTCCGGGAGCTGCAGCGCCTTCGTGAGCTTCGGATAATCGACCGCGCCGCGAAAAACCGTAGCGAGCCCTTCGGAGGCGCAGTAAAGATAGACGTTCTGGCCAATGAAGCCCGCGTCGACCGACGCGTAGAGGCGGCGGTCTTCCGCTGCGACGTCGGTCATGCGCTCGCCATGGGCGACATAGACGAGATTGAGCGGCGCGGTGGCGACGAAATCCTGCAGCCCGGTGGCGGCGCGGATATCCCGTGGCAGATGCGGCAGCAGCGTGTGCGCTTTCGGCTCATAGAGCCAGACGCCGTCGGCCATGGCGAGATATATGTCCATGACCATGACGTGGCGCCAATAGGGCGCGGTGCGGTCGCCGCTCGGACGATTGATGCCGAACGCCGCCCACAGCAGATCGGACAGAACCTGGGAGGGCAGCGCCCGGTCCGAGTATTCGCGGATGGAACGCCTGAGCTTGAGCGCCGCGACCAAAGGCTTGCCGCCTTCGCTGCGCGGCGGCGGCAAAGCGCGTGGCGCAAGCGTCTCGGCGACCGCGACCGGTGCCGCTGCCGCCAGTGCCGCGCTGGCGAGGATTCCGGCGTTGGCTTTCCGTCGCGTCATCATCATCGCTCCCTCATGCACGGATCGATTCGACAACCAGCGCGCCCTCTCCGGGCGAGTCCATTTCTAGAATCGGACCGGTTCGATCGTTTGGCATTGATTTCGCTCAACGGCGCCTTGCCAGCCGCGGCTGGACGGCGATGCGACGCGCTTCCGTGTCCTGGGCTCCAATGACTTTTCGCAAGTCAAATCGTTGCCGAAGATTTTTCTCGGCTTGCGCAGAATGCCGGCCGGCCGACGCGGCTCAAGCGGGCGGGCTGATCAGCGCCCCCTCTGGCTCGTAACTGCCCGAAATACGGACATGATCCCCCTCGACCCGGGCGCGGCCTTCGGCGAAGAGCCGCAAGGCCAGCGGATAGATCTTGTGCTCCGCCGCAAGAATGCGATCCGCCAGGCTTTCCGGCGTATCGCCGTCCAGAACCGGCACGGCGGCCTGCACCACGATTGGCCCCGTATCCATCGCGAAGCGCAGCACGTGCACCGTGCAGCCGCCGATGCGCACGCCGGCGGCGAGCGTCTGCTCGTGCACGTGCAGCCCCTTGAACGACGGCAGGAGCGAGGGGTGGATATTCAGGATTCGATTGTACCAGCGCTCGACAAACGCCGCCGTGAACAGCCGCATGAAGCCGGCAAGGCAGATGAACTCCACGCCCGCGGCCCGCAAGGCAGCGTCGACCTCCGCATCGAAACTTTCCCGCGCCTTGCCACGGTGATCGATCACGGCAACTTTGAGGCCGGCGCCCCGGGCCCGCGCCAGCCCCTTGGCGTCGCCCTTGTTCGAGAGCACCAGCGCGATCTCGGCCGGAAACGTCGGATCGGCGCATGCGTCGATAAGGGCGCCGAGATTGGTGCCGCGCCCGGAGATCAGCACGCCGACCTTCAGCCGCGCCACGCCGCCTCCATGTGCATGAGACCGACGCGCGCCTCCGCCGCCTTGTCGGCGGCGGCCGAAATGCGTCCGATCGCCGAGACGGTCTCGCCGTGCCGGCGCAAGATATCAGCGACGGCCTCCGCGCGATCCGGTGCCACGATCGCGACCATGCCGATGCCGCAATTGAACGTGCGCGCCATTTCCAGGTCGGCGATTCCGCCCGCGCGCTGCATCCAATGGAACACCGGCGGCCGGGACCAGGTTCGCGCATCAAGCTCGACAACCGTTCCGGACGGCAGCACGCGCGGAATGTTCTCGATCAAGCCGCCGCCCGTGATGTGCGCCAATGCTTTGACGTCACCGGTCGCGATCGCGGCCAGGCAGCTCCGCACATAGATTCGCGTCGGCGTCAGCAGCGCCGGACCGAGTTTCCGGTTTTTGTCGAACGGCGCCGGCGCGGCATAGTCCAAACCGGCGTCGCGCACGAGCTTCCGGACCAGTGAAAATCCGTTGGAGTGAACGCCGCTTGCGGCCAATCCGAGCACGACGTCGCCCGGCACCACGTTTTCGCCCGTGATCAGGGTGCCGCGCTCGGCGGCGCCGACGGCAAAGCCTGCGAGGTCGTAGTCGCCGGCGGCGTACATACCCGGCATCTCGGCGGTTTCGCCGCCGATCAGGGCGCAGCCGGCCTGCTTGCAGCCCTCCGCAATTCCGGCGATCACCGCTTTGCCGAGCATCACGTCGAGCTTTGCCGTGGCGAAGTAGTCGAGGAAGAATAGGGGCGCCGCACCCTGCACTACGATGTCGTTGACGCACATGGCAACCAGGTCGATGCCAACCGTGTCGTGGACACCGGCCTCGATAGCGACTTTAAGCTTGGTGCCGACCCCGTCCGTCGATGCGACGAGAACCGGATCCTTGAAGCCGGCCGCCTTCAGATCGAAGAGCGCACCAAATCCCCCGAGCGCCGCATCCGCACCCTTGCGCCGCGTCGCCGCCGCCAACGGCTTGATCGCTTCGACCAGCGCATCGCCGGCATCGATGTCGACGCCCGCGCCTCGATACGTCTGGCCGCTGCCCTGTTTGCTCTTACCGTTGTTTATGGTCGCCCCGCTGCTAGAATGCCGGCTGCTGCAAAGACCGCGCGTCACGGGAGGCGCGTCGATCCGGCGGGACGAAACATACTGAATTTGGTCGGCAATGCAATGAGCCTGGGACTTGGTGGTCTCGTCCGCCCGGCGGCGTTGGTGCTGCTCGTTGCCCTGCTATATGTCGGCGGCGTAGGCGCGCCGCTGGTCGTGGCGTACGCCGCCGAGCCGTTCACGGTCGTCGGCGTGCCTGTGGATGCCACCGCCGACAGCGCGTCGACCGCGCGGGTGTCGGCGCTGGCGCAAGGTCAGCGCGACGCGATCCAGTCGCTTCTGCAACGCATGACTTTGATCTCGGATTGGCCGCGGTTGCCAAAGGTCGACGATCCGGCGCTCCTCGATCTGGTGCAGGGCTTCGAGGTCAATGATGAGCGCACCTCTGCCACACGCTACATCGCCAAACTGACCGTCGTGTTCAAGCGCGAGCAGATCCGCGCGCTGCTGCGCAGTTCGGGCGTACCC
The DNA here is from genome assembly GCA_035632095.1 of Candidatus Cybelea sp. Lineage (GTDB taxonomy): Bacteria > Pseudomonadota > Alphaproteobacteria > Ferrovibrionales > Ferrovibrionaceae > DASQHM01. The sequence goes on along the minus strand of DASQHM010000220.1, from coordinate 12,631 downwards.
TTCACGGACACGCTGGCCAGGCCGACCCTGGTCCTGCCGATCGTGCGGGCCGGCGGTCTGCCAGTGCTCTTCCAAGGCGCCAACCCCTGGCGCGACGCCTGGGCCAAGGTGGATGCGAGCGACGCGCTGGCGCCCTTGGTGCAGCCTAAGGGCGATGACAGCGATCAGAACGCCATTTCGGCCGAGCAGGCCCTGTCCGGCGATCTCGGCCGGCTCGATCCGTTGGCGCGGCGCTACGGGGCAGGCAGCGTCCTGGTGGCGGACGCCAACCCGGGCGCGACGGCAGTGCAGGTGACGCTGACCCGATACGGCGCCGGCCTGCCTCAAACCATCGTCGAAAGCTATTCCGGCACGCCAACTCCCGACCTCATGGTCCAGGCCGTGCAATCAATCGTCACCAAGTTCGAGGAAGAATGGAAGCGCCAGACTATTCTGCGGAGCGACACGAAGGTGACCCTCGATGTGAGCGTGCCGCTGACCGGCGTGCAGGACTGGCTCGATGTGCGCAAGCGCCTCGATCGCGCGAATGAGGTGCAATCCGTGGAGATTCGCTCTCTGACGCGGAGCGATGCCGAACTCACGCTGAGCTATTACGGCGATCCCGCCCGCCTCGTGCTGGCTTTGGCGCAAGTCGAACTGGTCTTGCGCCAGCGCGACAATGGTTGGGATCTCGGCCTGGCCGGGCGACCCAGAACTCCGGTCACGGCGCCGGCGGCCCAGTGAACCTGCCCAATCTCATTACGCTCGGGCGGCTGCTTTCGGTGCCGCTTGCCATCTGGCTCATTCTGCAATCGGAATGGCAGTTCGCTTTCGCCGTATTTCTGCTCGCCGGCGCATCCGATGCGGTCGATGGTTTCATCGCCAAACGGTTCGATTTGCGCACGGACCTCGGCCGGTTTCTCGATCCTCTGGCCGACAAGGCGTTGCTCGTCAGCATTTTCGTTACCTTGGGCGTGCGCGGCGAGATCCCGGCCTGGCTGGTGATTCTCGTGGTGTCGCGCGACGTGCTGATCGTGGGCGGCGCGCTGCTCACCTTCGCCATGTCGGCGCACATCAAGATCGAACCGCTGCTGATCAGCAAGGCCAACACGACGGCGCAAATCATTCTGGCGGCGGTGGTGCTTGCCCGCCTGGCCGTCGGCCACGTGCCGGATCTGGTCGTGATCCTCCTGATTTGGGGCACGGGCGCCACCACGGTTCTGTCCGGCGCCAGCTACCTCGTGCACTGGGCCCGCGGCCAGGGTGCGGGTAGCGCCGGCGGGGCGGCCACGTGAGCGGGCGCGCCCAGATCGTATTCTGGCTGCTCGGTGCGCTGGCGCTGGCGATCTTGCTCTATTTGCTGCGCGGCATAATGTTGCCGTTCGTGGCCGGGTTCGGCATCGCCTACCTGCTCGATCCGGTGGCCGATCGAATGGAAGCGCGCGGCTTGTCGCGGACGCTTTCGACCTCGATTGTCGTCTTGGTCTTCTTCGGCTTGCTCGCGCTCGCCATCGTTCTCCTGGCGCCCGTGGTCGAGCGGCAGGTCGCCGGACTGGTAAACCGCGTTCCGGATTTGATCGAGCGTGGGCGCGAGGAACTGCTGCCGGTCATCGGAAGCTTCCTGGAGATGCTGCACATCGATGTCGTCGGCGAAGTGAAGGGGGCTGTCGCGGGATCGGCCGATCGTGCGGCCGGAGCCGTCACGAACGTGCTGCAAAGGATCCTGGGCGGCGGTCTCGCGTTCATTCATGTGGTCTTGCTTCTCGTGATCACGCCCATCGTTGCCTTTTATATGCTGAGGGATTGGGATCGTCTGGTTGCGCGAATCGATAGTTGGCTGCCGCGCGAACACGCCGAGACCATTCGCGCCGAAATGCGCGAAATCAGCGACGTGTTGGCGGGATTTATGCGCGGACAGGCAATCGTGTGCGCCGTGCTCGGCACGTACTACGCAATCGCGCTGAGCGCGGCCGGTCTGCAATACGGTCTTTTGATCGGCTTGATCACGGGCGCGCTGGTGTTCATTCCCTTCGTTGGCACCACTTTCGGGCTGATCGCGTCCATGTCCATTGCGGCAGTCCAGTTCTGGCCGGATTGGAAGCGCATCGCCGTCGTGCTCGCCATATTTGCGGTGGGGCATTTTGCCGAAAGCAACATCATCAGTCCACGGCTCGTCGGCGAGAAGGTCGGGCTGCACCCGGTCTGGATCATCTTTTCGTTGCTGGCGTTCGCCACCCTGTTCGGATTCCTCGGCGTGCTGCTCGCGGTGCCGGCCGCCGCCGTCATCGGCGTCCTGGTGCGCTTCGCCGTTCGACGCTACCTCGCCAGCCCGATCTACCTCGGACGCGGCCCGCCGGGTTCGGCGTGACCCCGCGCCAGCTCCCGTTGGATCTCGGCCACCGCCCGGCCATGGGGCGCGACGATTTCCTCGTCGCCCAATGCAACAGCGATGCGGTGGCTTGGATCGACCTATGGCCGGAGTGGCCCGGACCCGCACTGGCGATCTTCGGGCCGGCAGGATGCGGCAAGACGCATCTAGCCTCGGTTTGGCGCGCCCGATCGGGTGCGGCGATCATCGATGCCGCGCGATTGGCGGAGCGCGACGTGCCGCGGCTCGCCGACGGCGCCGTGGTGCTCGAAGACGCCGACCGGGGCGTGGACGAACGGGCGCTGTTCCATCTCTACAACATGATCGCCGAGCGCCGCCGGCATATGCTGCTGACGTCGCGCTCGGCGCCGGCCCGGTGGACCGTCGCTCTCGCCGACCTTCGCTCGCGGCTAAACGCCGTTCCGGCGGTCAGCATCGCGGCGCCGGACGATTCCCTGATCGGGGCCGTGATCGTGAAGCTGTTCGCCGACCGGCAGCTCCGTGTCGGCGACGAAGTGGTGCAATTTCTAGTGACCCGGATCGAGCGGTCGTTTGCGGCCGTCCGCGCCGCCGTGGCGGCCATCGACGCGGCGTCGCTGGCGCGGCGCGGCAACATCACGGTTCCGCTGGTCCGCCAAGTGTTGCAGGATCAAGCGGCGAAAGAGACGGAGGGTTGATCATGGACTTGGGAATTGCAGGCAAGTCGGCGATCGTGTGCGCGGCCAGCAAGGGCCTCGGCAAGGGCTGCGCCAAGGCGCTGGTGCGCGAAGGGGTCAATGTCGTCATCACAGCGCGGGGCGCCGAGGCGTTGGAGGCGACGGCCGCCGAACTCAAGAAACTCGGCGGCGGCAAGGTCACCCTTGTCGTCGGCGACATCACCACGCCGGAGGGTCGCGCCAAGGCGCTGGCCGCATGTCCCGATCCGGACATTCTGGTGAACAACGCCGGCGGGCCGCCGCCCGGCGACTTTCGCGACTGGACCCGCGATCATTGGATCAAGGCGGTCGATGCCAACATGCTGACGCCGATCGAACTCATCAAAGCGACCGTGGACGGGATGATGAAACGCGGCTTCGGCCGCATCGTGAACATCACGTCCAGTTCGGTAAAAGCGCCGATCGACATCCTCGGCCTCTCCAACGGCGCGCGGTCCGGCTTGACCGGGTTCGTCGCCGGCATCGCGCGCAAGACGGTGCGGAGCGGCGTTACGATCAACAGTCTGCTGCCCGGCTCCATGGATACCGATCGGCTGCGAAACACCATCGGCGCCATGGCCAAGGCGGCGGGACGAGCGCCCGATCAGGAAGCCGCGACCCGCGCCGCCTCGATTCCCGCCGGGCGCTTCGGCACGGCCGACGAATTCGGCGCGGCTTGCGCCTTTCTTTGCTCGATGCATGCTGGCTATATCACCGGGCAGAACTGGCTGATTGACGGCGGTGCGTATCCCGGGACCTATTGAACAACGGCAAGGCGTGATTTGAGGAGAGCGACGATGATCAGAGTTGCGGCAGTGACGGCGGCGCTGGTGTTGTTCGCGGCGGCGCGTGCCTTAGCGGCGGATGCGACGCCCATCGGTGTCTGGTCCACGGAAGACGACAAGAGCCACGTGAAGATTGAGGACTGCGGCGGCATGCTCTGCGGCACCATTGTCTGGCTCAAGGAGCCGAACGACGACGACGGCAAGCCGAAAGTCGACATCCATAACTCCAATGCGGACATGAAGGCGCGGCCGATCCTGGGATTGCCGCTACTGCGAAGCTTCGTAAAATCGAAAGACGAGACCGGCGTTTGGGAAGAAGGAAAAATCTACAATCCCGAGGACGGCGAGACTTACCGCTGCACGCTCACCCTGAAGGATGCGAACACTTTGCGCGTGCGCGGTTACGTGGGCTTGCCGTTGCTCGGCAAGACCCAGATCTGGACCAGGGTGGAGTAGGTCTTACGCTTCTTCCAAACTCGCGGGCGTGACGAAATCGGTGAGGCGGCCTTCGTCTCCCGCCACGTCACGCCAACGTTTAGCCGGCAGTTCGATCGTGGCGAGGGCGCCGGTCGGAAATTTTGTCGCCATGCGCTTCAGCGCTTGCTGGGCTCCGCCGCCGACAATTTCGTGTGCGAGTTCTTCCAGGCCGGGGTTGTGGCCGACCAGCATGACCGAAGCGGCGCGATCGTCGACGTCGCGCAAGATGCGCAGCAGGTCGCCGATCTCGGCCATATAGAGGTCGGCCGCTTCGCGAACCGGCGGCGGCCGCTGAAGAGCCGCCGCGATCCGGCTCCAAGTCTCCTGGGCGCGGCGGGCGCTCGACACGAGTACCAGGGCGGGCTTGATCCCGGCGCGGCGCATATGTTTGGCAAGCGCGTCGCACGCGGCGCGCCCGCGGGCGTTCAACCCCCGGTCATGGTCGTCGAGTTCGGGACGGTCCCAGGCCGACTTGGCATGCCGCAAAAGGTACAGGGTTTTCAGGGACAGTGGCTCCTGGTTGGGTGCGCGGGGGTATCCGGGCACGCATTGGCATCGCCGGGCAGCCCGCACAAGCTGCCCGGAGGGGTATTATCGGGCCGAGAGCTTACCCGCGCCAAGGTCACGAAACGTGAACGGCCGTGTAGTATACTCTGCACCCGCGGCAAGCATCGGCCGCGATGCGAAATAGTGCGGAGAACCTATGGTTGGCAACATCTTACCAGTCGGCGAACTGCCGGGCGAGGGCGCCCGGATCGAGGCCGTGGAGGCCGAACGGCGGACGGCGGCCGTTGCCACGATCAAGGGCCGGTTCATCAACCGCGAGCTCTCGTGGATCGCGTTCAACGTCCGGGTCATGGAAGAGGCCTACAACAGGCATCACCCCTTGCTCGAACGCCTGCGGTTCCTGTCTATCTCCGCCGACAATCTGGACGAGTTTTTCATGGTTCGCGTCGCCGGCCTGTGGGGTCAGGTGAAGGCGGGCGTGGAAATGATCAGCCAGGACGGTCTGACGCCGGCGCAACAGCTGGTCGAGATCAACCAGGCCGCAGGCGCATTGATGGCCGAGCAGCAGCGCTGCTGGAACGTGCTCCGGCGCCAGCTCGGCGAAGCCGGCTTCGCCGTGATTGAGCCCCAGGACCTGACCGATGCGGAGCGCCAATGGCTCGAGGGATATTTCCTGCAGCGCGTCTTTCCGGTGCTGACGCCGCTTGCCATCGATCCGGCGCATCCTTTCCCGTTCATCCCCAACCTCGGCTTCAACATCGTGATGCAGCTTCGTCGCGTGCGCGACGGCCGCCCCATGAACGCATTGCTGCCGCTGCCGAGCCAAGTCGAGAGATTCGTCCGGCTGCCGGGCGCGGCGATCCGGTTCCTGTCCCTGGAAAACCTGGTCGGCCTGTTCATGGACCGATTGTTCCCTGGCTATGAGGTCTTGGGCCGGGGGCTGTTCCGCATCACGCGCGACAGCGACATCGAAATCGAAGAAGAGGCGGAAGATCTCGTGCGCCTGTTCGAGACGGCGCTCAAGCGCCGCCGGCGTGGCACGGTGATTCGCCTGAAGGTCGATGCGGCCATGCCCGACGACTTGCGCCGTTTCGTGCTGGACGAGCTCGAAGTCTCAGCCAACGCCGTCGTGGTGGTGGACGGAATTCTGGGCCTTGCCGATACCAAGCAGTTGATCGTCGATGACCGGCCGGACTTGAAGTTCCCGCCCTACAATCCGCGCTTTCCGGAGCGCATTCGCGATTTCGGCGGCGATTGCTTCGCCGCCATTCGCCAAAAGGACATCATCGTCCACCATCCGTACGAAAGCTTCGATGTGGTGGTTCAGTTCGTTCGCCAGGCGGCGCAAGACCCGAACGTGGTGGCGATCAAGCAGACGCTGTATCGGACTTCGGACGACAGTCCCATCGTCAAGGCGCTGATCGAGGCGGCCGAAGCCGGCAAGTCCGTGACGGCGCTGGTCGAATTGAAGGCGCGCTTCGACGAGGCGGCCAACATCAAATGGGCGCGCGACCTGGAACGCGCCGGCGTGCAGGTCGTCTACGGGTTCATCGAATTGAAGACCCATGCCAAGGTGGCGCTGGTGGTTCGCCGCGAGGGCGGCGGCCTGCGCACCTACGCCCACTTCGGCACCGGCAACTATCACGCGGTGACCGCGAAGGTTTACACGGATTTGTCGTTCTTCACCGCCGATCCCGACATCGGCCACGACGCCGTCTGCCTCTTCAACTTCATGACCGGATACGCGCAGCCCGACCAATTGCGCCGCATAGCCGCGTCGCCGCGCGCGCTTCGCGCCACGCTGATCCGGATGATCGACGAAGAGATCGCCCACGCGGCGGCAGGCCGCCCGGCGGCGATCTGGGCCAAGATGAATTCGCTGGTCGATCCCGCGGCAATCGACGCGCTTTACCGCGCCAGCCAGGCCGGCGTTCAGGTCGACCTGATCGTGCGGGGCATTTGTTGCCTGCGGCCCGGCGTGCCGGGGCTTTCGGAAAATATCCGGGTCAAATCGATCGTCGGCCGCTTTCTCGAGCACTCGCGCATCGTCTGTTTCGGCGCCGGCCACGGCTTGCCCCATGCGGAGGCGAAGGTGTTCATTTCCTCCGCCGACTGGATGCCGCGCAACTTCGACCGGCGAGTCGAGATTCTGGTGCCGATCGCCAATCCGACGGTGCACGAGCAGGTGCTCGATCAGATTATGCTCGCCAATTTGAAGGACGAGGCGCATAGCTGGTTGCTGCAGTCGGACGGCCGGTATCGACGTATCGAGGCCAACGAGATGGCGTTCAGCGCGCACCACTACTTCATGAACAATCCGAGCTTGTCGGGCCGCGGCAAAGCCGTGCATGGAGGCGCCATCCCGCGCCTCGTCCTCAGGCTCTCCTGAAGCATGCCGGGACTGACTCAAGCCAACCCGACCGAGGCAGCGGCACTCAACGATCAGCACCCGGTAGCCGTCGTCGATATCGGCTCGAATTCCGTGCGTTTGGTCGTGTTCGAAGGCCCGGCGCGTTCGCCGGCGCCGAAGTTCAATGAAAAAGTCTTATGCGGCCTCGGTCGCGGCCTGGCGGAAACCGGCAAGCTGAACGAGGCGGGCGTCGAGCAGACGTTCGAGACGTTGCAGCGCTTTGTCGCCCTGGTCGGGCGCATGAATGTTTCCGACCTGCACGTGGTGGCCACGGCGGCCGTGCGCGACGCGGACAACGGCAAGGCGTTCGTCGCCGAGCTGGAGAAGCGCTGCGGCGTGCGCATACGCATTCTGACCGGGCCGGAGGAGGCGCGCTTCTCGGCGCTCGGCGTGCTTTCGGGGATTCCCGAAGCCGATGGCCTGGTGGGCGACCTCGGCGGCGGATCGCTGGAGCTGGTGGAGGTATCTCCGGGCAAACTCGGCGAATCGGTCACCCTTCCGCTCGGGCCCTTCCGTCTGCAATCCCTGTCCGACTCGGCGCGGCGCGAACATATCGACGGCGCCCTCAAGGGCGTGCCCTGGCTCGGCCGGGTCAAAGGCCGCCGCCTGTATCTCGTGGGCGGCGCCTGGCGGGCCATCGCGCGCATTCACATGGCGCAGACCAACTATCCGGTCCATATCATCCATAACTATCGCGTCTCGACGGCGCAGGCCGAAGACATCGTACGGCTCCTAAGCCGCCAAAGCCGCGATTCCCTGGCGCGCATCGAGGGTGTTTCGCGGCGGCGCTTCGACACATTGCCGCTTGCCGCGCTGACGTTGCGCCGTCTGTTGAAGCGCGCAGCGCCCTCGGACGTCATTTTCAGCGCCCATGGCCTGCGCGAGGGATTGCAGTTCGCCGCGCTGCCCGATGCGGTGCGGAAGCTCGATCCCTTGCTGGTCGCCTGCCGCGACATGGCCGCGCGCGAAGGACGCTTCGGCGAACACGGCGAGGAACTTGCCCAGTTCGTCATGCCGCTGTTTGCCGGCGAGAGCGGCGCCGATGGCCGCTTGCGGTTTGCCGCGTGCCTGTTGAGCGATACCGCCTGGCGCGTCAGTCCCGACTATCGCGGCGAAGAAGCCTTCCGCCACATTTTGCGCGCGCCCTTTGCCGGGATCGATCATGCCTCGCGCGCCCGCGTGGCGCTCGCGGTCTACGCCCGCTATCAGGGCGGCATCGATGACAAGACCACGCTGCCGGGCCTGGCGCTGGTGGACGATCAAGAGGCCCGATGGGCCCTGAAGCTTGGTCTCGCGCTGCGCCTGGCGCATACGCTGACCGGTGGCAGCATCGGCCTCGCCAAGGAGGCACGGTTGCGGCTCGACGGCGAAAAGCTGGTGTTGGAAGTCTCGCCTTCAGCCGAGGCGTTGATCGGCGAGGCCGTATCGCGGCGCTTGGACGCGCTGGCCAAGGCGGTGGGGCGCAAGCCCGACCTCAGGATGGCGCGGGCGCGGCGCTAGAGCATGATCCCGAAAAGTTGCCCGACTTTTCGGATGAGATCATGCTCCAGGCTATTGATCTGGCGCGTTGGCCTCCTGATCGGATGATTCCATCCGATCGGACAATGCGCTAGGCCGCTAGTCCGCCGCGGCGGAGCGTTCGAGCGGCACCAGGCGAATGCGACGGCCGACGGCCGCGAGCGCCAGCCGGCCATGCTTCAAGGCCAACGCATCCTCGCCGAAGATGTCCCGCCGCCAACCGTGCATCGCAGGCACGGCGGCCTCGTCATCGGCGGCGATCCGCTCCAAGTCGGAGGAGGACGCCACCAGCTTTTGCGCCACCTCGTGCTCTTCGCATTTCATCTTGAGCAGAACCTTGAACAACTCGACCAGGGGCCCCATGCCGCGCGGCAGCGGCCCGTCCCGGTCGGCCGGCGGCAATTCCTCGGGCGTCAGCGGAGTCGCGGCTTCCAGAGCCGCCAAGATTTCGGCCCCTTGCCGGCCCTCGGCCATGCTGCGCGAAAAACCTCGCACCCGCGCCAGGTCTTCCGCCGTCCTTGGCGGGTGGCTGGCGATTTCGAGCAGCGCCTCGTCCCGCACGATGCGGCTGCGCGGCACGTCGCGGCGCTGCGCTTCGACCTCGCGCCAGGCGGCGACCGCCTTCAGATACGACAGGAACCGGGGCTTCATCGTGCGCGTTCGAATGCGCTTCCAGGCGTCCTCGGGGTGCTGCGCGTAGGTGCGCGGATCGGTCAGGATCGCCATTTCCTCGCCGAGCCATGCTTCCCGTCCGGAATGCCCCAGACGCCGCCGTAGTTTCTCGTAGACGGTTCTGAGATACGTCACGTCCGACAGCGCATATGCGATCTGGCGCTCGGTCAGGGGCCGCCGCGACCAATCGGTGAAGCGCGACGACTTGTCGACGCTCGCCTTCGCGAGTTGAGCGACCAGGGTCTCGTATCCGGCCTGTTCGCCGAACCCGCAAACCATGGCCGCGACCTGAGTATCGAAGATGGGCGCGGGCACGGCGCCGGACTGATGAAAGAATATTTCCACGTCCTGGCGCGCGGCATGGAACACTTTCAGCACGTTCGGATTCCGCATCAGCCCATAGAGCGGCGCGAGGTCGATGCCGTCAGCCAGCGGATCGATCGCTGCCGCTTCCTCCGCGCTCGCGACCTGCACCAGGCAGAGCTGCGGCCAGAACGTATTCTCGCGCATGAATTCGGTGTCGACGGTGACGTAGGGCGCGGCTTCCGAGCGGCGGCAGAACGCGAGCAGCGCAGCAGTCGAGTCGATGATGAGCATCGAGGCGAAGATATACACCATCACAGGGTTCGAGTCGCAGCAGAATCCCGCATTTCGCGAGTTGCAGGTGTCGGCCGACGTCGCTTCGATCTCGCGCGTGGCGGCGTCACACCATCGCCTAGATGAGTTCGCGCTGCCATCCTCGCAATGCGTGGATTGCGGGCGTTCCGCCCTTAAGCCAGGATTCACTATTGGGAATCGATGCTTGAGCCTATTGAGGCGTGCGATGGTGATCCCGATGGCGCGGAAACGAACTTTCAAGCTTGGCAGCGGCGGCGCGGCGGCGCTTTTGGCGCCACTGCTGCTGCTTTGCGTTTCGCAAGCGTGTGCCGCCGACAATCCCTATGACGGCCGTTGGCGCGGCGCACTGAGTTGCTCGCCGGTGGCCGGAGACCCCAATCTGGCCGGCCCCTGGGAAACGTCCATTGACGTCACGGCTAAGGACGGCCGCTTTTCGACCGCCGTCAACAGCCGCGTATCCCACGGCAAGGTGGAGGGCACGATCACGCCCGACGGGAAGGTCAAGATCACCGGCGAAACGACGCGGACGGACATTGCCTCGGCCACCGGCATGGTCGGGTTGTTCGGCGCGGTGGACGGCAACACGATCAGCGGGCAGGGCAAGTTCGGAAAGCGCAATTGCACGTTCTTCCTTGCCAACAGCGATATAAAGCCCGGCGGCTCGATCATGGCGGCGGCGCCGCCCCCGGCAACGTCGAACGGTGATCAAGAGAAGCAGCGCCAGGCGATCGAGGAAGAGCGGCGCAAACTCGCGGCGGAACGCCAGCAAGTGGCCGAAGCGGCGGCGGCGGCAAAGGAGCGCCAGCAGGTCGAGGCCGAGCATCAAAAGCTCGAGGCGGAACGCCAGCGCCTGACGGACGAGCAGGCGGCGCTGAAACAGCGCCAGGAGCTGGAAGCCGAACGGCAAAAACTCGAGGCGGAGAAGCAGAAGCTCGTTGAGCAGCAGCGGGTCGCGGCCGTGCAGGCCGCAGCCACGCCGCGCGCTCCCGAACCGCCGCCGAAACCCGCCGTCGCCGCCCTCGACTTCAACCCGGGGCGCTACGTGGCGCTGGTGATCGGCAACAATGGCTACAAGAGCTTGCCTAAGCTTCGAACGGCCATCGGCGATGCGCAGGCGGTGGCGAAGGTGCTCGGCGACAAATACGGATTCGAGGTGACCTTGCTCACCGACGCGACGCGCTACCAGACCTTGACCGCAATTTCCAAGATGCGGGCGCAACTTAAGCTCGACGACAATCTGCTGATCTATTATGCCGGCCACGGAGTGCTCGACGAGGCCGCCGACCGCGGCTACTGGCTGCCGGTGGATGCGGAGAGCGACAATCCGGCAAACTGGGTGTCGACCGCGGATATCACCGACAATCTGCGGGCCATCGACGCTAAGCATGTGATGATCGTGGCCGACTCCTGCTATTCGGGCACCTTGTTGCGCGGCGTGGCGGTCGCGCCGAGACAGAATTCCGACCAGCGGGCCTGGATCAAGCGCATGCAGGACAAGCGCTCGCGGACCGCACTCACCTCGGGCGGCATGGAGCCCGTGATGGACGGCGGCGGCAGCGGCCATTCCGTGTTCACCAAGGCCTTCCTCGACGCATTGAGCGACAACACCGACGTCATCGACGGCCAGACGCTGTTTTCGATGGTGCGCAGGCCGGTCGTCCTCAATGCCGAACAGACCCCGGCTTATGCCGACATGCGCTCGGCGGGCCACGACGGCGGCGATTTCATCCTGGTGCCGAAGGCGCTTCGTTAGCAGCCCAGCACCGAGTGCGCCCTTGACAAGGGCGGCCCGGCCGTGTGACTTCACCCGGCCAATCGCTCAGCGGTCGTTCCATGCATGCCTATCGAAGCCATACCTGCGGCGAGCTTCGCCGCTCGCACGCCGGCCAGACCGTCAAGCTCGCCGGATGGGTCCATCGCAAACGCGATCACGGCAACCTGTTGTTTGTCGACTTGCGCGACCACTACGGCATCACCCAATGCGTCCTGGAAACCGGCAGCGCGGTATTTCGCGCGCTCGAATCCGTGCGCGCCGAAAGCGTGATCTCGGTCATAGGCAAAGTGGTTGCGCGGACTGCCGACACGGTCAATGCCGATCTTCCGACGGGCGAGATCGAGCTGGTGGCCGAGGAAATGGAGTTGCTGTCGGCGGCCGAGGAGCTGCCGATGCCGGTATTCGGCGATCAGGAATATCCGGAAGACACGCGCCTCACGTATCGCTTCCTCGACCTTCGCCGCGAGCGGCTGCACCGCAACATCATGCTGCGGACCGGCGTCATCGCCAGCATCCGCCGCCGCATGCTCGACCAGGGCTTCACCGAATTCTCGACGCCGATCCTCACCGCGTCCTCGCCAGAGGGCGCCCGCGACTTCCTGGTCCCGAGCCGCCTGCATCCGGGCAAGTTCTATGCGCTGCCTCAGGCGCCGCAACAGTTCAAGCAGCTCATCATGGTGGCGGGCTTCGACCGCTATTTCCAGATCGCGCCCTGCTTCCGCGACGAGGACGCGCGCGCCGACCGCTCGCCGGGTGAGTTCTACCAGCTCGACCTCGAAATGAGCTTCGTGACGCAGGGGGACGTGTTCGCGGCGGTCGAGCCGGTGA
>DASQHM010000219.1:0-17685 GCA_035632095.1 Candidatus Cybelea sp. | reverse complement strand
CCGGATCACGCGCTTGGGTCTGGTGCGAAGCTTCCAGGTCAGTCGCCTGTTCGGAAATCTCAGCGTGGCTGACAACCTGATGCTGCCGCATCTCGCCAGCCAGGGCGCGGCCGGAATGGCCGGAGGCCGGGAGATGGCGCGCCGGCTCTTGGAACTCACCAATCTCGCACGGCTTGCCGGCGAGCCCGCAAAAGCCTTGTCCGGCGGTCAACGCGCGCTCTTGCAGATCGCAGCCGGATTCATGATCCCTGGCGTCAAGGCCTATGTGCTCGACGAGCCTTTCGCCGGCATCAATCCGGTCATCAAGGACACCATGATCGAGCTGATCCAGCGGGAAAATCGCGAGCGCGGCATTGCCTTCGTCGTGGTCAGCCACGAGATGGCCATTGTCCGGCGTCTCTGCCGCCGCGTCACGGTGATGATCGAGGGGCGGATTGTCGCCGAAGGCGGCCTCGACGACGTCGCATCGCGGCCCGACGTGATCGCCGCCTATCTCGGCAAGTCGTTCGCATGAGCGCCGGCGCGCTCCTCGCCGTCGATGACTTGGTTGCCGGCTATCAGTCCGGCGTCGACATTTTGCAGGGCCTGACGCTCGGAGTGGTGCGCGGCAGCGTGACTTTGGTGATCGGGCCGAACGGCGCCGGAAAATCCACCTTGCTCAAGACCATCTTCGGATTCCTGACCCCGCATCAAGGCACGATCTCCTTCCGGGGCCGCCCGTTGGGCGGCGCCGAGCCGCACGAGATAAAGCGGCTCGGCATTTCGTACGTGCCGCAGGAGATCAATACCTTCCCGCTGCTGAGCGTCGAGGAGAACTTGCGCATGGGTGGTTGGATATTCCGTCGCGACCGCGCACGCCTGAAGCGGCAGATCGAGCGCACCTACGACATCTTTCCGATTCTCGGCGAGCGGCGCCGCGCGGCTGCAGGCGCGCTGAGCGGCGGCCAGGGCCGCATGCTTTCGGTCGCTCGCGAGATGATGACCGAACCGGCGTTGATGCTGGTGGACGAACCGACGGCTGGTCTGGCGCCGAGCCTGGTCGCCCAGGTCTATGAGCTGTTGCAGACCGCGCGGCGCGCCGGCGACGCCACCATACTGCTGGTCGATCAAAACGTGGAAGACGCCGTCGCGCAGGCCGATGAGGTTTACCTGGTGAACCTCGGCCGAATCAAGGCGGCGGGGCCGGCGCACGAGTTTCCGTCGCAGCGCGTGCGCGCGCTCATTCAAGAATGCCTGCTCGGATGACGCGCCGGTCCTTGATCCTCGTCGCACTGGTGGCCGTCGCGCTCGCGGGATTGCCCCTGGTGGCCGACGATTTCGCCCTGCATGTCGCGACGACCTGCCTCTACTACACCATCCTGGCGGCGAGCTGGAACTTGCTGGCCGGCTTCACCGGGCAATTCTCGCTGGCGCATCAAGCCTTCGCGGCTATCGGCGCCTATACCTCGGGGTTGCTGATCCACTACTTCGTGGTGCCGATTCCGGTCGGCATCGTCGCAGGGATTGCCATGTCGGCGCTGCTCGGACTGGCGCTCGGCCGCATCGTGCTTCGCATGCGCGCCATCTATCTCGCGATTGCCACATGGGCCTTCGCCGAGACGTTTCACATCCTGCTGGCGGCCGCCTACACCGTCACCCGCGGCGAACTCGGCCTCAATGTGCCGCCCCTTTTTCACAACCTCGATCCGCGCAGCTACTACTGGCTCTTCGCGTTCATCACGCTCGCCTCGGTCCTCGTCATGTGGGCGATCGTGCGCTCGCCTCTCGGCTATTTCATGCGCGCGATCAAGGACGACGAGTTGCGCGCCGAGACCTTGGGCGTCGACACCACCCGCGCCAAGGTTCTGGTGTTCACCATTTCGAGCGCCTTCGCGGGCATGGCCGGCGCGTTCTACGGGCACTATCTGGTGGTGCTCAGCCCGCAGATGGCCGATTTCAACGAGATGGCGAAAATCATCGTGATGGCGGTGGTCGGCGGCCTCGGCAGCTTCGCCGGACCGCTGGTCGGCGCCGCGCCGGTGCAGGTTCTGGCCACCTACCTGCAGAAATACGGCGAGTGGGACATGGTGATCTACGCGGTCGTCGTCATCGCGCTGATGCGAACGCACATGGGCGGCATCGTGTCGTTGACGCGCAGCGTCTATCGGGCCGTCGCCAGCCGGTCGAGTGTGCGGCAATAGGGCGCGAAGCCGGCGCGAAACAGCACCGCGGCGCCAAGCAGCAGGATCGGCACAACGATCGCGGCGGCGACGTTGAGCTTGGCCGGATCGTGGAACACATAATCGGCCATGACCGCAACGCTGGTGGGACCAAGCCCAAGGCCCAGCAGGTTCACCACGCCGGTATAGAGCGCCGTCGCTTGGCCGCGCATCTGGTTCGGCATGACCTCTTGCAGCGCGCCCGGCGCCAGGCCCCAGACGAAGCTCACGAAGAAGACGAACGGCACCAGCAGGCCGATTGCAACAAACGGATCCGGCGTCAGGGGAAACGCGACCGCGAAAGGCACGCAACCGATCGCGGCGATGAGTGCCACGCGCAGCTTGCCGTCGCGTTTGCCGCGGCGGCGATAGGCGTCGGCGAGCAATCCGCCGACGATGCTGCCGAGCGGACCGACGATGAGCGACAGCAGGCCGAAGCGCTGCCCCACCTCGCCCGCGGTCCAGCCGTGCACGCGAATGAAGACGGTCGGGATCCATGCGCTTGCCGCGAAGCCCGCCGCCGCCAGCAGGGTAAACCCGAGGTTGTGGCAAAGCACCGTGTCGAGATTGGCGCGCAAATACTTGCCCACGTCGCGAAGCGGCATGCCGCGCCCTTCGGCCAGCGCAAGGGAACCTTGCCGCGCCGGCTCGCGCACCGTGAGCATGAGCAGAGCAACCAGAATTCCCGGCAATCCGACGGCGATGAACACCACCTGCCAGGGATGCGTTGCACCGATCAAAGGCAGAATCAATTCGACGCCGTCCAGCGCCGTGATCAGCCGGCCGCCGACGATCAACGCGACGCCGGTGCCGAGAAAAATGCCGGTGGCGAAGACCCCGAGCGCGAGCCCGCGCCGCTGCGGCGGAAAATAGTCGGCCAGCAATGACGTGGCGCCGGGCAGCAAGGTCGCCTCGCCGGCACCGACGCCGATCCGCGCCGTGAAAAGCTGCCAGAACCGGTTCGCGGTGCCGCAGAGCGCCGTCATGATGCTCCAGGCCACAATGCCGCAGGCGATCACCAGGCGGCGGCTCCGCGCATCGACAAGCCGCGCGATAGGCAGGCCAAGCAGCGCATAGAAAAGCGCAAACGAAAAGCCCTGCAATAGGCTCAGGTCGGTGTCGTTGATGCCGAGATCGTGCTCGATCGGAATGACCAGCAATCCGATGATCGTGCGGTC
Source organism: Candidatus Cybelea sp. (assembly GCA_035632095.1). Classification (GTDB taxonomy): domain Bacteria; phylum Pseudomonadota; class Alphaproteobacteria; order Ferrovibrionales; family Ferrovibrionaceae; genus DASQHM01. The sequence continues at coordinate 14,309 of DASQHM010000219.1, read as the reverse complement.
AAGAAACGAGAAGACATAGGCCAGGAGCAGAACGGCAACGACGTACCACGCATACGCTCGGTTCGGATAGGCCGCATCCGATTCGGTCTTGCTGCTCATGGCGATGCCGCCCCCGCGTTGCCCGGCTCGGCCGCGGAGGATCGGGCGGCGGTCACTCGGAGGCGGCAATCTAGCCGAACGGTCGGAGCCGCCGCAACTGGGCGACGCCTACAGTTCGTTGCGCAATCGGCTTGGCAAGAGTTCGCCGCGCCCTTCCAGCACCGGGTAGGCAACCGAGACGATGTGCGAGTTGATGCGCTTGAGGTCGCGCAGCACGTCCAGGTGCAGGGCGCTGGTTTCGCGGCTCTCCACGCGGCCCTCGCGGATGCGCAGGAAATGCGCTACGGGAAATGCGGCCCGGGCGCGTTAGACGAAAGTCCGGTGCCGTTCCATGCAGACGTTCAAGACCTCCTCGGGCGGCCGCTTCCACCAGTTGGCGGCGGAGAAGATTTCCACTTCGCACCTGCCGTCGTAACCCGCCGCTTCAACCCAGCCGCGAATTCGCCGAATGTCTATGACGCCGTCGCCCATCATGCCGCGATCGAGCAGCAGGTCCGTGGTCGGCACCAGCCAGTCGCAAACGTGAAATGCATGGATGCGTTTGCGGCCCGCGCGCCGGATCTCGCGTTCGAGATTCGGATCCCACCACAGATGATAGACATCGACCGCGACGCCAACGCCGTCGCCCAGTTCATCGCAAAGATCGTTGGCTTGCGCCAAGGTGTTCACGCAGGCCCGGTCGGCCGCATACATCGGATGCAGCGGCTCGACAGCAAGCGGCACCATCGCCGCGCGAGCATAGGGCAGCAGCGCTGCGACGCCGTCGCGCACCTGATCGCGCGCATCCGCGATGTCCTTCGAGCCCGGGGGCAATCCGCCGACGACCAGAACGAGGCAGGCGGCGCCGAGCGCCGCGGCCTCGTCCACGGCGCGGCGGTTGTCGTCGATTGCGGCCTGCCGTCCTACCGCATCGGCCGCCGGGAACATGCCGCCGCGGCAGAGGCCGCTGACCTGGAGGCCCGCGTCGCGGATTTGCCGCGCGGCGCGGTCGAGGCCGATCGCCGCCACCTGGTCGCGCCAGGGCGCCAGCGCCGGAATGCCGGCGCGCGCGATGCCGTCGATGGCCCGGTCGAGCGGCCATTGCTGGCGGACCGTCGCCGTGTTGATCGAAAGGAGCGCGGTGTCGCGGGAGAGATCACGCACGGCCGAGGCTATTCCGCGACGCCGTGCGCCGCCATGATTCGCGCGCAACGCTCGACGGCGCGCTCCGGGTCGGCCAGCAGCCCGGCGGCGTCGGCCAGACGGAAGAGCTGCGCGAGGTGCAGCGCCGAACGCGCACTCTCCTGGCCGCCGACCATGACGAAGTGGTCCTGCAAACCGTTGAGATAGGCGAGGAAGACCACGCCGGTCTTGTAGAACCGCGTCGGCGCCCGGAAGATGTGCCGCGACAGCGGCACGCACGGCGCCAAGATGGAGCGAAATCCTGCGACATCGCCTTCGGCCAAGCGCACCAACGCGGCGCTCGCCGCCGGCGCGATGGCATCGAAGATGCCGAGCAAGGCGTCGGAATGACCCTTGGCATCGCCTTCGATCAATTCGGCGAAATCGAAATCGTCGCCGGTATACATGCGCACGCCCTTCGGCAGGCGCCGCCGCATGGCGATTTCCTTGGACTTGTCGAGCAACGAGATCTTGATGCCGTCCACCTTCGCGGCATGATCGCGCAGGATCGCCAGGCACACGTCCATCGCCGCATCCGTATCGGCGCGGCCCCAATAGCCGGCGAGCGCCGGGTCGAACATGTCGCCGAGCCAATGCACGATCGCCGGCTCACGCACCTGGCCGAGAATGCGGTCATAGACCTTGGCGTAGTCGTCGGGAGAGCGCGCCGCGACGACCAGCGCGCGGCTCGCCATCAGGATCAGGCGCCCGCCCAATCCTTCGATTGCCGCACATTGTTCTTCATAGGCGCGGATCACCTGGTCGATGGAAATGGTCTCGGTCAGGGACAGATGATCGGTGCCGGCACCCGATGCAACGACGGCGCCGGGCACCGTTTTAGCGACGTCGAGTGTCCGGCGGATCAGTTCCAGCGACGCCGTCCAGTCGAGACCCATGCCACGCTGTGCGGTGTCCATGGCTTCGGCCACGCCGAAGCCGAGCCGCCACAGGTGGCGCCGGAAGGCAATGGTCCGTTCCCAATCGACCGCAACGCCGAGCCAGGGATCGATATCGGCCAACGGATCGGCCACCACATGGGCGGCGGCGAAGGCGACGCGGTTGAAGGCGCGCGCCGGCACGTCCGGAAAGCGCGTCGGATCGCCGGTACGGTAGCGCTCGACCCGTCCGCCTGCGCAGGGCAACAACAGGCTCGCCACGTCACGCCTCCAGGTCGGGCACGTCGAGCCAGCGCCGCTCCACCCAACTCTTCAAGCCGAGCTCGGCAAGCTGCACGCCCTTCGCGCCTTCGCGCAAATTCCACGGAAACGGCCCCTCGCCGAAGAGATGGCGAATGAACAGCTCCCACTCCGCCTTGAATGCGTTGTCGTAAGCCATGTTGTCCGGCAACGTCTGCCAGCCGGCGAAAAAGTCGATGGGCTGGCGAATGTCCGGGTTCCACACCGGTTTCGGCGTGGTCCAGCGCGACTGCACGCGGCAATCGGTCAGGCCGGCGACAGCCGAGCCGTGCGTGCCGTCGACCTGAAACGTGACCAGGTCATCGCGGCGCACACGCACGCACCAAGAGCTATTCATGTGCGCGACGATCCCGCCTTCGAGCTGGAACGTGGCGTAGGCCGCGTCGTCGGCATCGGCGTCGTAGCGGCGGCCCTGCTCGTCGTAGCGCACCGGAATATGCACCGCACCGAGGCAGCTCACGCTCTTCACCGGCGCGATCACGTGATCCAGCACGTAGCGCCAATGGCAGAGCATGTCGAGAATGATGCCGCCGCCGTCCTTCTTCCGATAGTTCCATGACGGGCGCTGCGCCGGCTGCCAATCGCCTTCGAACACCCAATAGCCGAACTCGCCCCGGACCGAGAGGATGCGGCCGAAGAAGCCGGTATCGCGCAACGCCTTGAGCTTGCGCAAGCCCGGCAGCCAGATCTTGTCCTGCACCACGCCGTGCTTGATGCCGGCGGCCTTCGCGCGCCGGTAGACGTCGAGCGCGTCCGCCAGATTGTCCGCCGTCGGCTTCTCGCAATAGACGTGCTTGCCGGCAGCGATGGCCTTGCGCAGCAAGCCGGCGCGCGCCTGCGTGGTGGCGGCGTCGAAGAAGAGCGTGTCGTTGTTGTCGGCGAGCGCCCGGTCCAGGTCATTGGTCCAGCGCGCGACGCCGTGCGCGGCCGCCAAGGCGCGCAGCGCATCTTCGTTGCGCCCCACAAGGATCGGATCGGGCATCACGCGCGTGCCGTCGCCGAGTGCGACGCCGCCCTGGTCGCGGATCGCCAGGATCGAGCGCACTAGATGCTGGTTGGTGCCCATGCGGCCGGTGACGCCATTCATGATGATCCCGAGCCGCTTGGTGGTCATGGCACGCTCCAAATGTCCCGCCACATACTCAATTTGTAACTAGACAGTTACTTCGCCGCAAGTCATTCCGCCGCCTGCACGCGCTCCGGCGGCGCGGGCATGGGCCGCATGGCGTTCCAGTCCGGCACGGCAGCCACCGCAAAACCGGCGCAGGCGAGCGAGCCGAGCGCCAGACGTCCGTCATCGATCCGCAGCCGCACCACGCCGTCCTGCCAGCGGTAAAGATCGGGGTGGGCGGCAAGAAACGCCGATTGCTCCGCTACCGGGACGGCAGCGAGGCCATTGACGTAGTGGTGCCCGTTCCGCTCCACATGCGTCAGGCCGAGCAGATTGACCAGCGCCAGGTCCTGCTGCACCGAAACGCCGGCTTGTGTTGTCAAATCCTCCGCCGACATGAAATAGCGCGCCCCGCCGGAGGCGCGGTTCCACTGCGCACAACGCGCGGCGTTCAGCAACGACTTGTAGAAGCCCTTGCAGGTCTTGCTCGAGACGCCGCGGTAGCCTTTCGCGCGCGCGCGCACGTACGCATCCAGATCGCCGTCGGATTCATCGATGATCACCGGGCGCTTGGCGCTGAGCCGCCCGATGTCTTTGTCGAAGGCATGGGCCCGCGCGATGGGTTGCTCGATGAACAGGATGGAGCGCATGAGCCGCGCCAGCGCCGGCGTCCGCTCCATGGCGTCCCACAGCGCCAAGAGGCCGTCCGCATCGGCATATTGCTCGTTGCCGTCGAGCGAGGCGAAGTACGGCCCGCCGATTCGGTCCAATACGCTGGCGATGCGGCTGAGCCGCTCCACGTCCGCCGCCACGTCGCCGCCGACCTTGAGCTTGAAGTAGCGGCAACCGTAGAAGGCCACCACCTGCTCGAGCGTCTCCGGCAGGCCGTCGCGCACCTGCGGACCATCCGGCTGATCGGCTGCCGTGATCGCATCCACCAGGCCGACCGTGTGACGCGCGTATATCGATTGCGCCGCTTGTAGACCAGATAGGAACGCCGGCACATTGAAGTTGCCAAGGTCCGGCGCCAGGTCATCCGCAACGATGCCTGGCGCGTTGCGCCGCACCGCCTCGTAGAACGAGATGCCGTGGATCCGGCAAAGCGCGTCGAGGATCGCCCGGTCGAGCAGTGCGGGCCCATAGCTTGCAACCAAAGAATTGAGGCCGCGCCGCGCGCCTTCCTCGATCTGGGCGGCATAGTTGCCTGCGAAAAGGCCGAACGCCGTCGTCGGCCGGCGGGCACCAAGATAGGCGTCGCGCGCGAGAGCGACGGCGAGGCGCAGCTGCTCGTAATTCTGCTCATGGGTCAGGGCCAGGTTCTTGTCGAACCACTTGGCGCCGAGCATTTCCGCCGCGACGCCGGTGCCTTCGCGACCATCGGGCAGCGCAATGCGGACGCGGGCAAAAAGCTGAGGTGCGCCGGTCATGGTGACCACGCCAAAGCGGAACGGCATGCGCAGGCGCACGTCGCGCTCGAACAAGGCGACATCGCGGACGGTTAAAACCGGCGCATCGGTCACGCTCGCCATGCCAGACTCTCCAGAACGCCACGAATATAGCCCGCCGCGCGGGCCGCGGACGCCGCGCCATCGGGGTGATAGTCGAAAGGCTCGACCGCGACCCAGCCATCGTAGCCGTGCCGCCTCAGTGCCGCGAACACCGGCGCAAACGCATCCCCGCCCTGCCCCGGCCCGCGCCGATTGCGGTCATTGACCTGAACGTGCGCGATCTTGCCCGTTGGCAGCCAGCGATCCAGCAACGCCGCGACCGGCTCCGTTTCGGCATTGGACGCGGCGCTGCAATCGACCATGGTGCGAACCGCCGGGTTGCCGATGCGATCCACGATGGCCGCCGCGTCGGCGACGTGGTTGATGAAATTTGCCTCCGGCGGGGCCAGGGGCTCGATGCAATAGGTCACGCCCGCCTTCGCCGCGTCTTCGGCGACGGCCGCGAACGCATCGATGCCGCGCGCGCGCGCCGCGTCGGCCCCTGCGCCTTCGGGGATGCGGCGTTGCGCCGGCGAGCCGTGCACCATGATTCTGCCGCCGAGCTCGGCGCACAGGCCGATCAGGCGGCGCATCACGTCGATGGTGCGGGCGCGGACCGCCGCGTCGTTTGTTGTGATGGAAAGGCCCGCGGGCTTCACCAGCAACCAATGCAGGCCCTCCACGGCGATGCCGGCGTCCGCCGCCGCGCGGCGAACGGCGACGATTTGGCTGGCGCCGATCAGGTGCGGCTCTTCGTGCAAGGTGAAGGGCGCGATTTCCAACCCGTCATAACCACAAGCCGCGGCAAAGGCGAATTGGCGGGGCAAATCCATCCCCGCGATCACTTCGTTGCAGAGCGCGATCCGCACGGCGGCTACTCCATGCCCAGCAGCTTGTAGATGCGGCGCGTGTAGTCGCCGAAACGCTCGTGCGTTTTCATGTCGAGCGAGCGTACCGCGCCGAGATCAATCTCGAAATTGTCCGCCATGCGCGCCGGTCCGGCGGTGAATACCACGACGCGCGTGCCGAGGAAGACAGCCTCCGAGATCCCGTGGGTGACGAAGACGATGGTCTTGCCGCTCTCCTTCCAGATGCGGAGCAGCTCCAGGTTCATCTTCTCCCGGGTCAGGGCGTCGAGCGCGCCGAACGGCTCGTCCATCAGCACCAGCTTCGGATCATGCACCAGGGCACGCGCGATTGCCGCCCGCTGCTGCATGCCGCCGGACAGCTCGTAAGGGTACTTGTCCTCCGACTGGGACAGTCCGACCAGCGCCAACAGGTAGCGGGCGCGTTCGCGGCTCTCGCCGAGCGGCAGGCCGAGAATCTCCGCCGGCAGCAGCACATTTTCCAGGATGCGACGCCACTTCAGCAGCAGCGCCTGCTGGAACACCATGCCGACGTCGCGCGCAGGATCGAAGGGATGGCTCGGCGAGCCGATCTGCACGGTGCCCGAATCATAGTCGAGCAGTCCGGCCAGCACCTTGAGCAAGGTGGTCTTGCCGCAACCGGACGGGCCGACCAGCGACACCAGCTCGCCGGCGCCGACGTCGAAGCTCGCATCGGAGATGGCGAGATACTCCGAGCCGCGCTTGCGATAGGCCTTGCGCAGATTGGCGAGATGGATGAACGGCTGGATCATGGCCGGCTTCATTCGATCCGCGCGTCGCGCACGACCAGCGCGTGCTCGAGCGCCAGCACCATGCCGTAGAGCGCGACGCCGATCAGGGTGATGAGCAGGACCGCCATGAACATGGCCGGCGTGTCGAGCGTCACCTGCACCTGCAGCATCAGATAGCCGAGTCCCTTGTCCGAGCCGAGGAACTCGCCGACGACGGCGCCGGCGACGGCCAGGATCGCGGCCACCTTCATGCCGGAGAAGATGTAGGGCAAGGCGCCGGGAAGCTGGATCTTGGTGAAGATCTGCCAGCGCGAACCTTTGAGCGAGCGCACCAGGTCCAGCAAATCGGGCTCGACTTCGCGTAAACCCCGCGCCGTGGTCAATACGACCGGGAAGAAGCAGATCGAGAACGCGATCACCATGTTCGGCACGATGCCGTAGGAGAACCAGACGATCACCAGCGGTCCGAGCGCGACCTTGGGGATCATGTTGAGGCTGACCAGCACCGGCATGAACGCCGCTTCGAGCGGGCGCGACCAGGAGAACGCCAGCGCCAGGCCGACGCCGACGGCGACCGCCAGGAAATAGCCGCCGAATATCTCCGTGGCCGTGGCGAGGATGTTGGTGCCCCAGCGGTAGTTGTCGCCGAACAGCGCGCCGACGGTCTCGATCGGCGTCGGCATGACAAATTTCGGTACGTGCCCGTAGACCACGAAGATCTGCCATGCCGCGATCAGCAGCAGATGCGCGCCGACGGCTATCGTGTAGCGGCCGAGCGGTTCGCCGGAACGTCCCATCGCCGAGAGCCTTTCCCCGCGCCCTAGTCTATGCGCACGAACTTCGACTCATCGTAGGGCAATGCCGGGGTGGCGAAAATGGTCTCGCCGTTGACGTAGTGGAGCGCGCAGGCGCGCCGCCAGCGCTTGGAGAGGTTCGAGCTCGATTGGTGGAAGGTATTGCCGTGGTGGAACGATACGCCGCCTCGCTTCACCGGCGCCGGGGTCATGGGCTGGCGCGCAAGCGCTTCGGGCGGCAGTTGCAGATTGAACGGCTCGCCGTCCGGCGCGACATGGTGCAGCACTGGCCCGAAGTTGGTCCCCTCGCCGAAAAACATGCATCCGTTCTCGACGGTCGCGTCGTCGAGCGCGATCCACGCCGTCACAACGCCATCGCGGTTGTTGGGGCCGAAATAGAAATTGTCCTGATGCGCGGGCTTCGGCCCACCGCCTTCGGGCGCCTTGAAGAAGATCTGGCTGAAATAGACGCTCAATCCCGTGCCGATGAGTTGATGCACCAACGACGTGAGGCGCGGGTCAGAAGCCAAGCGGCGCACCGCGGCGCAATGAAAGTGCGGATTGTCGAGCTTGCGTAGAACCTCGCGCGCTTTGACGCCGCCGTCCACATACCAGCGCCGCTGGCCGGGCGGCAGGTCGGCCAGGAACGCCTCGCCCCAACGCTCGATAACGGCGATGACCGCCAGCATCTCCTCCGGCCGGAACACGCCGGGCACCGTGAGGTGGCCGAGGCGCCGGAACGCATCGATCTCCGCCGGGGCCAACGTCATGCCAGCCACCGTTCGCGATTGGCGGCCACGAACCCGTCGTCCGCCAGGTCGGGATACGCGGCTGAGACGCGGTCGATCTCCGCCGCCTGTCCCGGGCTCAAGCCTTCGTTCGGATCGAGACACCAGATTCCCGCAAGCAATCCCTGCCGGCGCAGAACTTCGTGGCATCCGGCGATGCAGCCGTGGAAATCGTGAGCCACGTCGAAGAATGCCGCGTTGCAATCGGTGATCTTGGTTTCGAGCGACAGCAATGCGTCGTCGATGCGCCCCGCCGCCACGGCCTTATGGATTCGCTCGAGCAGCTCAACGGCCGTCTTGACCCACACGCTCCAATGGCCGAGCAAGCCGCCCTTGATGCGCACGATCGTCTCGCGGCCGCCGTGGCGAATCGCAAAGGGCGTCAGCAGGTCGAGCACCACGTGATCGTCGTTGCCGGTGTAGAGCGCGATGCGATCCTGCGCCCCCGCCATCACCACGCCGCGCAGCACGTCGAGGGTACGATAGCGGTTGAACGGCGCGATCTTGATGGCGATCACGTTGTCGATCTCGGCCAGGCGGCGCCAGAAGCTCGCCGGCAGGTGAATGCCACCGACAGCCGGTTGCAGGTAGAACCCGACCAGCGGGATGCGCTTCGCCACATCGCGGCAATGCGCAATCAGCTCGTCCTCGCCGGCGCCTTTCATGGCGGCAAGGCTGAGCAGCCCGGCGTGATAGCCGAGGCCGGCGGCCAAATCCGCTTCTTTGACCGCCTGTGCGGTCTTGCCGGCGAGGCCGCCGATCATCACCAGTGGCCGCTTGGTCCAGGCGGCAGCCGTTTCGGCTGCAAGTCTTAGCACCGGCTCGTAGAGGCCGGCGTCGCGGATGGCGAATTGGGTCGAGTGCACGCCCACGGCGAGGCCGCCGGCGCCCGCATCGATGTAGTAGCGGCTGAGCGCCCGCTGGCGCCTTGGGTCGAGCTTGCGCGACGCGTCGAGCGCCAGCAGATGCGCCGGTATCACCGCGCCCCGGCGGAGGACCATCAGCACGTCGTCCGGCAGGTCGGTCCACGTCAGCGGCATACCCACGCCTCGAAAGTAACTATCCGGTTACGTTTTCGCATCCCGGCCAGCCTGTCAACCCTGGCTCACGATTTCAGGTAGCCGAGCACCATGTCGACCACGTGCCGCTCCCGGGCCTTTCGTGCCTTGGCCGACGACAGTTTCCTGCCGAAGATGGTGGAGAGCGTATGGATGTTCGAATAGTAGAAGTATCCGAGCGAGGCGATGGAAATGTAGAGCTGCATCGGATCGACTCCGCTCCGGAACACGCCCTGTCGGCGCCCGCGCTCTAGCACATCGCCGATCATGGCGAGCAGCGGCGAATAGAGGCTCTGCACCTTGCGGGATTTTTTCAGGTAGCGGGCTCGATGCAGGTTTTCGCTGTTGAGCAAGGCGATGAATTCGGGATGCGCCCCGGTATAGCGCACGTTGTAGGCAACGAGCCGGCGCATGCCTTCCACCGGATCGAGCCGGCCGACGTCGAGCAGCCGTTCTTCCTCGCGGATGGCTTCATAAGCGTGTTCGAGAACGCTGAGCCACAGCGCTTCCTTGTTGCCGTAGTATTGGTAGAGCATGCGCTTGTTGCTGCCGGCACGGCGTGCGATCTCGTCGACGCGGGCGCCGGCCAGGCCCTTGCCGGCGAATTCCGCCGCGGCGGCCTCGAATATTCGACGCCGGGTTACGTCGGGACGCCGCCGCAAGGGTGTTGCCTTCGCCTTGCGGACGGCGGACCGATTGACTCTCCCCATGTCGCTATCTATCGTCCTTTGTAACCATATGGTTACAATGGATTACGCCCGAAGCCATCGGCAAGGTCAATCGCGAGCATAGCGGCGGAACCACGCGCGGCGCGGGCCCGTAGACGGGAGGACACCTCATGCAGCGTTTCATTCCGGCAGCCGTCGGCGCCTTGATGGCTCTCGCGCCGCTGGCAAACGCCGAAGCCAGCGAAAAGGTCGGCTTCATCCTCAACTGGGTCGCGGGCGGCGATCACGCGCCGTACTACTACGCCAAGAAACTCGGCTGGTATGAAAAGGCGGGCGTCGATCTCGACATCGAACAAGGCAAGGGTTCGGCCGTCGCGGCGCAGAAAGTCGGCGCCGGCGCCGATCCGATCGGTCTCGCCGACATGGGCGGCGTGCTGGTCGCCCGCGGCAAGGGCGCCGACCTGGTCGCCGTCTACAACGTCTATGCCAATTCGCCGCAAGGGCTCTATTGGCTCAAGAGCTCCGGCATCAAGGGCGTGAAGGATCTGGTCGGCAAGAAGATCGGTAATCCGGCCGGCGACGGCGCCCGCACCATGTGGCCGGCGCTCGCCAAGGCCAATGGCATCGATCCGAATTCGGTGACCTGGGTCAACATCGACGCCAACGCGAAGCTCGCGGCGCTCAAGGCACACGCGATCGACGCCACCACGTCGTTCTACAACCTGCACCACGTCTTCACCAAGGAACTCGGCGCCGACATGGGATTCCTCGCCTGGAAGGACGCCGGCCTGAACCCGTACGGCAATTCGATCATCGTCAACGGCGAATATTTGAAAACGCACAGAACCACGGTCGCCGCGTTCGTCAAAGTCACGCAAAAGGCGTTCGCCGCCTGCGTTGCGGATGCGAAGCCCTGCATTCAAGCGCTGATCGAGGCGAACAGCGGGCTGCAATTCGAGAACGAGCTGACCAATTGGGGCGAAGTCGAGCAGCTCATGAGCGACAACACGTCGCGGAACGTCGCCCTTGGCTGGCATGACGATGCGCGCATGGCGAGCGACTATGCCCTGGTGAAGGACTACATCGGCGTCGAGCGGCCCTTCGACATCAAGTCCGCATACACCAACGAGTTCCTGGATACGTCGATCAAGATGGCGATGTAGGCCAGCGGCGCGACTGCGCTATCCGAGCTCGGGTCCGGCCACGGCGAACAAACGGTTGGGATCGTCGAAGGCGCGGTCGCGGGCAAGCGCCATGCGGGTTAGCGGACGTTCGCTCCTGAAGCCGTGCGCCTCGAGCCATGCGGCGACGCTTGTATGGCGATCGGCGACATCCACGTAGACCGGCCCCTTAAGCGCGCCGAGGCTCCGCGCCAGCAACGCGACCGCGACCCCGGCATCGTCCGCCGCGACGGGTCCGACCTGGTTGGCGCGGCGGCCGTCGCGCCCCAAGGCGAAGCCTGCGATCCGGCCGGCCCGCTCGGCGACCACGGCCGCTTGCGGCAGACGCTCGCGCAAATGCGCCAGCAACGCCGTCCGATCGGCGCCGAAGACCGGTGCGTCATAGGCGCCGAGCGCCGGAAGATCGGCCGGAACGGCGGCGCGAAACGTGATTCCCGCCGGGTGTGTCACCGGATCGGCAAATGCCTCGCCGGCCAGGCGCCGCATAGCCCAAAGATCGCGGAAGCCGAGCCCGCGATAGACATCGCGGCCGGCGGGCGTCGCATCCAGCACCGGGGTCAGGTCAGCGCCCCGCAACGTGTCGATGCAGCGGTTCACGAGCGCGCTGGCCAATCCGCGCCGGCGGTGCCCGGAAGCGACCAGCACCATGCTGATCCAGCCGAACGCACCGTCATACGGAAGAGCGATGGCCGTCGCCGCCAACGCGCCGTCCGCGCCGTCGACGGCGAAGCCGCAGCCGAGATCGAGCATGATCCGCCAATCGGCATCGATCTGATTCCAGCCGGCCGCCGCGTTCAGCGCGGCAGCCGCGGCAATGTCGCCGGAGCCCAGTGCGCGGATCGAAACCGCTCCCGCGTCAAAAATTGCCATCGCGAGTGTCGTAATGGGTTTCCTTGCGAAGGCTCCGCATGTCGCGGCCGATCCAATCGGCGACCCAGTCCGCCATGCGCGCGAGCGGCACGGATGGGTAGCCGAACAGACGCATGGCCTCCGCCGTGTTGACCAGCCAGGCGGTCTCAGCCTCGGTTCCGACGAACACCGGCGTCTTGCCTAAGCGCCGTCCGAAGCTCTCGCCGAGCGCGCGCACGCTGATGGTCTCGGGTCCGCTGATATTGATCGGCGTGGTCGGCGCGGTGCAGTGGGCGAGCGCGCGCAGCACCATCGTATTGGCATCGCCCTGCCAGATGACGTTCACGTGGCCGGTGGTCACGTCGATGGGCGCTCCGGAACGCACCTTCTGCGCCACGTCATGCAGCACGCCGTAGCGCATGTCGATGGCGTAGTTCAGGCGAATGATCCGGCCCGGCGTGCCGCGGGTCCGGGAGAAGTAATGAAACATGCGCTCACGGGCCAGGCAGGAATAGGCGTAGTCGCCGGGCGGCGGCACGGCGGGGGTCTGTTCGGTGGCGCCGCCGTGGCGCACGCTCACATAGGGATACACGCACCCCGTCGAGAAGGCGACGATGCGCGACCCGGCAAACGCTTCGGCGACCATGGCCGGCACCAGGGCGTTCATGGCCCAGGTGAGGTCTTCCAGTCCCGTCGAGCCGAATTTCCGGCCCGCCATATAGACGACGTTCGGCAGCTTGGGCAACGCAGCGATCGCGGTGCGATCCAACAGATCGGCGGCGATGCATTCGATGCCCCACCGCTCGAGCTTTTGCCGCAAGCCGGCCTCGCTGAAGCGAGCCACCCCGACGACGCGCTTGTCCGGCACCGCACGCTTGGCCAGACGGGCCAAGGTCGGTCCCATCTTGCCGCCGACGCCGAGCACGATGATGTCGCCGGGCACGGTCTTCAGATCGGCGACCAGCGCCTGCGACGGACGCGTCATCACCTCTTCCAGATGCGCTTCATCCTCGAAGCGATCGGGCAACCGCGCGTCGGCATCGGCCATGACGGATCTCCCTCGTATGCGGCGCCGGTCTGCTTTCCGCCGCCGCGCGACAAGTAACCAACCGGATACTTACGGCCGATACTTAACCGCGCCGGGCGAAAACTGGCAAGCGAGGGAGTCTGCCGCTACAGACCCATGTAGAACTTGCGGATCATCTCGTTGTTTCGGAGCGCCTCGGGCGAGGCGCCTTCGAACGCGATCCGGCCGTGCACAATCACGTAGCCGCGGTCGGCGATCTTGACGGCCTGGGTGAAATTCTGTTCGGCCATGAGAACCGTCAGCTTGTAGCGATCCTTCAACTCGCGGATCATCTCGATCAGACGGCTGACCAAAATCGGCGCGATGCCGACCGAAGGCTCGTCCACCAGCAGAATGCGCGGCGCCGACATCAGCGCACGTGCGAGCGCCAGCATCTGCTGCTCGCCGCCGCTCATGCTGCCGGCAAGCTGCCGCCGCCGGTCCTTCAACACCGGGAACGTGGTAAAGCACGCGTCGAGGTTTTCCGCGATCCGCTGCCGCGCCTGCATCCGGTAGGCGCCAAGCAAAAGGTTCTCTTCAACCGTGAGCTTCGGAAACAGGCGCCGGCCTTCCGGCACCAAAGCAATTCCGAGGTCTACGACCGCGTGCGGCGCGCGGCCCACCAAATCGTAATGGACGCCGTCGATCACCGCTTCGATGCTGCCGGCGGTCGGACGCACCAGCCCCATGATGCATTTGATCAGCGTACTCTTGCCGTTGCCGTTGGTGCCGAGCAGCACCACCGTTTCGCCGCCCCGCACCTCGAGCGTTATGCCTTCGAGCACGTTGACGGCGCCGTAGCCGGCGGAGACGCCGCTGACCGTAAGGCCGTCACTCGCCAAGATAGGCCCTTTCGACTTCGGGGTTGCGGATGACCGCTTCGGGCGTGGCGTCGGCGATCTTGCGGCCTGCGACCAGAACCATCACGCGTTCCGAGAACTTCATCACCGCGCGCATGATGTGCTCGATCATGACCACGGCGATCCCTTCGCCGTTCAATCGCATGAGCAGCTCGAGAATGTCGTCGACCTCGACGTTCGACAATCCGGCCATGGCTTCATCGGAGATGAGCAGTTTCGGCCGGGCCGCCACGGCGCGCGCCAGTTCCAGCTTGCGCATCTCGACCTGGGTGAGACTGGCCGAGGAATGGTCGGCGCGGCGCTCGAGACCCACCATGCGCAGGATGCCGAGCGCTTCCTCGCGCACTTCGTCGCCGTGGGGGGGGGGGGGGGG
>DASQHM010000218.1:0-37101 GCA_035632095.1 Candidatus Cybelea sp. | reverse complement strand
TAAGTAGTGTAAAGACGTTCCTGATTTTTCGAGCACTCCGCATTGTCCCAGCGTTGACGGCAGAGATTACGCTTTCCGCCTTGATCCTAGGTCCCCTGGTGACGTCGGTTGCTCTGAGCGCCTACTTCTTCGATCCGACATTCGCGCGCTACTTCACGAATGTTGTCGGAATTATTCGATATCAATTGCCGGGGGTGTTTCTCGACAACCCACTTCCTGGCATCGTCAACGGGCAGCTCTGGACCGTACCAAGCGAATTGCACTGCTACATCGCGCTTGCGGTCTTGATGGTCGTGCGCCTTTCCACGAAGCGCCATTTCATGGCTGCAGTTCTTTTCATCCTCGCAGTTGGTGAGTCGGCAACCGTTTTGCTACCTAATCATCACTATACCGCCGATGTGCTGAATGCGCCGGAAATGCTAGTCCTGTCGTTCTTGTGCGGAAACGTGTTTTTCCTTTGGAAAGAGAAGATTCCGGCGAGCGCATGGTTGTTTGTCGCTTCGATCGGTGGGTATTGCTTCGTAACCTACTTGCTACCGGCCGCAGGCTTTACGCTTGGCATTGTCAGCGCAACTTATTTCATTGTCTATCTCGGAACGCTAAGGATGCCCCGAATTCCGGTGTTGATGTCCGGCGACTACTCATATGGCATCTACCTCTATTCATTCCCGATCCAACAGGCAGCGCTTTGGGCGGCTCCATCGCTTCGCATCTGGTATATCAATCTGGCAATCGCCACGCCGCTGACGATCCTGTTCGCTGCTGCGTCTTGGCACTACCTCGAGAAGCCGGCATTGTCGCTCCGCAAGTGGCTTGCGCCAAAAGCTGTTCTGAACAAGGACACGCCTCGAGCGGCGGAAAAAAGTGCCGCTTCGGCACAAAATCCAATCACCGAGTCGAACAGGACCACAATGCCAGTTAGCGCCGATCGCTAGACTGGCGCCGACGACAGGCCGCTATGGCAACAGCGGTGGTCTGAGAAACCTGAAAGGTGCTGATGGGCGCCGGCCGCGAATCTCGCGGCCGGCGCATCGATCTTGCCAGCCGATGACGATCGAGCTTGCCGTCAGATGGCCGGCGGTAACGCCCAGCAACACGATGTCGTCGTGTCCGGACAGATGCAGCACGGTGTTGCCTTGCGCATCTGACGTCGCGCCGGCGAGGATGGCCGCGGCCGTGGTCAGGCCGTTGCCGTTCAGATTCGGACCGATCTGCAGATGATCGGTACCGACCTTGAACCCGGCGATCTGGTCGTGTCCGGAATTGGCCGTATCGAACACGAAGGTATCGGCGCCCGTGCCGGCCTTCATGTAGTTGCTGCCGGTGCCGTCCACGATCGTTGTCGCCCCGCTGCCGGCGTAAATGTAGGCGTTGCCGCTGCCGGCCACGATCTTGTCGGTGCCTGGGCCGCCGAACATCAGGTCCACGCCGCTGCCGCCGATCAGCGTGTCGTTGCCGCTTCCGGCGTAGAGCAGCGCGTTCTGGCTGCCGGCGGTCAGCGTGACGTTGCTGCTGGAGTAGTCGACCTGGATGTTGGAATCCAGCAACGCCTGGCCGTTGCTGAGGATCGGTACCATTCCGTATTTCGACATATTGGAAAGGTCCTGCACCAGACCGGAATTCTGGGTCTGCTGCACGACATAGCCATACGCTTCGATTGCGTCAGGCGATCCGGTTTGAGTGATGAGGCCAGCCAGCCCGCCACGAGCCGCACCCCAGTACGCGCCGGCCGAGGCCGGATTGCCGGACTCCGTTATGCCGTTGGGCACCGTCTCCGTGCCCAAATTGGCGGCGAAGACCTGGGCCCAGGTGGTGTAGAGCTGGCCCGTGGCCGGATTGAGCATCTGGAGATAGTAGGGCGCACCGAACAGCGGGTTGTAGCCGTTGGCCCCGTTCAGGAACAAGCCGGACTGGAAGTTCTCCATCCAGTTCAGCATGGGCAGGGCTTGCGTGAAGCCCTGTTGCACTAGCTGCGTATACGCCATCGACATGAAGCTTTGCTGCCACGTCTCGACGGTATTGCCCGTGGTCCAGTCGCCCGTATACCACCCCTTCAAGGCGCCCTCGTTGCCGAGCGCGTTGTTGGTGACGAAGGTCTGGTCCTGATACGCCAGGTTGTTGTCGAGCTTATTGGTGAAGTAGGCCTTCAGCGCATCGCCGTTCGGCGAGGCATAGGCTGCATCCGCCAAGGTGCGCATGTCCCACGCCACCGCCCGGACCTGCTCTTCGCCCTGGGTGTTGATCAAGCCCTGCGAACCGCCACGGAATTGCTCGTTGTAGTAAGCCAGATCGAATGCGGCCTGGTACTGCAACTCGTCGAGATAGTAGTGGCTGCCGGTGGTCAGATAGGCGAGATAGAACAGATCGGGCTGGTGCGCCACATCCGGCGTCCACAACGTGGTCGTCGGATCCCAAGTCTGCGGCAGCGCGTCCGTACCGGAGCCCGGCCCGTTTTGGCTGATCCGGATTCCCGGATGCGCGTCAATGGTGACCGGGGCGCCAGTCGCCTCGTCCATGAAGTGCCAGGGGATCGAGCCGCCGGCGTTGGCGTTGGCCATCATCACCGCCTGGGCCCGCGGATCCTGGCTCAGCAGGTACATGGTCTCCCAATTCGACATGACGCCGACCGTGTCGCTGTCGGTCTGTCCGGTCTGCGGCATGTACGTGGTCAAGGTACCGGTGCCCATCGGCCCGTTGTTCGCCGCCTGCATGGCGGCGTACTCGGAAGCGATGGTCGCATCACTGACCGGGATCGACGTGTCGTAGGTGGGTATCGCGCCGGTCCGCTCGAGGTAAGGAACGTCGTAGACGGCCTGCAGCGTCGGCGCGCCGTTGGACCAAATTTCCTGATGCCAGTTGCTGTGCTGGTTTTGCGTCAGGTTGTTGTCGCTGAACACTGTATGGCCGCCGCTGTTGATGGCGACGTCATACGTGATGTTGTTGTTGCCGACCGTATAGGCCCCATCGTAGCCGAAGCTGACGTCGGTATGAGTCGAACCGTCCGCCATCGTGCGGATGTCGAATGTAGCGTGCAAAGTGCTGGTGATATTGGAGGTGACGCGGACCTCGGTCGCCAGCGGCCCGCTCATCCAAGTTTGCGCGGTGCCGTTCGCCAATGCCTGCTGCAACACGGAGGCGGCATTCACGGTATACGCCGTGGTCGTGCCGTTGGCGTTGTGCATGTTGACGTTGACGGAGAGGTCGTAGCTGCCATTCGTCAGGCTGGCGATATTGAGCGCGGGACCGCTCGACACCGGCGTGCCCTTCGCCAGCATGATGTCAAGCGAACTGTTTGCTGCGATGCTCGGCAACTGCATGGTGAGGACGGCGCTATCCACGGACCCGTCCGCATAGGTCGTCTTGACGTCCATCTGCAGCGGGATCTGCTGCCCGTTCAGCATGGCCACCAGATGGCTGCCCGCGGGCAGGTCGCCGTCCTTGAAGACCTCTCCGAAGGTATAGACGCGCGCGCCTTCGGCTTGGCCGCTGTTATTCTGAATGTTGACGCCGACAATATCGCCCGCGTGCGACGGCTGGAGAACCGACGGCGGCGCGATCAGGCCGCCGGCGGGCGGGGGCGGCGGCGTAATCGTCGGTGGCGGCGTGACTGTCACTGGGGGAGTGGTGACCGGCGGAGTAGTGACCGGCGGCGGATCAACGGTCGGCGGCGTGACGCTCGGTGGTGTCGTGCCGCCGCCGGTCGATGTGGCCGGAAGCGTAAAGGTCTGATCGGCGAAGCGGAGCGTCTCGACGTTGGTCAGAGAGTTGATGCCGTCTTGGCCGACGTGGTCCGTGACGAGCCAACCGCTACCGTTCTGCGTGATCTGGTAGTTGGCCATGTTGCCGCTGAACACGACCGTGTTGTGGCCGCCACCGCCGGTGATGGTGTCATTGTCGCCGACGAAGATCGTGTTGTTGCCGGACCCGCCGCTGATTGTGTCGTAGCCGCGGTCGGTCAGAATGTAATTGTCGCCCGGTAATCCGTTGATGACGGAGAAGCTGGGCGAGACTTCGATCAGATTGGCGGTGTGATCGGCGAACTGCAGCTTCGCGACGTTGGATACGTTGACAGTGCCGTCGTGGTGCGTCGAATCGGTGATGGTCCAGTTGCCGGTCCAGGCTGTCGCCGTCACGACGTAGTTCGCCTCGTTGCCGGTGAACACCACCGTATCGGTGCCGCCGTTACCGTTAATGTTTGCGTTCGCGGTGCCGATGTAGAACGTGTCGTTCCCCGGCGTGCCGGTCACATTGCCCGAAACCGCGTTGGCGGGCGGCGTGATCGTCGGCGGCGTCGTCGGCGGCACTGGAGGCGGCGCCGGGGGTGGGTCGACCGGAGTCACGACCGCAACATGGACCGGCAGGCTAACGCTTGTGCTGGCGAAGGTGTGGTTGCTGGCTTCCGTCGCGGTTGCTTTGACCTGCAGCGACAGGTCGCCGGTCATGTTCGAGGCCGGCGTGAACATCAGCCCCGCGAGCTGCGCTGCGGTCAGCGTCCAGTTGCCGTGGCCGTCGCTGGTGCCGGCGCTCAAAGTGGCGCCAGTCGGCACGCCGGAGATCGTGAGCGATAGCGACTCGGATCCGCCGTTCGGAACCACGGCGGACGCGATGTTCAGCGCGATCGCGGTATTCTCATTGCCGCTCGCCGGAGCGACGCTGAGGGTGGGCGCCAGCGCTTCGGCGTTGACGTGCACCGGCAGGGCGGCGGTCGTTGCGGCCGTCGTGTTGTTGGACGTCTCGGTGGCGGTAGCGATCACCTGGAGCGGCAGGTCGCCGGCCGTATTGGTGGCGGGTGTCAACGTCAGGCCGGCGAGTTGCGCCGCGGTCAGCGTCCAGTTGCCGTGGCCGTCGCTGGTCCCGGCGCTCAGGCTGGCGCCGGTCGGCACGCCGGAGATTTTGATCGTCAGCGATTCTGAACCGCCGTTCGGCACGAGCGAGGACGTAATGTTCAGCGCGACCGGCTGGTTCTCATCTCCCGTCACCGGCGCCACCGTGAGCGTCGGCGCAAGGGCGATTGGCGCGACGTGGACGCCGAGACTTGCTGTGGATGTAGCAGTGCTGTGGTTTGAAGCTTCTGTTGCAGTTGCCGATACCTTCAGCGTTACGTCGCCGGCTGTGTTGGTCGCCGGCTTGTATGTTAGGCCTGTCAGTTGCGACGCTGTGAGCGTCCAGTTGCCTTTACCATCGCTCTGGCCCGCACTCAAGGTAGCCCCTGTCGGAACACCTGAAATTGTCACAGAAAGAGACTCAGATCCGCCGTTTGGAACCAGCGCCGATGAGACGTTCAGCGCGATCGGCGAATTTTCGTTGCCGCTGGCGGGCGCAACCGTCAACGTCGGGGCCAATGCGACAATGGGTGCAGGAGTTGGCGCCGGCGGCGGCGGTGGCGTCAACACCGGCGGCGGGGACGTCAGGTTGACGGTCTGGTCGGTGAATTGCAGACGCGTGATGTGGCTCAGGACGTTTATGCCGTCGTGGCCGGTGGTATCGGTCACGGTCCATCCGCTCGCCGTCTGCGTGACGGTGTAGTTCGCCCGCTTGCCGCTAAAGACCACCGTATCGGTGCCGCCGCTGCCGCCGTCGATGGTGTCGTAGCCGGCACCGACAAACACTGTGTCGTTGCCGGCCCCGCCGTTGACCTTCACATGACCGCGGAGTGTCTCGATATAGTTGTCGCCCGCGCCGCCGGTGACCGTAGTGTTGCTCGATGCGACGAACATCAGGTTTGCGGTGCGGTCGGCGAACTTCAGCACCTCGACGTTGCTCAGGTACGCCGTGCCGTCATGGTGCGTCGTATCGGCGACGGTCCAGTTCTCGCCCATGGCCGAAACGGTGTAGTTGGCCTCTTTGCCGCTGAACACCACCGTGTCGGTTCCGCCACCGCCGAAGATCCGGTCGCTGCCGCTCCCGACGTAGACCGTGTCGTTGCCCGACCCGCCCCAAATAAGGTCGTTTCCGGAATTCGCGTGGATCGTATCGCCGAGCCCATTGGCGATGACCGTGAGATTGCCCGTGCCCGTCAAGGTGACGTTCCGCACCGGGCTCGAAATCAAATTGATCGAGGATCCGGTGACGAGCGAGTTGTTGGCGGGGGTCGACGAGCTGGTGGGGGTGTTCTTGGTCGTGGTCACAATGCGGCGTCCTTAAAGATGCTGAGGTTTTGCGTCACTTTCGTGGGGGCGCAAAATCAGACGCCGAGAATAGGGAGAGTGATTTACGAAATAGTTAAGCAGGATCGAAATATTGCGGCAAATTTTTCCTATTTGAAGTATATGCGACAGTATATCGAGAGTAATAGTTCTAGTTATTGCTGTGTGCTTTTTCTGTCAAAGAAGTAAAATTTACTGTACTCGTCCCCCTCACATCCGGTTTTGCAGCCCCTGCGAGGCGGGGATACTGGCTGGCCACTTGTTTCATCGGTGTGGCAACGTCGGGTCATCCTGAGGGCAATCCTTAACCAGACGTTATCCGCGTAGTAAAGCGTGGCGCTCCCGCCCGCCAGACCGACCGGCCTCGAAATGCTTGCGATGCTGCTGTCGAAGAAAACGGCGGCGCGGCCTGCCTTGCAGCCGCCCTATGTCGGGGCCGGTGCGTACCCGAATATCGCCCATGCCAGGGCGGCCTTTCGCCACATCTTTGGGTTTGATTGTGTGACGATGATCAATTGCCCGCCGATTTGGCTCGGATAGTCTGGCGATAACCAAGAATTAATACTGTGGCGTCGCAAATATTGGGGCGGAAGGCGCCAAGACTACGATGGAATTACTTGAAGCTGCAAAGCGAGACCTGGCACTGATCGCCCGATGCCGGGTTCTTTCCAGATCACGCAAAGAGAAGCATTCATCTTTTTGTAAACTTTTGGCGGTTGCATGTCAGCGTTATCCATCGAGACGATCATGATGAATCTGCCATTGCCTTCAGACGGGCTCTCCAGCGTGGTCAGCATCGCGCCCTATCGACGCGCCCGTCAGATGTTGCATCGCTACGGCTATCGCGGCGCCAAGCTGGTGGTCGAAATGCGGATTCGCGGTGCTCAAACGCGCAATCAGGCCGTCGAATACGAGTTCTGGAGCAGTGTCGGGCGCATTTTGCGGCCGGTTCTTGGGGACGAAGCGGCGTCGTCGGCCTGAGTTGCCGGCGGCAGGCGAAATGTCCGAATTCGGGAGACAGTACTCATTCTTTCGCTCTTACGGTGTCTTCAAGAGCAGCAAAGTGTTCGCCAACCGGCGCACATGGTCTGGTCTAGCGACCGGCTTCTAGGGCTCGAAGTTTCGGCTCTGAAAATCAACTGCTTTGGTCGGGAGTCCTTGCCAATCCCCCCGATATGCTTGCGTCGACCAAGTCATTCGGCCAATGGTTTGACTGAATGGCTAGAAGAATCTACAAGTTTCGAGGGAAATGTCGGCGCGATTAGTCTAGTATGCTGACGCGCGAAAGTCGCTTTGACCTATCGTGCGCCGGGCGGCGCCAAGAAATCGGGGGCGGAGGGAGCTCATGGTGTTCGAGACTTTGAGGCGGATCGCATGGTGGGCCGGGGTTATCGCCCTGGTGATTGTGGGGACGGCGTCCTGCGCGTCGCACCAGCCGGCGCCGACCAACGCGGCGCCTGTCGCGAAAGCTTCCGAGTACTTGATCGGGCCTGGCGATTCGCTGCAGGTCTTCGTATGGCGCAATCCGGAACTGTCGGTAACCGTCCCGGTCCGCCCGGACGGTCGCATCTCCATTCCGCTGATCGAGGATCTTGCGGCGGCCGGCAAGACCCCGACCCAATTGGCGCGGGATATCGAGGGCTCGCTCAAGGCCTACATCCAGCAACCGGTCGTCACCGTGATGGTGACGGAATTCATCGGACCATATTCGCAGCAAATTCGCGTGATCGGCGAAGCCGCCAACCCGCAATCGCTGCCCTATCGCGACAACATGACGCTGCTCGACGTGATGATCGAAGTCGGCGGGTTGACCAAGTTCGCCGCCGGCAATCGCGCCGTCATCGTGCGCAAAGTCGAAGGCAAGGACCAAGAGTACGGCGTGAATATCGACCGTCTGCTGAAGGACGGCGACGTGACCGCCAATGTGTCGATGATGCCCGGTGACGTGCTGATCGTGCCGCAAAGCTACTTCTGAGTGGCGTAGGCTTTACGCCCTCGGGCGCAGGACTGGACTCGGCGCGGCTCCGGTGACCCGGCACTGCGCCGCGGACGTATTTGGGGAGTTGGCAGATGGACGACATCGTCCTCCGCAGCATGACTTACGGGATGATGGTCTGGCGCAGGCGTTGGCACATGTTGATTGCGGCCGGCGTTTTCTGCCTGGTGGGCTGGGTCGCCGTCCTCATGCTGCCCGACCGCTATCAAGCCAGCACCCGCGTTTACGTCGACACCGATACGCTGCTCTCGCCGCTGCTCAAAGGCATGGCGGTCGACGTCAACCTCAACCGTCAGGTCGAGGTCATGCAGCGGACCCTCTTGAGCCGTCCCAACCTCGAGAGCGTGCTGCGCATGACGGATCTCGATCTTGCCAGCAACACGCCGAAGGAAAAAGAAGACCTCATGAAGATGGTCGAGAGCCATACGATCGTTAAGGCCGACGGCCCCAATCTCTTCACGGTCAGCTACGTCGACGGCAACCGCGATCTTGCGAAGAGGATCGTGCAGTCGCTCGTGACGATCTTCGTCGAGAGCAATCTCGGCGCCAGCCGCAAAGACATGCAGCAGGCGCGGAAATTCATCGACGATCAGATTGCGCAGTACGAGCGCGACTTGAAGTTGATGGAAGAACGCATGGCGACGTTCAAGCGCGAGAATGCCGGTCTGCTGCCGCAGTCCGGCAACTTCGCCGCCAATCTCGATCAGGCCCGCGCGCGCTTGGTCCAGACCAAGGGCGAAATGGAGGACGCGATCACACAACGCGACGCCCTTGCCCGCGAGCTCAAGACTGTTCCGCAATACATCAACGTAGACGCCGCGCCACAGCTCGTGCTGGATCGCGGCGCGCTGCGTCCGGAGCAGCGGCTCGACCAGCAGATTACCGATGCGAAGGAGAAGCTGGACGGATTGCGGCTGCGCTTCACCGATCAACATCCTGATGTCGTCGACGCGCAACGATCCTACGATAGCTTGCTCGAACAGAAGAAGACCGCCAAGGAACAGGGCACCAAGGGCGATGCACCGACTCCCTCTTTCGGGACGCAACGGGTCGCCAATCCCCTGTTCGATCAGGTGCGCCTGAAGCTCGTCGACGCCGAAACCGCGCTTCAGACCCTGCAGCGCCGTTATGCCGGCCAGCAAGCGGAAGTCGCGCGGCTTGAGGAGCTTGCCAAGAGCGCCCCCGAGGTCGAGGCGAAAGTCATCGCGCTCGATCGCGACTATCAAGTGATCAAGAAGAACTACGAGGAGTTGCTGGGTCGCCGCGAATCGGCAAAGCTTTCGCAGGACATGGACATCAAGGCGGACAAGGTTCAATTCCGCATGATCGATCCGCCGCACGTGCCGCTCGAGCCGAATTTTCCGAACCGTCCGCTGTTGCTTTCGGCGGTACTGCTGGCCGGACTTGCAGGCGGCGTGATGTCGGCATTCTTGCGCGCGCGCATCGCCGACGCCTTCTCGACACTGCAGAATCTGCGCGAAATGGGCTCGGTCGTCGTGCTGGGCGGCGTTTCGCAGGTGATGACCGCGGTGCAACGCCGACGGCGCACGATCGAAATCGCCGGTTTCGCCGGCGGCGTTGCCGCCTTGCTGATCGTCTACGGCGGAATCATGCTCGCATTGCTTACGTCGTTGCAGGATTATTTTGGCCCGCTGCGGTCGCTCGGCGGCTACGTGCAGCGGTTCAGCGGCCCCGTTTTGCAGTTGGTCGATTCACTGCGCGCAGTGATTTGAGGTTGGGAATTCCACAATGGCGATCGATCTAATCAAACGGGCGGCCGAGCGTCTCGCACAGGGTGGCAAGCAGTCTCTCGTGGAACGCGCCGTCGGTGCGGCTGCGTCCGAGCACGCGGCCCTAATGCCGGCCCCCGAGGCGCCGGTAGGGATCTCGGCTCCGGCCGAACCGATTGCGCCGGTTCAGCGCTCGAGCCGGCAGGTCAAGATCGACGTCGGCCATATGCGTTTGGCGGGAATGATTACGCCGGGCGACCAAAACACGCGGATCGCGGAAGAGTTTCGCATCATCAAGCGCCCGTTGCTGTTGCGCGCCTTCAACGGCGAAAGCCGGATGGTCGTCGGCAACAACCATCTGATCATGGTCACCAGCGCGCGTCCGAGCGAGGGCAAGACCTTCGTTTCGCTGAACCTCGCCATGAGCCTGGCGTCAGAGCGAAATCTCAACGTGCTGCTGATCGACGCGGACTTCAAGCACCCGTCTCTGCCCGAGAATCTCGGCATCAAGACCGACAAGGGCTTGGCGGAAGTCCTGACCGAAGACGGTCTCGATCTGTCCGATGTGATCTTGCGGACGGACGTGCCCAACTTTTCGTTCATTCCGGCCGGGCGTCCGCAGGCCTTGGCGACGGAGCATTTGGCGAGCAAGCGCATGGCCAACCTGGTCGCCGACATTGCCCGCCGTTACAACGACCGCGTCATCGTGTTCGATGCCCCGCCGGTGCTGGCAAGCACCGAGCCCAGCGTGCTGGCGCTCCATGTCGGCCAGATCGTGTTCGTGGTCGAGGCCGAGGAAACGGCACGCCGCGCCGTCGAAGAGGCGCTGACGCATCTGAAGGCCTGCCCCAATATCGGGCTCGTGCTCAACAAGCGACGATCTTGGCTTGGTCAACTTCAGTTCGGGACATACTACGGATATCCCGAGACAGAAGAATGAGATCATCGGGGGGCACAAGGAAAAGAGTTATGGTCGGCGAGAGAAAGGGCCGCGCAAAAAGTCCCTCGGCGACGATCAGATTCGGCAATGCTGCGGTTCTGAGCGCATCCTATGCCCCGATCCTTGCCGCGATCTATGCGGCGCCGGCGGTCGCGGCCGATTGGCAGATCACCCCGAGCATTGCCGTGACGGAGTCGGTCACCGACAACGCGCCGGGTAATCCGCGCGGCAGCGAAAGGGCCGACGCCTTCACGACGGTGACGCCGGGCGTTTCGGTTCGCGAGCAAAGCGCGCGCGTCAACCTCAGCCTCGACTATTCGGTGACCGGCTACAAATACATCGACAACAGCAACCTGGATACGATCCAGCACAATTTGCTGGCGGGCGGCACAACCGAGTTGATGCGGCAACTGCTGTTCCTCGATGCGCAGGCGTCCGTCTCGCGCCAATCCATCTCTGCGACCGGTCCGCAATCGGCCAACAACGCGCCGCTCGCGACGAATTCGACCACGGTCAAGACCTACACGCTCAGCCCCTATTTGCGGAATCATCTCGGCAGCTTCGCCGACTCCGAGTTTCGTTACGGGTTCAGCCAGTTCTACGCGGGCGCCTTGAACGATACGACGACCAATCGATTCACCGAGACACTGACCAGCGGCGAGGAGTTCAACCGCTTTCGCTGGGTCGGACTCTTGGATTCGATCAATCAGACCGCGTCGACCACCTCGGCGTCGCAAGCGGCGCTGACCGGGACCGCGGGCAGCAGCTTCCATCGTCTGGCCAGCTTTGCGCCTCAATACGCCTTGGACCGGTATTTCATCCTGTTGGGCAGCGTCGGTTACGAAAAGATCTCGGACGCGACGCTTACCAATCAGCCCGACGGGCCGATCGGAAGCGCCGGCATTCGAGTCAATCCGGGCCCGCGTTCGAGCTTCAGCGTGCTGGCCAATCACCGGTTCGACAGCAACTACCTGACCGGCGATGCGTCCTATATCTTGACGCCGACGACGCGCATCGATGCCGCGATCACGCGCGACATTTCGACGACGCAAAGTCAATTCGCGCAGAACCTCTCGTACCTGGCGACCGATCAGACCGGTGGTTTCGTCGATACTCGCACGCAGCAGGCGTTCATCATCAACAATCCTGCGTTCAGCCTCACCAATGCTTCGTTTTTGGACAAACGCGCCTCGGTTCGAATGACGACCGATTTGCTGCGCGATTCTTTCTTCGCCGAAATCTACCGCGAGAGTCATTCATCGGGCGTGGCAACGTCGCAGGAACTGGTATACGGCGGAAGGGCCAACTGGAATCACGAACTGCAGCCGCTTCTTAATCTTTTTGTAACCGTTCAGTACGCAGATGAGAAATTCGATGCCCTGGCAGGAAGGGAAGACCAGACGTATAACGGCGAAGCAGGCCTGCACTACTCGCTCAGCGAGACACTGCACGCCGATCTGACTTACGACTTCATATACCGGTTCTCGAACGTGCCTCAAGGGGGATTGCGAGAGGACATTGTGACTCTCGGCCTGAAGAAGACGTTCTAGGGTTAGCGGATGTACACCGATTTCTACAGGCTGCGGGACCTGCCCTTTCAGCTTGGGCCGGACCCGCGTTTCTTCTTCGGTAGCAAGGGCCATCAAAAGGCGATGGCTTACCTTAGCTATGGCTTAAGCCAGGGCGAAGGCTTCATCGTCATTACCGGCGACGTCGGCGCCGGCAAGACCACCCTGGTCGGACGGTTGCTGGAGAGCCTGGATCCCAAGCAATTCGTCGCCGGCAAGATCGTCACGACGCAGCTCGATGCCGAAGACACCGTTCGCATGGTCGCGGGCGCGTTCGGAATTCCCTCCGAAGGCGTCGACAAGGCGACCATCATGCAGCGCGTGGAAACATTCCTGCGCAGCATCCACGGCAGCGGGCGCCGCTCGCTGCTCGTGGTCGACGAGGTGCAGAACCTGTCGATCCGCGCGCTCGAGGAACTGCGGATGCTGTCCAATTTCCAGGTCGGCCGCCAGACATTGCTGCAGAGTTTCCTCGTCGGCCAGCCGCAATTCAGGCCGATCATCGGCAGCGCGGACCTTGAACAATTGCGCCAGCGCGTGATCGCGTCCTATCACCTCGGACCATTGAGCGAAGACGAAACCCAGGCCTACGTCGAGCATCGGCTGAAGACGGTCGGCTGGCAGAACGACCCGAACTTCCTGCCCGGCACCATGCCGCTGATTCACCAGCGCACCGGAGGCGTGCCGCGCAAGATCAACACGCTTTGCGCCCGCTTGCTGCTGTTCGGATTCCTCGAGAATACCCACACGATCGAGCCGCGGGTTGTCGAGCAGGTGGCCGAGGAACTGAGCCAGGAATTGTTCCTGATCTCGCCGGACGCCGCGCAGCCGCCGCCCATGCGTTTCGAGACGGCGCGCCAGGCTGCTCATGGCGCGGCGCCGCCGACGCGCGAACATGAGACGGCGGGTAATGGCCTGGTGCGCCGGGTCGAAGTGCTGGAAGAGCAGTATCGTACCCACGACCGCAAGCTTCAGTATGCCTTCAGCATCACCGCCAACCTGCTCGAGAGGATCAAGCCATGACGGCGCATGCGCCGATCCCGGCGGGTTCCTCTGGTCCGGTCGTCAACGCCATGAGCGTCGACGTCGAGGATTATTTCCAGGTGCAGGCTTTCGCCGACCGTTTCGACCGGGAGGATTGGCCGAAGCAGGAATGCCGCGTGGAACGCAATGTAGATGCGATCCTGCAGATGTTGGGCGACGCGGGCGCGCGGGGAACATTTTTCACCTTGGGCTGGATCGCAGAGCGCTACAAGCCGATGGTGCGCCGCATTGTCGCGGCCGGCCACGAGTTGGCGAGTCATGGCTTGGCCCACTATCGCGCCGACGAGCAATCGCCGGAGCAGTTTCGCGACGATGTGCTTCGCGCGCGCATGCTGCTCGAGGACATCGGCGGCACGGCGGTGAAGGGCTATCGAGCGGCGAGCTTTTCCGTCGGCGCGCGGAACCTTTGGGCGCATGAGGTGTTGGCCGAAGCGGGCTACCGCTATAGCTCTAGCATCTATCCCATTCGCCACGACTTGTACGGAATGCCGGACGCGCCGCGCTTCGCCTATCGGCCGGCGGGGCCGAACGATTTCGTGGAATGTCCGGTCACGACGGTGGAGCTGTTCGGGCAGAAGCTGCCCTGCGGCGGCGGAGGGTATTTTCGATTGCTGCCTTATGCGCTGTCGCGGAGCCTAATGCGTCGCGTGAACCGGGTCGACGGCAGGCCGTGCATCTTTTACTTCCATCCGTGGGAAATCGATCCCGACCAGCCGCGGCAAAACGGTGTGTCGTTTCGCACGCGTTTTCGCCACTACACCAATCTTCGAAAAATGCGCGGACGCCTGAACAGATTGCTTTCCGATTTCGCATGGGACCGCATGGACACCGTCTTCCTCGGTGAGGGAGCTTCCCGGTGAATGCCGAAGCGCCGTCATCGTATCTCGTCAGGGAGTTGAGCGACGCGGCAGGCGCCGCGCGGTGGGACCGGTTCGTCAACGCATGCCCGAACGCGACGTTCCTGCATCGCGCCGGCTGGAAAACGGTGATCGAGGAAAGTTTTCGGCACCAGTCCCATTACATCTACGTGGAACGCGGCGGCGAAATCGCCGGCGTGCTGCCGCTCGTGCATATGAAGAGCCGTATCTTCGGCAACGCTTTGGTTTCGATACCCTTCGGCGTCTACGGGGGCCCGGCGGGTGAGGACGAAATGGCACTGCGTCTGCTCGACGCCCATGCCATCGAACTCGGCGAGCGCCTCGATGTCGATCACATCGAATACCGTACGGCCCGGGCGACGCGGCCCGATTGGGTGACCAAGGCCGATCTCTATTTCACGTTTCGCCGGCCGATCGTTGCCGACGCCGAAAGGAATCTGGCGTCGATCCCGCGCAAGCAGCGGGCCGTCGTGCGCCAGAGCCTCAAGAACGGATTGGAAGCGGCGATCGACGACGATGCGGATGCCATCCACGCGGTGTACGCCGAAAGCGTGCGCAATCTCGGTACGCCGGTATTCGCCAGAAGCTACTTTCGGAATCTGAAGAGAGTGTTCGGCAACGATTGCGAGTTGCTTTCCATCCGGAAGGACGGCCGCGTCGTCAGCGGCGTGCTCAGCTTCTATTTCCGCGACGAGGTGCTGCCCTACTACGGCGGTGGCGTACCGGAAGCGCGTAAGCTCGGAGCCGCCGATTTCATGTATTGGGACGTGATGCGCCGCGCCGGCGAGAGAGGTTGCCGCATCTTCGACTTCGGGCGCAGCAAGCAGGGCACGGGCGCGTATTCCTTCAAGAAGAATTGGGGATTTGCGCCGGAACCGCTGCAATATCAGTTTCGCTTGCGCCGGGGCCAGGACGTGCCGGACGTCAATCCGCTCAATCCGAAGTATCGGCTCATGATCGCAATGTGGAAGCGATTGCCGTTGCCCGTCGCCAATACGCTTGGCCCCTTCATCGTGCGCAGTCTTGGGTGAAGCCGTGCAAGACCTCTTGTTTCTTGCCCATCGGCTGCCTTACCCCCCGGTCAAGGGCGACAAGATCAGGTCCTGGAACATTCTCCGCCATCTGGCGCAACGCTACCGCGTCCACGTCGGCTGTTTCGTCGACGACCGCCACGATTGGCAATATGTCGACGAGGTGGCTCGGATCGCGGCCAGCCACTGCATCCTTCCCCTGTCGCCGCGCTGGTCGCGTGTCAAGTCGCTGGGCGGTCTCATACGGGGCGAACCCCTGTCGGTGGCCTATTTCCGGCAGGCGGGGCTGCAGCACTGGGTCGACGACGTCATGGCGCGACATCGGCCGAAACGCGCCTTCATCTACTGCTCCGCCATGGCGCCCTATGTGATGACGCCGGTCACCCGTTCCATGCGGCGCATCGTCGACATGGTCGACGTCGACTCCGACAAATGGCGGCAATACGCCAGTCGACATTCTTGGCCCGTCAGCGCCATTTATGCGCGGGAGGCTGCGACGCTGCTGGCATTCGAGCGGCGGGTCGCGGCGGATTGCGCCGCGACGCTCTTCGTTTCGCCGCACGAGGCGGAATTGTTCCGCGGTTTGGCGCCGGAAAGCGCGTCCCGCGTCCGGCACGTCAACAACGGCGTCGACGCGGATTTCTTCGATCCGAGCGGCAGGTTCGACAATCCCTACTCGCCGGACGAATTGCCGGTGGTGTTCACCGGCGCCATGGACTATTGGCCGAATGTGGACGCCGTGATGTGGTTTGCAAGCGAAGTCATGCCGCGAACCGCGTCGCGGGGCCTCCCGATCCGGTTTCATGTGGTCGGGTCGAACCCGACGGCCGAAGTCCGGGCGCTCGGCCGAAATCCGCGCATCGCGGTAACCGGCCGGGTTCCCGACGTGCGGCCCTATCTCTTGCATGCCGCCGCGGTCGTGGCGCCGCTTCGGATCACGCGGGGCGTGCAGAACAAGGTGCTTGAGGGCATGGCGATGGCGCGGCCGGTGCTCGCGACTTCGGCCGCACTGGAAGGAATTGAAGCCGAGCCGGGCCGCCATGTGGTGCTGGCCGATCGGCCGGAGGATTTCGCGGAGAAGCTGCTGCTGTTGTTGCAGGACCGCCAGGCCGAGGAGTTCGGGCGGCGCGCGCGGGCGCATGTGTTGGCGACATATGGCTGGCAGCAAAACCTCGCGCGACTGGACGAGGTGCTGGACGATGATGGATTGTCCGGGCCGGGCGAACCGCATGCAGTCGATGTCGGCCATGTTGCCGCATAGCCGGTTTTCACCGCCCGCGCGGGAGAGCGCAAGGCATGGATAACGACGTCTTGGGGCAACTGCAGCCGCGTCCCGCAGGCGTCACCGTCGGCGTGAGCGGCAACGCCCTGTCGACATGGGGGCCGGCGCTTGTCGCGTTGAGCATTTGCATAGCCGGCGCTCTATTCATCTCGTGGCCGGTCGTGATTGCCGCGGTCCGGGTCTGGTACAACTCGCGGACGTTCAATCATTGCTTCCTGGTGCCGTTCATCGCCGCTTTCATGATCTGGGAGCGGCGCGGCGAAATCGCCGAGCTCACGCCACGGCCGATCTTGTGGCCGGCTCTGCTGGTCGCGGTCTTCGGCGTGGCCGGATTTGTCGGTGGATTGCTTTCGATCCTCGAGCTGGAGCAGTTCGCGTTGATTTCCACCTTGTTGGGTTTCGCGCTGTGTATCCTGGGTTGGCAGGTCTGCAAGACCATCGTCTATCCGCTGCTCTACTTGTTCTTCTTGGTGCCGAGCGGCGAATTTCTGGTGCCGTGGCTGCAAGACGTCACGGGCGCTTTTGCAGTCAAGGGACTGCAATTGTCCGGCGTTCCGGTCTATTCCGATGGCGTATTCCTGACTGTCCCGACGGGCATATTCGAAGTCGCCGAGGCTTGCGCCGGTCTCCGGTTCCTGATCGCGAGCGTCGCCTTCGGCGCGTTGTTCGCCTATCTCGTCTATCGGCGATGGTGGTCGCGAGCCGGTTTCATTTTGTTGTCCATCGTCATCCCGATCATCGCCAACGGCATTCGCGCCTATGGCATCGTGATGATCGCCTATCTCAGCGACAATCGCTTGGCCGCCGGCGTCGATCACATCGTCTATGGGTGGGTCTTCTTTGTCGCCGTCCTGCTGGTCATGACTTGGATCGGTTTTGCGCTTCGCGATCCGGAACGCGATGACGATCCCGTGCATTTGCCTGTTCCGGTCACATCGACGTTGCGCCGGGCGCCGCGAAGCGTCGTTCTGGTCGCAATGGTCGCTTTTGCCGCCGCCGCCGTCGGGCCGGCCGCCGGCCGCACCATCGAACAGGCCGCCCGTCAACCTCGACCCGTCGCGCTGGCGCCGCCCGCGGCGATTGGCGATTGGCGCCTGGCAAACGCACGCGATGGGTCTTGGCGCCCGGTATTTCCCGGCGCCGACGGGGAAATCAACGCCGGTTACGATGGCCCGGCCGGGCATGCCACCCTTTACGTGGCCTACTACTCCGAACAGAGATACGGCGCCAAGGTCGTCAGCACCGCAAATCGTTTCGAGGACAATGCCGACTGGCGCCGTATCTCGGCCGGATCATCGCGGACCGTAATCGCCGGGCAGACCTATCCGGTCGACACGGAAGCGCTGATCTCCGCCCGCGGCGCGCGCCGCCTGGTTTGGACACTCTATTGGGTGGACGGGCGGCTGACCGGCAGCCCGACGGTGGCAAAAATGCTGGGCGCGCGCGCTCAACTATTCGGCGGCAATCGAGGCGCGGCGGTCGTCGCCGTGGCGAGCGACTACACGGATTCGCCAGCCGATGCCGCGCGGCGTATCGACGACTTTCTGAAACACTTTAATCCGGCGTCGGTGCTTTCCGCGGGCGCGGCCGGCGGTTAGGCGAGAGGGTTCGGGCGATGTGTGGTCTCGCCGGCATTTTCGACACTCGGGGTCAGCGGCCGATCGATCGGACCGACGTGGAGCGGATGACCAACGCCGTCATGCATCGCGGTCCCGATGGCGCCGGAATGCATCTTTCGCCCGGCACCGCGCTCGGACACCGCCGGCTCTCGATCATCGACCCGGCGGGCGGGCACCAGCCCATGTACAACGAGGACGACACGATTGCGATCGTCTACAACGGCGAAATCTACCACTTCAAGGATCTGGTCCACGAGCTGACGGCGCTTGGTCATCGCTTCCGCACCCATTGCGACACCGAAGTCGTCATTCACGCCTGGGAGCAATGGGGCGTGAAGTGCCTTGACCGGCTGCGCGGGATGTTCGCCTTCGCGCTGTGGGACGAGCGGCGTCAGACCTTGTTCATCGCGCGCGACCGGCTCGGCGAGAAGCCGCTCTACTACTCGCTGCTGGACGACGGGACGCTGATCTTCGGCTCCGAACTGAAGGCGCTGCTGACCTATCCCGGATTGCAGACCAAGCTCGACATGCAGGCGGTCGAGGAATACTTCGCATTTGGCTACGTGCCGGAGCCGCGGTCGATCTACCGCGGCATTGCGAAATTGCCGGCCGCGCACTACCTGG
This sequence comes from Candidatus Cybelea sp., assembly GCA_035632095.1. Lineage (GTDB taxonomy): Bacteria > Pseudomonadota > Alphaproteobacteria > Ferrovibrionales > Ferrovibrionaceae > DASQHM01. Next base: position 18,243 of record DASQHM010000218.1, on the reverse strand, counting down.
AAATTCGCCGCGGCGCGCCCGTGCCCGCGCCGCAGCCCTATTGGGACGTGACGTTCCGCGAGCGCGGCGGAAGAAGCGAATCCGAGGACTGCGAAGAACTCATCGCGCTGTTGCGCGACTCCGTCAAAGGTCAGATGGTCGCCGACGTTCCCCTGGGCGCTTTCCTCTCCGGCGGCGTCGATTCAAGCGGCGTGGTCGCCATGATGGCCGGCATCGCGCCGGAACACGTGAATACATTTTCCATTTCGTTCGGCGAGCGGGCGTTCGATGAATCCCGTTACGCCGACGCGATGGCCAAGCGGTACGGCACCAATCACCGCTCGCGCAGGGTCGATCCGGACCAGTTCGATCTGGTCGATTCGCTGGCGCGGATCTATGACGAGCCCTTCGGCGACAGCTCGGCTCTGCCGACGCTCAGGCTCTCGGCTATGACCCGCGAACACGTGACCGTGGCCCTGTCCGGCGACGGCGGAGACGAATTGTTTGCCGGCTACCGGCGTTATCTTTGGCATGCCCGGGAAGAGCGCGTGCGCCGCATTGTGCCGGCGGCGCTGCGCGGCCCCGCGTTCGGCGCGCTGGCGCGGCTCTATCCGAAGCTCGACTGGGCACCGCGGGCTTTTCGCGCCAAGACCACGTTTCAGGAATTGGCGCTCGACGCGCTAAGCGGATACTTCTCCAGCGTATCTGTGGTGAACGATCCGATGCGCAATCGATTGTTCAGCGATCGCATGCGTCGCGACCTGCAAGGCTATCACGCCAAGTCGGTGCTGGAACGGCATATGGGCGCCGCCGGGACCGACGATCCGCTCGGGCAGGCGCAATACGTGGACCTGAAGACCTGGTTGCCAGGCGACATCCTGGTCAAGGTCGACCGCGCCAGCATGGCCTGTTCGCTCGAGGTCCGCGTGCCGCTCTTGGATCACCGCGTTGTGGAATGGGCCGCCTCCTTGCCGCATGGCCGGCGCTTGAAAGGGCGCGAGGGCAAGTTCATCCTCAAGCGCGCGCTCGAACCCTATGTGAGCGGCGATATCCTCTATCGCCCGAAGCAAGGCTTCTCCGTACCGCTATCTAAGTGGTTTCGCGGTCCCTTGCATGATCGGCTGCGCGCCGCAATCACCGATGCGACCCTTGGCGATACCGGCATGTTCGACACGGGCTTCATCGCGACGCTTCTGGATCAGCATCGCTCCGGCGTTCGCGACCACGCGGCCGTGCTTTGGGTCCTGCTTGGATTTGCCGCCTTCCTGCGCAACGCCGAAAGCGCTCGCCCCGCCGTCACCTCGTCGCACCGTCCGCTGGCGGTCGGCGCGCATTCAGCCGATTGAGCGTGGTGCGTGCGAAGCGGCCGGCCATGTGACGCGCGGCCGCCGCCGCGCCCCGCGCGGTGGCCGGGTTGAACGCGATAATGCCCCAGCGCTCGCGCCGCTTCGACAACCACAGCCGCTTGTAGGGATCGTCGCCGCGGCCGAAATCGACCTCCACCGGGCGATCCGTGTCGAGCACGTGGCGCATCATGCGCATGGTCAATATGGTGCCGATCGACAACTCGTCGAAGCGCTTGTCGTGAGCAAGCTTGTAGATGGTCGCCTTGCCCCGCCACACGATCCACAGCTGGGCCGCGGCCGGCGCGCCGTCCACATGCGCGATGCCGAGCCGCAGCGCGCCTGCCTCGGCGGCGGAGCGCGCCAGCCCCTTGGCGAACTCCGGGAACGGCTCTTCGACCTTCCAGCTTTGGCTATACACCGCCTCGTAGTCTGCGATCGCCGATTCAAGGTCCGCGCCGCCGTTGACGAAGTCGAATGTGGCCTTGGCCGCTCGCGCCAGTTTTGCCTCGTGGCGCTTGACGGTGTTGCGAAGCTGACCCGGGCGGCTTTTGACATAGGTGTCGGCATCGACCCCCGCCGTCGGTTCAAACCAATTTCCGAACTGAAAGTAGGTTTGCACCGGCCAGCCGCGGCGGCGGAAGGCCTGCGTCAGTTGCCCGAAGCTCGGGTCATCCATGTCGAGGGAGTGCAAATGCACCGACTGCCAGCGCGGACGTTCGTCGACAAGGGCATCGACCAGCACCGCGACAGCCCTCGAATCCTCGCCCGGCGCGATCGCCACGCCGTAGAGGCAAGAGTAGTAGTTCGCGAACGCCGAAAGGGTGCGAGGACCGAACCTGCCGGCGGGCAGGCGGACGTCGGCGACCAGGGCTACTCTTGGCGCGCCGTTTCCGGCCGCATAGACGCGGACTTCGGCGCCTTTGTCATAGCCGTGCCGGGCGAGGGCTTGGAACCATGCCGGACTATGGAAGAAGCTGTCGCTCGATGCCGTGTGAAGAAGGTGAAGAATCGCGGGCGGCAACGCATCCAGGTTACGATGGATGGTGACCGGGCCGCTGCGTTCCGCCAAGTTTTCTGTCGTCATCGGGCTCCCCGGCAGTCGCCGAGCGGAACTTGTTGCGGCGTCCGCGCGACCGGCCACCATTGCTTACGTAAGATTAGCGATTCGCTAACGGCCGATCTGATCCAATAGGCTCCTGCCCCAGGGTCCGGCGACGATACCGGGGCGCGGTGCAACGAGGCAAGGCATGTCGACCTGGCTGGTGACTGGCGGGTGCGGATTCATCGGATCGCATCTGGTCGAGGCGTTGCTGGCGCAGGGCGATCATGTCCGGGTGCTGGACGATCTCTCGACCGGCCGGCGCGAAAACGTGCCGGCCGCGGCGGAAATCGTCGTCGGCGACGTGGCGGACGTCAAAGTCGTTCAGCAATGCATGACCGGCGTCGACGGATGTTTTCATCTGGCGGCGGTGGCATCCGTGCAAAGAAGCAACGAAGCCTGGGTCGAGACCCATCGCAGCAATCTCACCGGAACCGTGGCCGTGCTCGACGCGGCGCGATCGGCAAGGAAAGGCGGAAAGGTGCCGGTGGTCTACGCGTCGTCCGCCGCCGTGTACGGCGACGCCGAACGCATGCCGATCGCAGAGTCCGCTCCCATAAAGCCCCTGACCGCCTACGGCGCCGACAAGGCAGGGTCGGAGTTGCATGCGCGGGTGGCTTGGGCCGTGCATGGGATTCCGACCTGCGGCTTTCGCTTCTTCAACGTCTACGGCCCGCGCCAGGATCCCAAGTCGCCGTATTCCGGCGTCATCGCCATATTCGCCGATCACATCGCGCGGGATGAGACCATATCGATCTTCGGCGACGGCAAGCAGGTGCGTGACTTCGTCTACGTCAAAGACGTCGTTCGACACCTCACGGCGGCGATGGCGGCACCGCGGCCTGACGCGCCGGTGTTCAACGTTTGCACCGGCATTGCCACCAGCATCGTCGAATTGGCCGAGATCATCGGTCGGATCGCCGGCCGTGCGCCCAGGATCACGTTCGGCAAACCCCGGCCAGGCGATATCCACACCTCGGTGGGTGACCCGCGCCGCGCGCGCGAGCTGCTCGGGGTCAGCGCAGATACAAGAGTGGCGGACGGTCTCGCGCTTACGTTGAACGCGGCGGCCCAGGCGCCGGTTTGAGCGTCGGTTGTATCGATCTGGATACCCTATCCAAATTCGGCAAGCTCCATCTAGGCCAAGAGTGCGAATGAAAGGAAAACTGACAGGTGTTAAACTTTCAAGTCAGTTTGGCGCAGTCTCCGGCGGCAAGAGCAGCACACCGGGTCCCTGGTGACCAGGTTTGCCTCGACCCATGGTTTACGTAGCGAAAACTTCGTATCTCGGCTCATACTTGTCCATATCTGCGATCGGTCGTTGACAGATCGTTGACAGTTGGGTGCCAGACTTGCCCCTAACAGCGGGCGTCTCTTATCTGGCGCGGATTTTGCTACCGTGTAAGCGGGAGGAGGGGGGCGAGCGACGGCAGGCAGGTTTTGCAAGCCTTCGCAAGCCACGGCGCAAGACAGAAACCGTCCCGGCGAGTATTCGCCGAGAAGACGGTGGCAAGTGCCGGATCACAGGGCAAAGGGAAGCTGGCAGGTTCTTTCTGCCGGGTTGCCGAACCTCTTGGATCGCCCCACAGCGCGACAATAAATTCGGCCGCCAGTCTTCTATGGCGGGGGCCTAGATTAGGGGAAGCGATCTGTGGCGGGGCGTGAGGTTCGTGCTATGGCACCCAAGGAGAAGCCGGAAATGGAGTCGCGCCTCGGCGCCATGCCTTCCGGCGTGCCCGGCCGCATCGCACCGGACCGGCTGGCGGATCCCGAGCATCTCGCATCGGAATTGACCGGGCGGTGGCTGCCGCTGCTTGCAAATCGCTCGTGGCGTGAGCGCCTCCAGCTGCTGAACGACATGCATGACCAGCTGCTGGATGATCTCGGCGACTTTGACACCTACTGCAAAGTATCGCCGCTATTGATCAAGGGATTGATCGTCGAGCTTGGCGATACCTCTGTGACGTCCGCCGAACAGGCCCATGTCTACGCCAATTCGAGCGATGAGTCGCATCGGATTCTGGCGCGTGCCTGGTTCGAAAAGCACCGCGAATCCAGCGGACGGCGCGGCTGACCTAAAACCTGCAATTGTAGAATTGACCGATGCGCACCGGGGCGGTCCGCTTCGGCGTGGCGCTCGGGTTCCCCTCCGAGACAACTATTTTGGTGTAAAGCCTTTATGGTTTACATCGCCTGATATGTCGGCCGGCTTGACAAAATCCTGTTAAGAACTTCGTTAAAATATTTTGAATCAATGACTTAGAAAATGGCCTACGCCTTGCATCGATGGACACAAGGTTTGGTTGCGTAGCCCAGCCGACGGGTTGTAACAGTGTGAGGTTCCAATGAAGACGTTGCTTACCGCTTTGGTTGCAGGCACCGCCCTGACGCTCGCCGGTGCCGCGGCCGCGAACGCCGCCACGGTTTTCGCCCTCAGCATTACCGACGGCGTTCACACGTCGACGGTCACCGACAACGGCTCGGGAGACGGCGACCCCACGCTCGGATCGATCAGCGCCGGCGCCATCACGGTCGGCAATTTCACCGCAACAGTGCTAGGCGCTTCCAACTTCAGCACCAACACGCTCGCCGACATCGACCTGATCGGCGCGGTCAAGAACAACGGTACCGGCAGCGGCACGGTGACCGTCACGTTGACGTTGACAAATGTCGGCACGCCCGGAAACGGTCCATTGGGCCTCGGTCTGGAAGCGAGCGGCAGCATCGGCGGCACCAACAGCAACACGACGACGCGGCTGGTGACGGCGGGCGACGGCTCGAACACCCCGTTTGCCGCGGGCTTCCAATTCACCGACAGCGGTACGCTGGGCGCAGGCGGCGCTTTCTCCGCCAACAACACGTCTTCGCCGTTCGGCGCACTTGGCCCCTACGACATCACCGAGATCGTGACGATCTCGTTCAACGGCGCGGGTCACGAGAGCTTCGACGCCGAGATGAGCATTCCGGAACCGGCAACGGCGCTGGTGTTCGGCGCGGCCCTGGTCGGACTTGGTCTCGGGATGCGCCGCCGCAAGCGCGGCTGATCCGTACCATATCTCACACGGGAACGGCGGCTCCGAAACGAGCCGCCGTTTTCGTTCGCCGTGCGCCGGCGGCTATTCGGCGATTTCCGGCACCAGCGCATGCTTCGCCGGTTCCGGCGCGTGGCCGCGGTGGTCGCGCGCCAGGAACGTGTAGATCGTCGGCACCACGAACAACGTGAACAAGGTGCCGATCGACATGCCGGCGAAGATCACCAGGCCGATGTCGAACCGGCTCTTGGCACCCGCGCCGGCGGCGATCAGCAGCGGCACGACGCCTGCGACCATGGATGCCGTCGTCATCAAGATCGGCCGCAACCGGACGCCCGCCGCCCGCTCGATCGCCTCGCGCTTGGTCAGGCCCTCGCGGGCCTGCAGCGTGTTGGCGAACTCCACCATCAGAATGCCGTGCTTGCTGATCAGGCCCACAAGCGTGATGAGCCCGACAAGCGTGTAGATATTGATGGTCGCGGCGCCGAGGTTGAGCGGAATGAGGGCGCCGCAGATCGACATGGGCACGCTGACCAGAATGATCAGGGGATCGCGGAAGCTTTCGAATTGCGCCGCCAGAACCAGATAGATCACGACGACGGCAAAGGCCATGGCAAGCAGCAGCGTGTTGCCCTCGTTCACCAGCTGGCGCGATTCGCCTTGATAGTCGTAAGAGAAGCCTTCCGGGAAATCCTTGGCCGCTTCGGCGCGGAAGAAATCCAGGCCGTCGGCGACGGTGCGCCCGGGCATCGGTAGCGCCGAGACGGTTGCCGAATTGAGTTGGTTGAACTGCGTCAGGCTGTTCGGCTTGACCTTGGTTTCGAGCGTGGCAATGGTCGACAAGGGCACCAGGCTGCCGCCCGCGGTGCGCAGGTAGATGGTCTTCAGCATGTCCGGATTGAGGCGATCGACGCGCGGCACCTGCGGGATGACCTGGTAGCTTCGGCCCTGCAAGTTGAACAGGTTGACGTAGTTGCCGCCCATCAGGGTCGCGAGCGAGCTGCCGATGTCCTGCATCTTGATCGCGAGCTCCGCCGCCTTCGCGCGATCGATCTTCACATCGAGTTCCGGATTGTCGAATTTCAGGTCGCTGTCGACGACGATGAACTGTCCGCTTTTGGTTGCCGCATCCTGCAGCTTGCTCATGACCTGGAACAGTGTTTGGTAGTCGGCCGTCGTGGTGATGACGAATTGGATCGGCAGGCCGCCGGTGCCGCCCGGCAGCGAGGGCAGGGGGAAGGCGAAGACCTTAAGGCCGGCAATGCCGTTCAGCTGGTTCTGGAACCCCGGCAGGATCTGGTCTTGGGTCCGCGGCCGTTCGCTCCAAGGCTTCAGGATCATGCCGGCGAAGCTTGTGTTCACGCCTCCCGAGCCGTTCACCATGAAGAAGTCGCCCATCTCCGGGAAGCTTCGAAAGATGCTCGCGAACTGTCCGGCATAGGCGTCCATGTAGTCCAGATTGGCGTATTGCGGAGATTTCGAGACGACGAAGATGGCGCCCTGGTCCTCCGCCGGAGCGAGCTCGCGCTGCGTTGTCGTGAACAGGAAGCCGCAACTCAGCAGAACCACGGCGGCGGCGAAGGCGACCACGGGGCGATAGTTGAGAGTGGCGCCGAGCCGGCGCTCGTAGCCGACGCGGATTCGCTCGAAGGTGCGGTTGATCGCCCGGGCGAACCGGCTCTCCAGCGTGTGCCGGCCGAGCAGTCGCGAGCACATCATCGGCGTAAGCGTCAGCGCGATGATCCCCGACACGATGACCGCGCCGGCGAGCGTGAAGGCGAATTCCTTGAAGAGCGCGCCGGTCAACCCGCTGGTGAAGCCGATCGGCGCATACACCGCCGCCAACGTGATGGTCATGCTGATGATCGGCGTCGCGATTTCGCGCGCACCCTGCAGCGCCGCCTGGATCGGGGACAGGCCGTCCTCGATGTGCCGGTGAATGTTCTCCAGCACGACGATGGCGTCGTCCACCACCAAGCCGATCGCCAGCACCATGGCCAGCAGCGTGAGAAGGTTGATGGAATACCCGAGTCCGAGCAGCAGGAAGCAGACGCCGATCAGGGAAAGCGGGATGGTCACGATCGGAATGACGACCGAGCGGAACGTGCCGAGGAACAGGAAGATCACCACGATCACGATGGCGGCAGCTTCCGCGATGGTTGTCGCCACTTCCCGGATCGAGGCGCGAATATAGGTGGTGGCGTCGTAGGCGACCTTGGCCGTCATGGTCGGCGGCAACTGCGTTTGCAGCGAGGGCAATGCCGCGCGCACGTCGCTGATCACGGTCAGGGGATTGGCGGCGGGGGTCGCGGTGATGCCGACGAACACCGCGCGTTCGCCGTTGAAGATCACCGTCGAATCGGTGTTCTGCGGTCCGAGTTCGACTTCGGCGATGTCCTCCAGCCGGATCAGCGTGTTGTTGCGCGAGGCGACCACCAGCCGGCGGAACTCGTCGGGCGTGGCCAGGCCGGTCTCCGCATTGATGTTGATGACGGTATTGACGCCCTTCACCTGGCCGGCCGCCGATTGGAAGTTGTTGGCCGCCAGCGCCGCGGCGACGTCCTGCGGCGTGATGCCGAGGGCCGCCATCTTTCGCGGATTGAGCCATATGCGCATGGCGAAGGTTTGACCGCCGAGGATTTGCGCCTGCGCCACGCCGTTGATGGTCTGCAACTTCGGCTGGATGACGCGCGTCAGGTAGTCTGTGATCTGCTGCGCCGTCATCTTCGGGCTGTTGAAGCCTAGATACATCAACGCATAGGGATCGCCGGTCTGCTTGGTGATCACCGGGTCGTTGGATTCCTTCGGCAGCAGGTATTTCACCTGCTGCACCTTGGCCATGACCTCGGTCATCGCGGCGTCCGGATCGCCGTTCAACCGGATATACGCCTCGATGGTGCTCACGCTCTGCTGGCTGGTCGAGGTCATGTAGTCGATGCCCTCGGCCGAGGCGATGGCCTGCTCGATCGGCGTGGTGATAAACCCCTGCATAAGTTCGGCGGTCGCGCCCGGATACGAGGTTTGCACCGTGATGACGGTGTTCTTCATCTCCGGATATTGCCGGACCGGCAGGTTGTTGATGGCCTGGCCGCCCAGCAGCAGGATCATCAGGCTGACGACCGTCGCCAGAACCGGCCGCGTGATGAAGATGTCCGTGAACTTCATGGGGAGCGCGCCGCTATTCTTTGCTGAGGACGCGCGGCGCGTTCAGATCGATGCTGTTATCGATCATGACCGCCGTCCCGGTATTCAATTTCAGCTGACCGGAAACGACGACGCGCTCGCCGGGCTGAACGCCGTCGGTCACGGCGACCTTGTCGCCCTGTCGCTGTCCCAGGGTCACGAATTGGCGCGTCACGGTGAGCGTCGGTTTGCCGTCGGCGCCGGCGGGGCCGTCCTTGATCAGGAACACGGCATCGCCATAAAGACTTTGCGACACGGCGGTTTCCGGCACCGTGACGACCCCAATCGACACCGGCAACAGCACCTTTACGTTGGCGAACATGCCGGCATAGAGCTTTCCGTCGCTGTTCGGAAGCGTGGCCTGAACATTGATGTTGCGCGTGCTTTCGTCGACCTTGGCGTCGATGGCGGTAATGGTGCCTTGAAAAATTTGGTCCTTATAGGCATCGACGTTGATCTGCACCTTGCCGCCGATGGCGATTTGGCCGACGTATTGCTCGGGCAGCGGAAAATTCACGTAGATGGGATCGAGGGATTGCAGCCAGATAATCTTGCTGCCGGGCGAAAGGTATTGCCCGATGTCCACCTGCCGTATGCCGAGCTTGCCGTCGAAGGGCGCGGCAACGGCCTTTTGGTCGATGATCTGTCGCGTCCGCGCCACTTGCGCTTCGGTGTCGCTGAGCACGGATTGCTTCTGGTCGAGCGTCGCTTTGGATGCGTTGCCGTGGGCGAACAGTTCCTTCGTGCGGTCGAAGTCGAGGCGTGCCAACACCGACCGCGCTTGCAGACTTTTCAAATCCGCCTGGTCGACGCTGTCGTCTAGGTTGACCAGCACCGCGCCTTTGCGGACCGTCTGGCCGGACTCGAAATTGATCTTGGTGACGATGCCGGCGACCTGCGGGGAAACCTCGACCCCCGCGACCGCGGCCAGCGTGCCGACCGAGGTCAGGAACGGGTTCCAGGTCTCCGCAACGGCCGTCGCGGCGGACACGGTCACGGGCGGCGGTTTGAAGCCGGCGAAGTACTGCTTGATCATCACCGCCTTGAACGCCTGGAAGCCGGCGATGCCGCCGAACACCACCAACAGAACCGCCGCCACAATGATGAAACGCTTGCGCATCCCTCGCCTCTCGCTTCTCTTTCGCGTGCCTCATAGGACGCGGCCGCCGATCGAACCGGTGCCGTCGCGTCGCTAGGAAAAACTACGGGTTCGGCCCGATCGGAGCCGTATTCAACTGGTTGCTTCCTGGGTGAGGCCGTTTGAAGGCTTAAGCCCGCCTCGGTTCCGGCCCGCGAAATTGAACAGATTTCCCCGAACCCGGCAAGGGGCGCAGGACAAAAGGCCGCTCTGCGTGACGGGCGTCACATCGGATGACATCGGCAGTCAAATAGCGCGCGGTTGCGTCTGGCCAACGGCAGAAATTGCTGATGTTCCCAGCAATCTGCCCGGATGGCGGCGGGCGGGCGCGGGGAGACCCGGCCTGCCCCGGATCCGCGCCGGAGCCGGCCGTCAACTCGCTATTAACCCGGCCGCGCATTAACTTGCGGTTCGGGCTGCATAAAGCGGGTCCACGCGGCCGGCGGGGGGCGCAAGCATGCGGATAAGTATCTTCGGGCTCGGCTATGTCGGCACCGTCACGGCTGCCTGCCTGGCGCGGCTCGGCCATCATGTCATCGGCGTCGATCCCAATTCCACCAAGGTCTCGCTCATCGCTGGCGGAGCAGCGCCCGTGGTCGAGCGCGACGTGGGGCCCTTGATCGCCGATGCGGTCCGGCACGGCCGCCTGACCGCAACCGGCGACGGCGCGGCCGCGGTGCGCGATAGCGAGCTTTCCATCGTTTGCGTCGGCACCCCGAGCCAAGCCAACGGCAGTCTCGATCTCTCCTACCTGAAGCGCGTCTGCGAGGAGATCGGAGCCGCGCTCGCCGCCAAATCTGCGTTCCATGTGGTCGCGATCCGATCGACCATGTTGCCCGGCACCATGCGCGAAGTGGTGTTCGCCGCGCTCGAAACGCGTTCCGGCAAGAGGGCAGGCGTCGGCTTCGGCGTCTGCAACAATCCCGAGTTCCTGCGCGAGGGCACGGCGGTCGCCGATTTCGAGCATCCGCCGAAAACCGTGATCGGCGAGACCGACGCTAGATCAGGCGATGTGCTGGCCGGCATCTACGGGCATCTGAAAGCGCCACTGGTGCGTTGCCCCATCGAAGTCGCGGAGATGGTGAAGTACGCCGACAACGCCTGGCACGCGCTGAAGATCGCCTTCGCCAACGAGATCGGCAACGTGTGCAAGCCGCTCGGCATCGACAGCCACGCGGTCATGGACATCTTTTGCCAGGACCGCAAGCTGAACATCTCGCCGAACTACCTCAGGCCCGGCTTCGCCTTCGGCGGCTCATGCTTGCCGAAGGATTTGCGCGCACTCACCTACAAGGCGCGCACCCTCGACGTGGACGTGCCGGTGCTTTCGGCGATCCTGCCGTCGAACCAGCACCAGATCGAGCGCGGCCTGCGGATGATATTGGCGCGTGGCCGGCGCAAGATCGGCGTGCTCGGCTTCAGCTTCAAGGCGGGAACCGACGATCTGCGCGAAAGCCCGGTGGTGGAACTGATCGAGCGGCTCATCGGCAAGGGTTTCGACATTCGCCTGTTCGACCGCAACGTCAATCTGGCCCGGCTCACCGGCGCCAATCGCGACTACATTCTTCGCGTGATCCCGCATATCTCCGGCCTGATGGTCGACAGCATCGACCGGGTATTGGCGCACGCGGAGATCGTGGTGATCGGCAATTCCGATCCGGAGTTCAACGACGTCCCGGCAAGCCTCCGGCCCGGCCAATCCCTGATCGACCTGGTGCGCGTGAAGCAGCGGCCGGCCGACGCGGGAGCCTACGAAGGCATCTGCTGGTAAACCTCAGCGGCCCTGGTCGTTGAGGCGCTGCAATTCGGCGATCACCGCGTCGCCCATTCCCGACGTGGATACCGCTTTCGTGCCGGAGGCGGCGATGTCTTTGGTGCGAACGCCCGCAGCGATGACGTTGCCGACGGCGGCATCGATCAAATCCGCATCGCTGTCGCGTGCGAAGCTGTGACGAAACGCCATGGCGAGCGACATGATGGCCGCCAGCGGATTGGCGATGCCGCGTCCGGCGATGTCGGGCGCGCTGCCGTGGACGGGCTCGTAAAGCGCGCGCCGGCGGCCTTGGCCGTCGAGGCCGTTCAGGGATGCCGACGGCAGCATGCCGAGCGAGCCCATGATCGATCCGGCCGCGTCGGACAGCAGGTCGCCGAACAGATTGTCGGTCACCACCACGTCGAATTGGCGCGGCGCAAGGATGAGCTGCATGGCGCAGTTGTCGGCGTACATGTGGCTGAGCTTGACGTCGGTGAACTCGGAATCGTGCAGGTCCTGCATCACGCGCCGCCAAAGCGCGCCGCTTTCCATGACGTTTGACTTCTCGACCGAGCAGACCGCTCCACGGCGCCGGCGGGCCAGCGCAAAAGCGACCCGCCCGATGCGCTGGATTTCGCCGGTCGTGTAGACCTGCGTGTTGACGCCGCGTTCGCTGCCGTCGGCCAAGCGTTCGATGCCGCGCGGCTCGCCGAAATAGACGCCGCCGGTGAGCTCGCGCAACACCAGCAAATCCACGCCCCGCGTGACCTCCGGCTTGAGCGGTGACACATCGGCGAGCGCCGGGATCGCCTTGACCGGCCGCAGGTTGGCATAAAGTCCAAGCTCGCGCCTAAGGCGGAGCAAACCGCCTTCACGCCGCGCCTTCACGGGAATGTCGTCGTAGTCGGGTCCGCCCTGCGCGCCGAACAGAACGGCATCGGCTGCCATGATGTCCGACAGCGTCTCGTCCGTGAGCAGCCTGCCGCTCTTGCGGTATGACGCGACTCCGATCACGCGGTCGCGCACGTCGAACGAGAGACCGCGCCGCTTGTCGAACCATTCCAGCACCCTGCGCGCCTCGCCGGTCACTTCCGGCCCGACGCCGTCGCCCGGCAGCACCACCAATATCGCGCGGTTGGCGGCCACAGCGGCGCTCACAGATGGATCCAGGGCCGGCGCTGCCGGTCGTTGCGCTCGAACGCGGCGATGGTCGCGTCTTGTTGCAGCGTCATGCCGATTTCATCGAGCCCCGTGAGCAATGCCTCGCGGTTCGCCGGATCGACCTCGAATTGAACACGGCGCCCCGCCGGCGTCGTGATGACGCAGGTCGAGAGATCGACGCGAAAGGTCGAGCCGGGCAGCGCCGCGGCCGCCAAGTCCTCGACGGTCGATTGCGGCAGCACGATCGGCAGCATGCCGTTCTTGAAGCAATTGTTGAAGAATATGTCGCCGAAGCTCGGCGCTATGACGCAGCGTATGCCCGCCGCCCAAAGCGCCCAGACCGCGGGCTCGCGCGACGAACCACAGCCGAAGTTGACCCCGGCGATGAGAATTCGGGCGCCGCGATAGCCCGGCCGGTTGAGCACGAAGTCGGGATTCTCGGTGCCGTCCTTGGCATAGCGGAGCGGCGTCAAGGCATGCGGACCCAGATTCTTGCGTTCGACGGTCAGCAGCAATTCCATGGGAATGATGGTGTCGGTGTCGATATTCGGCCGGAGCAGCGGCGCGGCGAGGGCGATGAGCGATTCGAATTTTTCCACGGCTCAACCTTGGAGCTTGCGCAGATCGGTGATGCTTCCGGCGATTGCCGCCGCCGCCGCCATGGCCGGACTTGCCAGGTGCGTGCGGGCGCCCGGCCCCTGGCGGCCGACGAAGTTGCGGTTGCTGGTGGAGACCGAGCGCATGCCCGGCGGCACGAATTCCATATTGGCCGCGACGCACATGGAGCAGCCGGGCTCGCGCCATTCGAATCCGGCGGCGCGGAAGACCTGGTGCAGGCCTTCGGCTTCGGCCGCGCGTTTCACCGCCTGGCTGCCCGGCACGATCCAGGCATGGACGCCCTCCGCCACCTTGCGGCCCTCGGCGATGGCGGCGGCGGCGCGGAGATCGCTCAAGCGGCTGTTGGTGCACGAGCCGATGAACACCCAATCGACCTTGAGGCCTTCCATGGGCTGGCCCGGTTTCAAGTCCATGTAGTCGAGTGCCGCTTCCATGCCTTTGCGGCGGTCCGGGTCGCTCACCGTGCCCGGATCGGGCACCCGCTCGTCCACCGCGACAACGTGCTCGGGACTGGTGCCCCAGGTGACCTGCGGCCGGATCGCGTTCACGTCGATGGTGATGTCCTTGTCGAACCGGGCATCCGCATCGCCCGGCAAGTCGCGCCAATGCTTGACCGCCGCGTCCCACAATTCGCCTTTCGGCGCGAAGTCGCGGCCGGCGAGGTATTGGTACGTCTCGTCGTCGGGCGCCACCATGCCGATCTTTGCGCCGAGTTCGATGGAGAGATTGCACACGGTCATGCGGCCTTCGACCGGCATGCGCCGGATCGCCGCGCCGGCGTATTCGACGGCATGGCCGTTGCCGCCGGCGGCGCCGATGCGGCCGATGAGGTGCAGGATCAGGTCCTTGGCGGCGACGCCCGGCGCCATGGCGCCCTCGAAATTGACGCGCATGCGCTTCGGCTTCTTTTGCCGGATGGTCTGCGTGGCGATCACATGCGCGACCTCGGTCGAGCCGATGCCGAAGGCGAGCGCGCCGAGGCCGCCGTGCGTGCAAGTGTGGCTGTCGCCGCACACGAGGAGCACGCCCGGCAATGTCAGGCCGAGCTCCGGCCCGATCACGTGCACGATGCCCTGGGCCGGGTCGTTGATGTCGAAGAGCGTGATGCCGAGGGCGCGGCACATGCCGCGCAAGTCGCGCACGAACTGGCCGCTGCGCGGCGTGGTGTCGTCATTGCGACCGGGCGCGCTCGAAACCGTGTGATCCGGCGTGGCGAAGGTGAGCGCCGGATTGCGCACGCCCAAGCCGCGCTCCTGCACCTCGCGCAGTCCGCGCGCGCCGCTCAGGTCGTGGAGCAGATGCCGGTCGACGTAGAGCAGCGACACGCCGGGCGCGGGCTCGCCCACGACGTGCTCGTCCCAAACCTTGTCGAACAGCGTCCGCCCCGGCATCGCCGTTTCCTGCGCCTCGTCCCCTGATGCTTAACAGATCAAGGACCGGCGCTGATGGCAAGCCTCACACTGCGACAAATTCGGCATGAGGGGCACGCGTCAGCCGATCTTGCGGAAATCCAAACCCAGGTCGAGGGTCGGCGCGCTGTGGGTCAGCCAGCCGACGGAGATCAAATCCACGCCGGACGCGGCGATGGCGGGCGCGGTCTCGCGGTTGACCCGCCCCGACGCTTCCGAAATCGCGCGGCCGCCGATCATTGCGACGGCCTCCCGCAACATGGACGGCGTCATGTTGTCGAGCAGGACGGCCTCGACGCGAAGCTTGAGCGCCTGTTCGAGCTGATCGAGGCTGTCGACCTCGACTTCGATCTTGACCATGTGGCCCACGGCGCCGCGTGCGCGCTCGACGGCCGGGGCAATGCCGCCCGCAATGGCGATGTGGTTGTCCTTGATCAGGACGCCGTCGTCGAGTCCGAAACGGTGATTGACCCCGCCGCCGATCCGCACCGCGTACTTTTCGAGCGCGCGCAGACCTGGTGTGGTCTTCCGCGTGCAGGTGATACGGGCCTTGGTGCCGCTCACGGCCGCCACGATTTCGCGCGTGGCGGTGGCGATGCCGCAAAGCCTGCCCATGAAGTTGAGCGCCACGCGCTCGCCCGTGAGCATGGCGCGCGCCGGGCCGGCCACGCGGGCGATCTCCTCACCTGGCGCCACGTCGCTGCCGTCGCCCAGGCGCACCCGGACGACCAGGCCCGGTTCGAGAAGACGCCACGCGGTCAGCGCCAAGTCCAGCCCGGCGACGCGCCCCGGTTGGCGCGCGACGACGGCGGTCTCGGCGCGGACTTCGGCCGGGATCACGGCGTCCGACGTGATGTCGCCGGCGCGGCCGAGGTCCTCCGCCAACGCGGCGCGCACCAGCGGCTCGATCAGCAGGTGCGGGAGCGGTGCGATCTCTGTGGCCGTGGTCATGCCTCGGCTCCTCGTTTGCTGCTTCGGGCTGGATCGATGCCCGCGACGAAGCCGTTCACCAGTTCGAGGGTGAGCACATGGCGCCGGCGCCACGACGGTACGGCTTCGGGATGGTCGCTGCGGAAATGGCTGCCGCGGCTTTCGTTGCGCAACAAAGCGGCAACCGTGATGAGTTTGGCCACCATGATCCGGCCCTGAATTGCCGGTGACGCGCTTTGGTGTCGGCGCTCGAGAGCCAAAATCTCCGAGAGGGCGCCGGTAAGGCTCGCCTCGTCGCGCACCAACCCGACGCCCGCATCCATGACCTCACGCAGGCGTGCCACGTCGAGCGCATTTTCCGGTCCCGTTTGCCGCGACGGCGGTGGATTTCGCAACGCCGGCGCGGCAGCGGGCGCCCGCGCCAGCACGTCCTCGCTCACTAGCGGGGCCATCGCGATGGCCTCGAGCAGTGAGTTGCTGGCGAGCCGGTTGGCGCCGTGCAGACCGGTGCAGGCGACTTCGCCGAGCGCCCACAGACCATCGACCGTGCTCCGCCCGCGCGCGTCCGTCGCCACGCCGCCCATGTGATAGTGCTGGGCCGGCGCCACGGGAATTGGCCGGCGCGCCGGATCGATGCCGGCGGCGGCGCAGTATGCGTGCACCATGGGAAATCGCTCTGCGAAGCTCGCGCCGATGGTTGCGCGGCAATCCAGATACGTACGCCGTCCGCCGCGCCGCTGGCGCCAGATGGCGCGCGCGACCACGTCGCGCGGCGCAAGCTCGGCATCCCTGTGGACCGCGGTCATGAACCGGAGGCCGCGTTCGTCGATCAGGGTCGCGCCTTCGCCGCGCAGCGCCTCGGTGCAAAGCGGCATGGGATCGAGCCCGACGGCGAGCGCCGTCGGATGGAACTGCACGAATTCCAGATCGGCGAGGTCGGCGCCGGCCGCGGCGGCGAGCGCAATGCCGTCGCCGCAGGCTTCCTTCGGATTGGTGGTGTGGCGATAGAGCTGCCCGATACCGCCGGTGGCGAGGATCACGGCCGATGCGGGCAAGACCTGGCGCTCGCCGCCCGGCGCGCGGAGCAGAACACCGGCAATGCGGCCATCGTCGACGAGCAGCCGTTCGGCGGAGCCTTCGCGCACGGTCACGTGCGCTGCCCGCTGCGTCGCGGCGACGAGGGTGCGCATCACCTCTTTGCCGGTGCCGTCGCCGGCCGCGTGGACGATGCGGCGGCGACTGTGCGCCGCCTCGCGGCCCAGGATCGGATTGCCGTCGTCGTCGCGATCGAGCTTGGCGCCGAGGCGGATCAGCCAGTCGATGACGGCAGGCGCCGCGCCCGCGACATTCGCCGCCATGTCGCCGCTGCCGATGCCGCCGGCCACCGCGAGCGTATCGGCCGCGTGCAGGCTCGGCGCGTCGTCGGGCCCGATTGCTGCGGCAATGCCGCCTTGCGCCCAGGCGCTGGCGGCGCCCGATCCGAGCGGCGCCCTGGTCAGCACGGTGACGGGATGCGGAGCGAGGCGCAGCGCCGCGGCCAGGCCTGCCGCGCCGGCGCCGATGACGACGATGCCGCTCATTTGGATTTGAGCGCGACCATGCGCGTCACAGCCTGCCGGGCGCGATCGGCGATCACCGGATCGACCGTCACCTCGTGGGTCATGGTTTCGAGCGCGCGCCGGATCTTCGGCAGAGTGATGCGCTTCATATGCGGGCAAAGGTTGCAGGGTCGCACGAACTCTACGTCGGGATGCTGCGCCGCCACGTTGTCGCTCATGGAGCATTCGGTCACCAGCACCACGCGGCGCGGCCGCTCGCGCGACACGTAATCCGCCATGGCGGAGGTGGAGCCGGTGAAATCGGCGGCGGCCACGACTTCGGGCGGGCATTCCGGATGGGCGAGGACGACGACGCCCGGATGACCGTCGCGGAAGCCACGAATGTCCTCGGCCGTGAAGCGCTCGTGCACCTCGCAGCGCCCGGCCCAGGCGATGATCTCCACCTTGGTCTTGGCGGCGACGTTCTTCGCCAGGTATTCGTCCGGCAGCATGATGACGCGCCTGGCGCCGAGGGATTCCACCACCTCGACCGCATTGGCCGACGTGCAGCAGATGTCCGATTCGGCTTTCACCTCGGCCGAGGTGTTCACATAGGCGACGACCGGCGCATCGGGATAGCGCTGGCGCAAGAGCCGCACGTCGGCGCCGGTGATGGATGCGGCGAGCGAGCAGCCGGCTTCCAGGTCCGGTATGAGCACGGTGCGCGACGGGTTCATCAGCTTCGCCGTCTCGGCCATGAAGTGGACGCCGCAGAGCACGATGACGTCCGCCTCGGCTTCGGCGGCCTTGCGCGCCAGCGCCAGCGAATCGCCGACGATGTCGGCGACGCAATGGAAGATCTCCGGCGTCTGGTAATTGTGCGCCAGGATCACCGCGTTGCGTTCGCGCTTGAGCCGGAGGATGGCGTCGATGTCGGGCGCGAAGGCCGGCCACTCCACCGCGGGAATGACGGTGCGCACGCGCTCATAGAGCGCGGCGGTGCGGCGTGCGATTTCGGGCGTGAAGGCGGCCGGATTGACGTTGGCGGCGGGAGCGG
>DASQHM010000217.1:0-35692 GCA_035632095.1 Candidatus Cybelea sp. | reverse complement strand
TGCGACCGCCAGGACATGCAAAGGCGCAATGGCGCGGCGGAGCCGGCGCCAACGGCCGGCGCCGGGAAACCAATCGGGCCCCATCTCCAGGAGCTGTTGGGTGTCAGAGAGCGATACCGTGCGCGAGCGCGCCACGAACGGAAATGCAAACACCACGCGTTCGAAGAAGCCGCCTTCATCGAATTGCCGCAGCAGCGATGCCACGCCTTTGGTTTCGGCGGCGTCGTAGCTCATGGTGGAAATGACCAGCAGTTTCGGCATGGGTCGATGCGACGGGGCTCAGGCGCCGGGCTTTTCGCCGACGAAGCCGAGGCGCCAGGGGATGAAGCTCACGATGCGGAAGCCGAGCCGCCGGCTCCACCGGATCACATCCGCTTCATCGGACGCCTGCGAAAAACCCGGCGCGTAAGCGTCATATAGATTGATCAGGCGATAGCCCTTGTCGGAATGCGCGGTGACCCCGGGCGTGAAGAACGACACGATCCGCCCGAGAACCGGCAAAGCTCGCAGGCGATAAACCGCGTCAGACGCCATCGCGCGAAGGACCGGAAGCCGGGCGCGATCGGGCAGGCGCTTCAGGATGTTGAACAACAGCTCCATGTAGATGTAGTGCAGCAGGCGCGCCGACAACGCGAGGAATTGCAGGAAATTGGCGCGATATTCGTCGCCCATCGGTATTTGCGGCTTGGCATAGATCCAAACGAAGAAGCGCTTTCCGGGCTTGGTCACCCGCACCACCTGCTCGACGCACTCCGGCAGATAGCCGGAGTGGTGGATCGACGCCAGCGCCATGGTGCGGTCGGCAACGCCGGTCTTGATCGGCAGGAATCGCGCATTGGCCTGGACGAACACGATTCGATCCAACAGCTCGGGAAACTTGCGCGCGATGATGGATCGGCCCACGTCGACGCCCCGCGTCAGATCGACGGCGTAGACGCGTTTTGCGCCCGCTCGAAGCAGACTTACGGTGTATTGCCCGGTGCCGCAACCGATGTCGATGCAGATCGAGGCGTCGCCAAGCCCCGCAAGCGCCTCGCCGTCCTCCGCGAAATACCGAAACACATTGTGTACGAGATAACCCTCGCTGCCCTCCTCGATCATTTCGAAGTTGTAGCCACGGCCGCCGTCCAGCTCGACCCACTTGTAGTCCCACATGGCGTTGTAGGCGGCGCCCTCGGCGCCAAAATGCAGGAGGCGCGGGATTCCATCCGTCACTGGATAGCGGCTGGCGCATCCGCGGCAAACGAGTTCGGTGGATGAGTAGGACAGATCGCCGCCGCACTTCGGACAGCAGAGCACATCCATATCTTCGGGCTGTAGCATCTTGCGTCGGGCCGGCGATGGATTTCCCTTAAGCCGCCCGCCGGATTGCCGCGATGATGCGGTCCTGCGTCGTCTCGTCGAGATAGGGATGCATGGGCAGGCTCAGCACGCGGCGCGAATGCTCCTCCGAGACCGGCACGCCGCCTGGCGCCGATGGATAGTGCCTATAGCCGGTCTGCTGCGACAGCGCGATGCGGTAGTAGATGGCCGTCGGGATGCCTTCCGCCTTGAGCGCCATGGCGACGGCATCGCGCCGATCGAGCAGGATCGTGTATTGCGCCCAGACCGACGTCGCTCCGGGCTTCAGTTTCGGAATTACCGCGACGCCCGCCAGCCCCGCGGAATAACGGTCGGCGACGACCTGGCGCTCGGCGATCTCCGCTTCGAAGATCGAGAGCTTTTCGATCAATACCGCCGCCTGCATGGTGTCGAGCCGGCCGTTCACGCCGACGCGCACGTTGTCGTATTTGTCGGTGCCCTGCCCGTGGATGCGCAGACTGCGAATGACGTCGGCCAAGGCGTCGTCGTCGGTGAATATGGCGCCGCCGTCGCCGTAACAGCCGAGCGGCTTGGCGGGAAAGAAACTGGTCGCGGTCGCACCGCCGAAGGTGCCCACACGCCGGTTGTCCAGCGCGGCGCCGAAGCTTTGCGCCGCGTCGGACAACACGAACAGTCCGTGCCGCTCCGCCAATGGCACGATGCGGCGATAGTCCGCCGGCTGCCCGAACAGATCGACCGGAATCACGGCGCGCGGCTTCAAGCCGAGACGGACCGCGTCCCCGATGCCCCGTTCGAGGCTCGCCGGGTCCAGATTGAAACTGTCCTTCTCCACATCCACGAAGACCGGCGTGGCGCCGAGCCAAGCGACCACTTCCGCGGTAGCGACGAACGTGAACGCCGGCACGAACACGGCGTCGCCGGGCCTGATGCCGCGCGCCATCAAGACCAAAGCCAGAGCGTCGGTGCCGTTGGCGCACGATATGGCGTGCTTGGCGCCGCAAAACGCCGCCAAGCGCTTTTCAAGTTCGGCCACCTCCGGCCCCATGATGTAGCGGCCGTGGCGCACGACGCGGAGAATGGCTTCTTCCATGCGCGGGCCGATGCGGCGGCGCTGCGCCGCCAGGTCGTTGAACTCGATGGACGCCGGCGGGCTCCGGTCGGCGCGCGCCGTCTGGCTTATGGGGGCCTGGCTCATGGTGCGATCTCTTCCAGCTTGTCGGGCGCGACCTGGCGATAGCGCCGACCGTCGCGCGGGCAGATAAGATTCGGTCCGAGCTTTTCGCCAGCGTGACTCATCCAACCGATGCGCCGCGCCGGCACGCCGGCCATGAGCGCGTGCGCCGGCACGTCGCCGGTAACGACCGCACCCGCGGCGATGAAGGCATAGGCGCCGATGTCGTGCCCGCAGATGATGGTGGCGTTGGCGCCGATGCTGGCACCGCGTCCGACGCGCGTCGGCCTGAACTCGTCCTTGCGCTCGATCTCGGCGCGGGGATTGTTCACATTGGTGAAAACGCAAGACGGGCCGCAAAACACCCCGTTTTCGAGCGTGACGCCGTTGTAGAGGCTGACGTTGTTTTGGATCTTGCAGCGGTCGCCCACGGTCACATCCGGCCCGATCATGACGTTCTGGCCGATGGTCACGTCCCGGCCGATGCGGGTTCGCGGCAGGATATGGCTGAAGTGCCAGATGCGCGTGCCGGCGCCGATTTCGCAGGGTTCGTCCACATAGGCGCTTTCGTGGATCATCACGCCGGGGTGCGCGCCCTTGCGCGACGTCTCCCGCGCCGAAGCCTTGTCTTGCCGAGCAGCCATCGCTTCCTCCGCCGCTTGCAGAACCCTGAGCACCCGCAAACCCTCGGCGCCGTCGGTGCGCGGCCGTTCGCCGGTACGGATGCAGTCGAGAAAGTGGCGGCATTCGAGCCTGAGCGGCTCGTCGGCGTCGAGGCGCACGGGCACGGCATCCGCCTTGGACGGCTGCGGCTTGCCGTCGACCCAATCGATCCGGTGCGGATAACTCTGCAGCTTGCGCTCCCACGGTTCGCCGTCGTCGAACACGGCCATGCCGCGCTCGCCAACCACCACCAGCTTCTGTTCCTTGAACGGATGCAGCCAGGACACGTAGACGTGGGCCTGCTCGCCGCCCGGAAATTCGAGATGGGTCGTCGTCACGTCGGCGATGGTTTCATGCAGGTAGTACCCGCCGACAGCATCCACCCGATCGGGTTCGGCGCCGACCAGCGACAGGATCATCGAGATGTCGTGCGGAGCGAAGCTCCACAGGATGTTTTCCTCGCGCCGCACTTTTCCGAGATTGAGGCGGTTCGAATAGAGGTATTGCAGCCGGCCAAGCTCGCCCGCCTGGACCATGCGGCACAGTTCGAGAAACGCCGGATGATATTGCAGCAGGTGGCCGACCATGAGAATGCGGCCGCCGGCATCGGCTGCGGCGACCAGTTGCTCGGCGTCCGCCGTCTTCAATGCGAGGGGCTTCTCGACGAAGACATGCTTGCCGGCAGCAATGGCGGCAGCGGCCAAATCCGCGTGACGCTCGGCCGGTGCCGCGATGGCGACGCCGTCGATCGACCGGTCATCGAGAATCTGCTGCCACGTGGCCGCTGGTACACGGTGGCGTTTGCCGAAGTCCCGCGCCAATGCCGCGTCCGTATCGTGCACGGCGGCGAGCGCGCCAAGCTCGGCGAAATTGCGGACCAGGTTCTTGCCCCAGTAGCCGCAGCCGATCACGGCAACGCGCGGAATGTCGATGGTTCGGTAGTCGCTCAAGAGGTGATCGTTTTCGGGATGCGCTTTGCCCATGCTGCCGCAGCCCGGGTGAAATCACCCCGGCCCGGAGACGCACGAAAGGCCGCGGCCGCAGGCGATCAAGTGCCTGCGGTCACCGCGTCCATGGAAACGGTCGCCTTGACCTGGCGGCCGAGCAGATCGAGCAGGACGACGACACGCGCGTCGTCGTCCATGGATTGAAACCGGCCGACGGCGTCGGCGAACGCGCCGCTGACGATGCGCACGGCTTCGCCGACCGCGAAACGAATCCGTTGGTCGACCGGAAAGAAGCCCTCGGCATCTTCGCGGGCGCGCAACGCCGCAACGACCGCGTCGGGGACTGGCGTCGGAACCTCGCCGCGGCCGACCAGCCGGCTTACGCCGACGGTCGAATGCACCGCCCGCCAGCGCGCCGCCTGCGGATCGAAGGCAACGAAGAGGTAGCGCGGAAACAACGGCCGGGCGACGCGCTCGGTGCGGCGGGCGTGCCGCCGCTGCTTCAGGTAGCGCGGAAGATAGGTGGCGAAACCCTGCTCGTTGAGGTGCCGGCAAGCGCGCGCCTCGGCGTTGGCCTGCGTTTGCACGACGAACCAGCGGATCACGCTGGCGTCTCCGTGTCCGCCGGCGGCGGCGCGACGGAAACCCGCAGCAGCTTCGGCGCCAGTATCCGGTCGATATCGAATCCGATCGCGGCCGCCGAAGTGCGCAAGGCATCGAAATTCGCCTGCGGTGCCTTGAGGTCGGTGACGACGACCGCATCGACGGCACCGCTCGGGACATGGGCGAGTTCCCCGACCACCGGCAAACCGCCGAAGGTGCGCCCCGCCTGACGCTGGTCGATCACCGCGACCAGTTGGACGCCCGCGTTGGCGCTGCAAAGCTGCACGATTTCCGCCAATTCGCCCGCTCCCGCCAGCGCGATGCGGCGCCAGCCGCGCGCCGCGCACCCGGCCAGCAAGGCCTCGCACTGGCTGCGTGCGTCGCGGAAGAAGCGGAAAGAATCGGTGAGATATTCGGCGGTGAGGCGGCTTTTTTCGGCAAAGCCGCGCGGTGTCAGATAGTACGCGTAGCGGCGGGCCGGCGCTTGGCGCACTTTGATCAGGCCCTTGTCGACGCAGCGCCGGAGCGTGGCGTTGGCGATGCCGAGCGCAATGCCGAGCTCGCGCGCCAGGCTGCGTTGGGTGACGGCGCTATCGGCCTGCACCGCGTTGAGCAGTCCGAGCACGATGGCGGAGCGCTCGGCGCCGCCGGCCGAATCATCAAGCGCGGAATCGCTGGGATCGGATGTCATGGCGGCGCGCCGGCATTCCTCGCGTTACAGGCGCGAATGCTACTGTGTTCACAGGATGAACGTCAACGACGTTCATCCTGTGAACACAACACGTTCATTTCATGAACCTTTTTGGCTTCAGGGCTTTACGGAAAATCCCGGCAGCGCACTCTACCCATCAAGGCGCGCCCCAAGATCCCCGCCGCCTGGTCAGCAACCTCAACCGCGTTGCGCTGATGTATAAAATATCGTAATTGATACTTGAGATATGACTTACGATATTGCATTGTTTACATATCATACTTGATTGACCCAAAACGCCGCTTTCTCATGATTACGGCCGCCCAACTAAGGGCATCGCGCGCCCTGCTCGGCCTGGACCAGCGCCAACTGGCCGAGCTGGCGGACCTGTCCCACCAGACCATTCAGCGCATGGAGGCAAGCGACGGGGTCATCCGCGGCAACGTCGACTCTTTGATGAAGCTTGTCGCCGCCCTTGACGCCGCCGGGATCGAGTTGATCGGCGAGGGTGCGACCAGCGCGGCCGGCGGCCGCGGCGTGCGGCTGAAATCGGCCGCCGCCGGCACCACGCCGCGCGACTTGTCGCAGCGGGAAAAATTGAGGACGCAGACGTGACGCCGCTTGTCGCGACACTGTGGTGCGTCGCCGGCCTGTTCGGCAGTGGCATCCTTGCCATTGCCATCGGCAGCATCCGGGCGCCGCACAGGACCGTGTATGGCGCGAGCTTGATCATTTCTTCCGTTGCGACCGTTGCGGCGTTGTCGCAACTCATCAATGGCGCAACCCAGGCAGTGCCCGATTTGACCCTGCCGCTCGGCCTGCCATGGCTCGGCGCGCATTTTCGTATCGACGCACTCTCGGCGTTTTTCCTGGTTGTGGTGAACCTCGGCGGCGCCATGGCCAGTCTCTACGGCCTCGGCTACGGCAGCCACGAGACCGCGCCCCATCGCGTGCTGCCATTCTTCCCGGCGTTCCTCGCCGGAATGAACCTGGTGGTCCTTGCCGACGATGCGCTCACGTTCCTGTTCTCGTGGGAGCTCATGTCGCTCGCCTCGTGGGCCCTGGTCATGGCGCATCATCGCGTGCGCGACAACAGATATGCGGCGTATGTGTATCTCGTGATGGCGAGCTTCGGCTCGCTCGCGCTGCTTCTGGCCTATGGCCTGCTTGCCGGGCCGGACGGCAATTACGCGTTCGCCGCCATTCGCGCGGCCCACCCTTCGGCATACGTGGCCGCGGCGGTTCTGATCCTGGCGCTGCTCGGCGCCGGATCGAAGGCCGGGTTGGTGCCGCTGCATGTCTGGCTGCCGCTGGCGCATCCCGCAGCGCCGAGCCATGTCTCGGCGCTGATGAGCGGCGTCATGACCAAGGTCGCCGTCTACGGGTTCATCCGCATCGTGTTCGACCTTCTGGGTCCGCCGCCCTGGTGGTGGAGCATCATCGTGCTGGCGCTGGCCGGCATCACGGCGGTCATGGGCGTGCTCTATGCGCTGATGCAACACGATCTGAAGCGGCTGCTTGCCTATCACACGGTCGAGAACATCGGCATCATCTTCATCGGCCTCGGCCTCGCCCTCGCCTTCCAGTCTTATTCCATGCCGGCGGCGGCGGCGTTGGCGCTTACCGCGGCGCTCCTGCATGTCCTCAATCATTCGGTCTTCAAGAGCCTGCTCTTCTTCGGCGCGGGCGCCGTACTCACAAGCACGGGCGAGCGGGACATGGAACATCTTGGCGGGCTCATCCACCGCATGCCGAAGACGGCGCTCGCGTTCCTGGTCGGCTGCATCGCCATTTCGGCCCTCCCGCCATTCAACGGCTTTGTCTCGGAATGGCTGGTGTTCCAAGCGATCCTGCTCAGTCCGCAACTGCCGTCATGGGGCTTGAAGTTCCTTGTGCCGGGCGTCGGCGGCTTGCTCGCCCTCTCGGCGGCGCTTGCGGCGGCTTGTTTCGTGAAGGCCTTCGGCGTGACCTTCCTCGGCCGGCCGCGCACCGTCGCCGCCGAGCGCGCCCGGGAGGCCGATTCCTTCTCCCTCGCGGCAATGTACGTTTTCGCCGCGCTTTGCCTTCTCATCGGCATCCTGCCGGGCTTTTTTATCGACGCACTGTCCCCTGCCGCGACGGAACTCATCGGCGGCCGCATGCCGGTGCAAGCGACGTTGCCGTGGCTATCGATCGTGCCGATCACGGAAGGCCGCAGCTCGTATAACGGCCTGCTGGTATTCCTGTTCATTTCGGCCTCGACGCTCGTGGCCGTCTTCGCGATCCATCGTCTCGCCAGCCATGCGCTGCGGCGGGGACCCGCGTGGGACTGCGGCTTTCCGGATGCGAGTCCGCTGACCCAATATACCGCCGGCAGCTTCGCGCAACCGATCCGCCGCGTCTTCGGCTCATACGCATTTCGGGCGCGCGAGCACGTGTTCATGCCGCCGCCCGGCGACGTAAGGCCGGCACGCTTCGAGGCGACGCTGACGGATCTGGTGTGGGAGGCCATGTATGCGCCGGTCGCGGGCATCGTCGACTTCGCCGCCGGGCGGCTCAATCACCTGCAGTTCCTGACCATCCGGCGCTACCTCACGCTGGTGTTCTTGGTTCTCGTGCTGCTGCTCTTGGTGATCGCGCTATGGGGCTGATCTACCAGCTGGCGGCGCAAGGCGCGCAAATGGTGCTGGTGCTGGCGCTGGCGCCGCTGCTCACTGGATTGGTGCGGAAGGTGAAGGCGCGGCTACTGCGCCGGCGGGGACCGTCTGTGATCCAACCCTATCGCGACCTGCTGCGGCTCCTGCGCAAGGAAGTCGTGCTGGCGGAGAACGCGTCCTGGCTGTTCCGTGTGGCGCCTTACATGATCTTCGCCGCGACCTGGGTCGCCGCCGCGCTGATCCCGACCTTCGCCACCGGCCTTCTGTTCAGTTGGACCGCTGACCTGATCGCGATCATTGCTTTGCTCGGCAGCGCGCGCTTCTTTCTGGCCCTGGCAGGAATGGACGTCGGCACCAGCTTCGGCGGCATCGGCTCGAGCCGCGAGGTGATGTTCGCGTCCTTCGCCGAGCCGGCCATGCTGCTCATCATCTTCACCCTCGCCCTGGTTGCCGGCTCGACGCAGCTGTCGGTGGTCTCCGCCTACATGGCGTCGCCGGAAGTGGGCTTGCGCGTTTCGCTGGGCTTGGCCCTGATCGCGCTGATCATCGTGGCAATCACGGAGAACGCCCGCATTCCGGTCGACAATCCGGCGACCCATCTCGAACTCACCATGGTTCACGAGGCGATGGTGCTGGAGTATTCCGGCCGGCACCTCGCCATGATCGAACTCGCGGCGTCGCTCAAGCTGCTGCTCTATGTGTCGCTCATCGGCTGCATCTTCGCGCCCTGGGGTCTTGCGGCTTCCGATGCCGGCGCACGGCAATACGCGGTCGGACTGGTCACGTATCTGGTCAAGCTGGCCGCCTACGGCGCCCTGCTTGCCGTGTTCGAGACCGCGATTGCGAAGATGCGGGTTTTTCGCGTGCCCAATTTCGTCGGCGCCGCGCTCATGCTCGCCCTGCTCGGCACGCTGCTGCTGTTCGTGTCGCGGAGCCTGTAGATGCACGGCCTCACCTTCGACATTGCCCATGTCTTCGCCGGCTCCCTGGTGCTGGTCAGCTTCCTTCAGCTCTATCAAGACCGGCTTTACGCGCTCCTCAACGTCTTTGCCCTCCATGCGCTGGTGCTGGCGCTATCGGTGGCATGGCAGGCCTACATCCAGGACTCGCCGCATCTCTACATTCCGGCGGCGATCGCGCTGATCTTCAAGGCGATCCTCATTCCGGTCGTGCTGCACCGGATGATCGTCAAGCTCGGCATTCATCGCGAAATCGAGACCGTGGGCGGCGTCGGCCTGACCATGCTGGCGGGCATGGGGCTTGTGGCCCTGTCGATGGTGGTGATGCTGCGCGTGACCGCCGAGGCGGATCCGCTGACGCGCGAGGATCTGGCCTTCTCGCTGTCCGTCGTGCTGCTCGGGCTGCTGATGATGGTGACGCGGCGCAACGCGGTAAGCCAGGTCGTCGGCTTCATGTCGCTGGAAAATGGCCTCGTGCTGGCCGCCACGGGCGCCAAGGGCATGCCGCTCGTGGTCGAGATCAGCGTCGCCTTTTCGATCCTGATCGCCTTCATCGTCATTGGGATCTTCCTGTTTCGCATACGCGAGCGCTTCGACACGGTCGACGTCCAGGCGCTTGATCGCTTTCGGGGAGAGCGATCGTGAACCTGACCGCAATGGACTCCGTCGTCGCGATCCTGCTCGTGCCGCTCGTTGCGGCCGCGGTGCTGGCGGTGTTGCCCGGCTACCGGCTGACGGCGCGCATCAATGTCGCGGCCACATTCGCGACGCTGCTTTCCGCGCTTTCGTTGTTCATCGTCGAGCGGCCGCAGCCCGGGACCTATTTTCTTGTCGATGACCTGAACAACGTCTTCATCGTCTTGACCGCCTTCGTCGCCTTCACGACCAGCGTGTTCAGCGCCAGTTACATCGGCCACGAGCTCGGCAACGGCCGGCTGACGCCGAGCAATCTGCGCTTCTACCATGCGATGTATCAGCTTCTGATGTTCGCCATGAACCTCGCGCTGATCGCCAACAACATCGGCCTCATGTGGGTGGCGATCGAGCTTGCCACGCTGACGACGGTGCTGATGGTGGGCATCTATCGCACCCACGAGGCGCTCGAGGCGGCATGGAAGTATTTCATCCTCGGCAGTGTCGGCATCGCCTTCGCCTTGTTCGGCACGATTCTGGTCTTTCTTGCCGCGCGTCCCGTCGTCGGCGAAGGCATCGAGGCCATGGTGTGGACCAAGCTGCTCGCCGGCGCCAGCCGGTTCGATCCGGCGCTCCTCAATGTCGCCTTCATCTTCCTGCTGCTGGGCTACGGCACAAAGGTTGGTCTGGCGCCGCTGCACGCCTGGTTGCCGGACGCGCATGCGGAAGGCCCGACGCCGATCTCGGCGGTGCTGTCCGGGCTGCTGCTGAACGTGGCGCTTTATGCCGTGCTGCGTTTCAAGTTGCTGCTCGCCGCCAATCCGTCGTCGTTGGCGCCCGGACCGATCATGATCAGCATGGGGCTGACGTCGCTGGTTTTCGCGGCGTTCATGCTCTACCGCCGCCGGGACATCAAGCGGATGTTCGCCTATTCGTCGATCGAGCACATGGGCATCATCGCCTTCGCCTTCGGCATCGGCGGGCCGCTGGCCAATTTCGCAGGGCTGCTGCACATGGTGATGCACAGCCTCACCAAATCGGCCATCTTCTTCGCGGTCGGCCATATCGCGCAGATCAAGGGCACGCAAAAAATCGCCGACATCCGCGGCTTGACCGAAACGCACCCTTGGCTCGGCTGGTCGCTGGTATTCGGCGTCGTCGCAATCGCCGGCCTGCCGCCCTTCGGCATCTTCACCAGCGAATTCCTGATGGTGAGTTCGACCTTCGCCCGCGTCCCTTGGCTCGCGGTCCCGCTCGTCTTCGGCCTGGTCGTCGCGTTCGGCGCCCTGCTTCTGCGCCTGAACGGGATGGCCTTCGGCGAACCGGCCGGCAGCACTGCCCGCTCCGAGGCGTCCTACGCGCCCATGCTCGCCCATTTCGCCTTGGTGCTCGCGGCCGGGCTCTATCTGCCGCCGCCGCTCGTGGCATGGTTCCGCCACGTGGCCAGCCTTCTCGGATAGCGGGCGAACATGCCGGGCCATACCGAATTCATGGCTGCGGGACCGCATGTCGAGGGACATCGCCCATGGCCGCGCATGATCGTCGGACCCGAACAATGGCAGGCGGCGGCGCACAGCCAGTCGGACGGCAAGTTGGCGTTGCTCGGCCTCTGGGCGGAGGCAAACACCGTGCACATGGCGCTGCTCGAACAGCCGCAAGGCGGCATCGCCGTATTCAGCCTGCCATGCCCCGAACGGCGCTTTCCTTCCGTCAGCGCCGCGCATCCGCCGGCGTTGCGGCTCGAGCGCGCCATTCGCGATCTGTGGGACATCGACGCGGAGCATGCGCCGGACCGGCGGCCGTGGCTGGATCACGGCAGATGGGACCTGCGGCACCCGTCCGCGCCGCGCCCCGGTTCTCAGGTCAGCCGCGAGCGCTACGCGTTCCTGCCGGCCGAAGGCGAAAGCCTGCACCAGATTCCCGTCGGCCCGATCCACGCCGGCATCATCGAACCCGGGCATTTCCGCTTTACCGCCAACGGCGAAACCATTGCCCGGCTGGAACAGCGTCTCGGGTACGTTCATAAAGGCATAGAGCGGCTGATGGCGAGCGCCGAATTGCCGCGCGCGGCCGAGCTCGCCGGCAGAACGTCCGGCGACAGCACGGTGGCCTACGCGCTTGCCTTTGCCCGCGCCGCCGAAGCGGCGCTCGACGTGCATGTGCCCGCGCGCGTCCACTGGCTGCGCGCCCTGATGGCGGAACTCGAACGCCTCGCCAATCACTTCGGCGATATCGGCGCTATCTGCAACGATGCGTCCTTCGCGCTCATGCACACCCATTGCGGCATCCTGCGCGAACGCGTGCTCCGCGCCTCGGACGCCTGCTTCGGCCATCGACTCATGCGCGACTGCATCCGCCCGGGCGGCGTTGCCCGCGACATCGATCGCGGCAACCACGAAACGCTTAGCGCGCTGCTCTACGAAATCGCCCGGCGCTTCCCGGCATTGATCGAGCTTTACGACAACACGGCCTCGCTCCAGGACCGCACCGTCGGCACCGGAATCCTGAAGCCGGAATTGGCCCGCCAGTTCGCCGCCGGCGGGTATGTCGGCCGGGCTTCAGGCCGGACGTTCGATGCCAGGCGCGCACCCGGCTATCCGCCCTATGACGAGTTGCGGTTCGAAGTGCCGGTGCTCGACCAAGGGGACGTCAACGCGCGCGTCTGGGTGCGCATACGCGAAGTGGAACAGAGTTTGTCGCTCGCCCGACAGATTCTCGAGCGCATGCCGGCCGGTCCGGTCAGCATCGAGCTTCCCCGGCGCGCCGGAGAAGGCATGGCGCTGGTCGAGGGGTTCCGCGGCGATGTGCTGATCTGGCTGAGGCTCGGCGCCGACGGCGCGGTCGAGCGTTGCCACATGCGCGATCCGTCATGGTTCCAATGGCCGCTGCTCGAAGCGGCGATCGAAGGCAACATCGTCGCCGACTTCCCGCTTTGCAACAAATCGTTCAATTGCTCCTATTCGGGTCACGACCTCTAAGGGCGAACCGCCATGCGCAATCATCTGCTCCAAGGCTTGATCCGATCCCCGATCACCGAGGCGGCACCGGATCCGAGCGCCGAGGCGATGGCCGAACTCGCCGCTGCCCTCGAGCGCACGGCGCGCCGGCGTCTCGGCCGGAGCCTTTCGATCCGCGAAGTCGATGCCGGTTCCTGCAACGGCTGTGAACTGGAGATTCACGCGCTGAACAACGCGTTCTACGACCTGGAGCGCTTCGGTCTGCGCTTCGTGGCCTCCCCGCGCCACGCCGATGTGCTGCTGGTCACGGGGCCGGTGACGAAGAACATGGTCGAAGCCTTGCAGCGCGCCTACGACGCGACGCCATCGCCCAAGTGGGTCGTCGCCGTCGGCGACTGCGCCCGGAACGGCGGCTGCTTCGCCGGCAGTTACGCCGTCGCGGGCGGCGTAGGACAGATTCTGCCCGTCGATTTGCACATACCCGGCTGTCCACCCTCGCCGGTCGAGTTGCTCCGCGGCCTGCTTGCCCTGCTCCAAGCCTAGGCGGAAGCCGGAATTCGCGCCGCTTACGATAATTTTAAGGTCGCTTGAGCCTTCATTTAGGCACCGCTCCGGCGCCTTTTGGGTACCGTTCGCCTCGCGCATCGTCGCGCAACGCACGAGGAGATCGGCTCATGACGACGTACAAAAACAGCACCCGCTTCGACGGCTACCACAACATCCATAAGGCGCTCCGCGCGGTCATGACCGACACGCTTTTCGCCGTCGGCCGCATGGATGCGACCGACGATTGCGAGGTTACCCGGGTGGTTCAGCAATGCCGGACCCTGATCGGGCTCTGCCGGATGCACCTCGAAAAGGAGGAGCGGTTCATTCATCCGGCCATGGAGGCCAGGGCCCCCGGATCGTCCGCGGCGAGCGCGGCCGACCACGAGCACCACGCGCAACAGATCGAACACGTCGCCAGGGACGTGAACGATCTGGAAGCCGCCGAGGGCGACGCGCGGCATGCCGCCGGCGCGCTTCTATACCGCAGCCTCGGCCGTTTCGTGGGCGAGAATTTCGTCCACATGAACGACGAGGAGACCAAGAACAACGCCATTCTCTGGCGCTGGTACACGGACGCCGAACTCCTGGCGATTGAGTCGGCGCTAGTGAATTCCATATCGCCCGAAGCCAAGGGCGCGGCGATGCCCTGGCTGATCAAAGGGCTCAATCCGGGGGAACGCGCCGAATTCCTGGCGACCGTCCGCGGGACGGTGCCCGAGCAGGTCTTCGCGGGGATGCTTGCATCGATCAAGACGCTGCTCAGCGATCTCGATTGGCGCAAGCTGAGCCACGAGCTCTCGCGAGTGGCCGTCGCGGCCTAGTGGATCCGCATATCGGGAGGCCGCGGCTGGGGTTGTCCATCGCCGCGGCCGCTCCTTCGCGAAAACTCAGTCGGATGCGTCTCCGACATTCACCAGCTTCAGGGGCCGCTTGACCGCCAATCGAAACCGGCCGCGGCCGGATTTTTCGATCCGCACGAACGGACAGCGCTCGACCAGACGCCGTTCCAGCAGCACCAATCGCGCCTCGAGGTTCTCGGACACGTCCGGCAATCTGAGGGCCGGATCGAGCCGCAGTTCGCGATTGGTGAACTCGGTCCGTTGCTCGCGGGCATATTCGCTGACGAGCTTCCAGAAAATCGCTCCGGCCACGCCTTTGATCAGATAGTCCTGCTCGATGAAAACACTGTCGTCGGCGGCATAGCGGCGGATGGCCACGGGCGGCCCTTGCGGTTGCGTCCGCGCCGGCGGCGGCGCGCGGCTTTCGTCGGCGGCAGCCGCGGCCGATTGCAGCGCGAGCACCGCAGTGCCGATTTGCGACGTGATGGTCGCCAAAGCGTCCTCGTCGTCGTATCCGAACTGCATATCCTTCGGACTCTCGGCAAAGAGCACGCCGATGAGACGCTGGCCGGCCAGGATCGGCACCGCGATCTGGCTGTGCGGCTCGGTCAGGCCCGGCCATGGAATCTCCGTCTCCAGGATCCCCGACAGGCCGAGCTGGTTGATCCGCGCGCGGACGGCGCGGCTGTACCCATATTCGGTTGCCATGTGGGCGATGCGAATCGGCGTACGTTCGCGCGCGGCGACGCCGATGACGCCCTGCCCAATCGGAATTTCCGATCCGACGCCGGAAGCGTCGTAGCCTCGACTGGCGACCGTGAACAGGCAGCCACGGGTTTCGTCCGCCATCAGGACCATGGAATGCTCGATGCCGAGATGCATCTGCAGGTCGGAGAGCAACCGATCGAGCATGCCGTCGAGTTCGGCTCCGGCGCCCAACCCGGCGCAGCAATGCCTGATCGCGTTCAGCAAGCTCCGCGGCGCGGCCGGCGCCGCCAATCGGCCGCTCGGCGCGCGTTCGATGTCGAGAACGCGATAGATGTCGGAACCCAGCAGGCGGAATACGGCTTCCATGCCAGTGTGGGATGCGATCCCGGCGAGCTTGGCCTTCATGCTTTCGAACAGCGGTCCTTCCGATTCCGTCCGCAGATATTGCAGCGACAACCGGTAGACCGCGCCCGTCACCGGATCGACGACCTGGACGGTCGCCCGCGCGGTCGCAAGGACGTTCTCTCGCGTCTTGTTGAAGAATTGGTACGACAGCGCCACATGCCGCGGGTCCACATAATGAACCTGCGAAAGCAAGGTTACGTTCGGCGTGCCGTCGCGCGAGCACGTCGCCACCCACGACGGGATCACGCCTTCAAGGCAGGTGCGTATTGCATCCAAGCTGATGTCCGGCGCGCTCATATGCTCAGCCGATCGCCGGCCATTGGACCGGGCGTCTGGCTGAACGCGGCGTTCGGCGCGAATTCGACGGCGACCAAGGCGCCTTTTTCTATTGAAAAGACCGCGCGCACCAGGTCCGGCGGCGTGCCGACGATAGCGAGGTTGGCAATGAAATCCTCTATGTGACCCGAAAGGCTTCGGGAGTCCGCGGCCGCCAGGGCCCGGATCTCCGCCGCGACACCCTTCAGCTGCATGGTCTTGTTGCTGTCGGGTCTGCTGAAGACGGCGGCGATGCGGCCCGAACGGCGGATGTCAGCGATAAGCGTCGGGCAGTGCGGTTCGGCGATGAACAGGCGCACGCGATCGCCGCGCGGCAGGACGCGGCAGCCGTGCGCGAACCCAAGGCTCGGCCCGCCGCCGTCGCCGCATGAAGCCACGACGATGGAGACGCCGCTTTCAAGGAAAGCGATGTGGTCCCGGTCAAGGCGGATTCGCTGAGGCAAGCTCGCTCCTCGGCGGTGATTATGCATCGTGCGCCCGGTGACCGTAGATCCGAGCCCCCATACGGTCCATGGCTGATTCAATCGATTTCGTCGCGGCCGATCAACTCTCGCGATCAGCGCGGAATGCTGCTAAGGAAAAGGTGGCCCAGGCGAAATTTCCCGAACGCCGGGCTTGGCTGCATCAGGCCCGCATGAGCGACGAATCGACCACGGCCGATTACCTGACTGTCCGCGCACCGACGCCGGAATGGTTTCGCTGGGCGGTTTCCCGTCCAAAACGCTCCATTTCGGTCGATGTGGAGGGTTGCTCCATTCACTATCTTTTGTGGCCGGCCGAGCCGGAGGGCGTGAGTGGACGGGGTCTGCTCTTCGTGCACGGCGGCGGCGCCCATGCCCATTGGTGGAGCTTCATCGCGCCCTACTTCACCCGCGATTTTCGCGTCGCTGCCATCGACCTCTCGGGCATGGGCGACAGCGGACGGCGCCCGACCTATACCTCGGAGCTTCGCGCCGAGGAAATGCGCGCCGTGATCGCGCACGCGGGGCTCGGCGAGCGGCCGTTCGTGATCGGCCACAGCTTCGGCGGTTTCATGACCACCAAGTTCGGTTCGAAATACGGCGACGAGATCGGCGGCGCCGTGATTGTCGATTCACCGATTCGCTCGCCCGAGGAAGAGGCGCGTCATCCGCTCGAACGGCCGCCCATGAGCAAGACGAAGCGAATCTACGACACCTTCGAGGCGGCCCTTGCCCGCTTCCGGTTGATGCCGGAACAACCTTGCGACAATCCGTTCATCGTCGAGCATATCGGCCGCCACTCGCTTGCGCCGGCCGGTGGCGGCTGGACCTGGAAATTCGACAGCGAGGCCATGGGATCGCGCCGCTTCGGCGAGCCGTTTCGCGAGTACCTGCAGGCGGTCCGCTGCCGCGCGGCGCTGATCTTCGGCGAGAAGAGCAAGTTGGTCTCGCGCGACACCGCATCGTACATGTCGTCGTTGATGGGCCCCGACGCGCCCATCGTCGAAGTGCCGGAAGCGCAACACCATGTCATGCTGGATCAGCCGCTCGCTTTTGTCGCCGCCCTTCGCATGCTGCTGGAAAGCTGGGTGCGCGCGGAGGGCGTGCGAGGATCGGATTAACCGCGAAGGATTTGATCGATGGCAAATGCCGAGCGCGAATTGAGCGGCTTTCGCAAGGATGTGGTCGCGTGGCTCACCGCGAACACGCCGAAAGCCGATTTCCTGCTGCCGCAGACGTTCATGGAAGTCGGCGACAAGCGCCAGTTCGACTTCCTTCGCGACTGGCAGCGCAAGGTCTACGAGGCGGGATACCTCGGCATGGCATGGCCGGCCGAATATGGCGGACGCGGCATGCCGCAAGCGTTCCAGGACGTGGTCACGCAGGAAATGGTGCGGCTCCGGACGCCGTTCATGATGAATACCATCGGCCTGCAATGGGCCGGACCGTTGATCCTGCACTTCGGCTCGCACGAGGTGAAGGATCGCTACATCAAGCGCATCCTGAGCGCGGAAGACGTCTGGTGCCAGGGCTTCTCCGAACCCGATCACGGTTCCGACCTGGCGAGCGCCCAGACCTTCGCCGAGCGCTCCGGCAACGGCTACGTCGTCAACGGCAGCAAGATCTGGACCACGCTCGGGCCTTACGCGGACTACATGATCCTGCTGGCGCGAACCGATCGCGCGGCGGAATCCAAATACGCGGGCCTGAGCTTTTTCCTCTGCCCGATGAAGCACGAGGGCATCAGCGTCCGCCCGATCAGAAAACTGACCGGCGAATTCGGCTTCTCGCAGGTGTTCTTCACCGACGCGCGCATCCCGGCCACCTGCCTGCTCGGCGAGGAAGGCCAAGGCTGGCACTTTGCCATGCAAACGCTCACCTTCGAGCGCGGCGCCAAAGGCGGCCAGGCCGGAGGCCCGTCCTCGACGAATTTCGCGCAAGCCGACGACCTCATCGCGCTCGCCAGGCGCATGAAGAAGAACGGCGCGCCGGCGATGGACGATCCTTTGGTGCGCGATCAGCTCATGCGCCTGATCATTGACGATACCGCGTTGCAGCTTAACCCGAGACGGCAACGCGTTGCCGCCTTGGTCGCGGAGCGGCCGCTTGCCATTCCGCTGATGAACAAGCTTGTCGGGTCGGAGCACCGGCTCGCGGTCGGGCGGTTCACGGCGTCGCTGCTTGGGCCGGAGGCGGCGCTCTACGTGGGCGATCCAGATGCAGTCGACGGCGGCAAGTGGCTTCGAGGCTACTTCAACGCGTTTTCCTCCACCATCGGCGGCGGCACGTCCGAGGTCCAGCGCAACATCCTCGGCGAGCGCGTCCTCGGCCTGCCGAAAAGCTGAGCCGGCACGCCAATGACCGAACTCGACATCACATTCGGCGACGAGCAGGCGCTGATCCTGGAAACGGCGCAGAATTTCGCGCGGCAAAATTCATCTCCGCTCGGCGTGCGCAAGCTGTTCGGCTCGGACTTGGGCTACGACCAGGCGGTATGGCGCCAGATGGCCGAGCTTGGCTGGACTGGGCTCGTGGTGCCCGAGGCGCAGGGCGGCAGCGGCCTCGGCGCCGGCGACGCGGTCTCCATCGTCGAAGCTTTCGGCCGGCATTTGCTGGCGTCGCCGTTGGTGCCGGCCTTGCTGGCCGCGCGCGCCTTGGCCGAGTGCGCCAACCAGCACGAAGGCGCCGCGCAATGCCTGACAAAGATCGCCGCCGGAAGCATAGCGACCGTCGCTCTTTCAGAGCCCGGACAGGGGTGGAACCTTCGCCAACCGTCCTGCAAGGCCGAACGATCCGGCGGCGGCCGCATCGCGCTATCCGGGCGGAAATGTCACGTGCCGTTCGCGTCCGTGGCGGATGCGATCGTGACCACGGTGACGTTCGAGGGATCGCCGCAGCTTTTGCTGCTGTCGCGAAGCGACATTCCGCCGGGCGCGCTGAGGCGCGAAATCTGCGTCGACGAAAGCCAACGCGTCTTCCGGGTGTCACTCGACGGATTGACCGTGGATGCGCGCGGCATGCTTCCCGCGCGAGAGTCCGGCATCGAAGCTCTCATCCGCGACGCGACACTGCTGCTGACCGCGGAAATGTGCGGCGGCATCGCCGGAGCGCTCGACACAACACTGGAATACCTGAAGACCCGAAAGCAGTTCGGCCGGCTGATCGGCTCGTACCAGGCGCTGAAGCATCCCGTGGTCGACATCTACACGCACTACGAATTGCTGCGCTCGCTGCTCTACGGCGCCGCGACGGCGGCGGGTGGCGACAAGGCCTGGCGCCTGACGCAGATGGCCAAGGCAAAGGCTAGCGATCTTTTCGTTCACGCGGGCGATCGCGCCGTGCAGTTCCACGGCGGCTTCGGCTTTACCCACGATTGCGATGCCGGGCTCTATCTCCGCCGCGCCATGTGGGCGCAATCGCAGCTCGGTGACGGCGCGTTTCACCGGTGCAGTCTCGCGGACCAACTGTTGGTCTAGGGAACACAAGCCAGCGTCAAGCCCGCCGCTTTGGGAGGACACCGATGCCGCATTTCGACCCGATCGCGACCCAGACCGTGCGCAAGGCGGAGCATCTGGAGCCGAGCTTCGTCCATGCCGAGCACATCGAAACGGCGCGGCGCAAACTCGCCGAGCATCAAAGCCGGCGGAAGCGCCGGCCCAATATCCTCGTGTTCCTCATGGACGACGTGGGGTGGGGCGATTTCGGCTGTTACGGCGGAGGCATCGCCGTCGGCGCGCCGACGCCCAATTTCGACCGGTTGGCGCGGAACGGCATGCAGCTCACGTCGTGCTATTCGGAGCCAAGCTGCTCGCCCTCGCGCGCCACGTTGCTGACCGGCCGCGTGCCGAACCGCCACGGCCTGCACCGCCCGCCCATGTACGGCGAGCCGGGCGGCCTGCAAGGTGAGCTCACCGTCGCGCAGATGCTGTCGGATGCGGGTTACGCTACCCAGGCGGTCGGCAAATGGCACGTCGGCGAGAACCTGGCGTCGCAGGCGCAGAATGTCGGCTTCGACGACTTCTACGGATTCCTGTCGGTTTCCGACATGTATACAGAGTGGCGCGATCCGCACTTCTTTCCGGAAATCGTCTATTCGGACGCCCGCACCGACTGGGTCAAGAACATGCCGTTCAACCGGAGCTTCGTGCATGCGAAAAAGGGCGGCGACGTGGAAAACGTGGAAGAGGTGACCATTCCCGTCCTGTCGCAGCTCGACGAGAAGTGGTGCCAATATTCAACGGCCTTTGTCGAGCGCATGGCGGGCGGCAAGCAGCCATGGTTCCTCTATCACTGCACCCGAGGCGCGCATTTTGACAACTATCCGCACGAGCGTTTCCTCGGCAAGTCGCCGGCGCGCCATCCTTATAAGGATACGCTGCTCGAGCTCGACGAAATCCTGGGACGCCTGGTCGAAGCCTTGCGCCGGACGGACCAACTGGAAGACACGCTGATCTTCGTCTCGTCCGACAACGGGCCGCACATGGAGACCTGGCCCGATTCAGCCTTCACGCCGTTTCGCTGCGCCAAGGGATCGACCTGGGAAGGCGGAGTGCGGGTGCCGGGCCTGATGATGTGGCCGGGCATGATCGACGCCGGCCGGCAGAGCGACGGCATTTTCGATTTCAACGACGTTCTGCCGACAGCGCTCGGCCTCGCCGGCGCGTCCGAGCGCCTGCCCGGCGATCGCTACATAGACGGCATCGATCAGAGTTCGTTCCTGTTGGCGCCCGACGGCCTTTCGAACCGCAAGTATCACTATTACTGGCTCGGCACGAATTTCTCAGGGCTCAGGTGCGGCGAGTACAAGATGCTGCTGACCGCGACCAGCGACGACGACGGCGACGCGGCCGGGCCGGGCGGCTTCACCGGCGTGCTGCAGCGCTTCGCCTATGCGCGTCTCTACAACCTCTACCTCGACCCGAAGGAAACCCACAACTACATGACGCGCAAACTGGCTTACGTAGAGGCCTTTCAAACCGGCATGCGCTCGCATCTCGGCACGTTCCGGCGCTTTCCGCCGAAGACGGTCATGGGCCTGAAGGCGCCGGACGCGCGCAAGTCCTGAGCTACTTCGGCGGGCGGATCTTCAGCAATCGCGCCGCATTGCGGCCGACAATGGCTTCGCGGTCGGCGCGTTTGAGTTTCTTTGCGCCTTCCACGAACGCCAGCGGATCGTACATGCCCATGTCGAAGGGATAGTCGGTGCCGAGCAGGATGTGGTCGCTGCCGTATTGCGCCACCAGGTATTCGAGCTGATCGGCCGTGAACACGATGGTGTCGAAGTAGAGCCGCTTCAGATAGCTGGTCGGCTTCTTCGTGATGCAGAGCCGGCAGTCGCTGCGCGCACCGTGGGCGTGGTCCATGCGGCCTGAATATGCCGGGAGGAAACCGCCGCCATGGGCGATGCAAATCTTCAATTTCGGGTAGGCGTCCAGCACGCCGCCGAAGATTAGATGGCTCACCGCGACGGTCGAATCGAGCGGGTTGCCGATCACATTGATGAAATAGTGTTCGCTGAGGCGCTGCCCCTGGGTGAAGCCGTTCGGGTGCATGAAAATCAGCGCGTCGAGCTCTTGCGCCTTGGCGAAAAACGGGCGGAACCGTTCGTGCGAGAGCTCTTCGCCGGCGACGTTGGTGCAGATTTCGACGCCGTGGAAGCCCAACTGCTTGACGGCGCGTTCCAGTTCGGCGACCGCGAGCTCCGGCGCTTGCAGCGGCACCGTCGCAAGTCCGACGAAACGGCGCGGGTGCTGGTGCACGATTTCCGCGATGCGATTGTTGATCAGGCGCGCCGCCTGCCGCCCGAGATCGGGGTCGGCCCAATAGTAGAACTGTTGCGGGCCGGTTGAGATCGCCTGAACGTCGATGCCCATTTTGTCCATGTCGGACAGGCGCCGCTCAACGGACGCGAGCAGCGGCCGTATGTCTTCCGCCTGCCGGCGGCTCGCGGCGCGGGTCGCGTCGTTGGAGAACGCCGCCATGGCGTCACGGGCCGGATTGTAGCTTGGCCTCACCAGTTCATCAGCTTCGGGCGTGAACACGTGGCAGTGAATGTCCACGGTGAATGTCTTGCGCATCGCGGCCGATGCCCGCGTTCGCTTCAATGCCGTCGCGGCGTTGCGCGAAACCGCCGGTCCGCACGTATAGAGCATGGCGATTGTCCTCCCCCGTAACCATCGGGCCTGAGCGGCCCGCCCCCGCGGGCCACACTCTATCAGGATCGGGAATGCCTGGACCGCAGGTCATATTCCCGACACGATCCTGATTTAGGTGGCTGGCGATTGCCCTCGGCAGTCCCTTCGAGTGCGTAACGCAAGCCGAAACCCATGTTCCTGCAAGTTTCACCGTGGATCGAGAGCCGTTGGCGCCTGGTTCGCCGCGTTGCTCGCAAAGACGAACTCACTCTCATCGTACTGGCCTTGCTGGTGGGCGTCTTGGCCGGCGTCGGCGTGATCGTGTTGCGCCTGATGGTGGACGGGGTGCAGCGGGGCGCCTTCGGCGTGTTTCTCGAGCGCCATCCGGCCCGCGCCGGCGACCTCGCATGGTGGCGGCCCCTTGCCGTGCTATGCATCGGAGGATTGCTCTACGGCCTCGGCGTTTCAGCGTTGCGGCGTTGGCATCCGCGCGAGGCGGTGGACCCGATCGAAGCGAACGCACTGCACGGCGGAAACATTTCGTTTCGCGATAGCGTGCTGATCGCCTTGATGACCGTGGCCTCGGTCGGCGTCGGCGCTTCCGTCGGATTGGAAGCGGCGGTGACGCAAATCGGCTCCGGATTGTCGAGCTCGATCGGGCGCAATCTCGGACTCGGCCGCTCGCAGATGCGCACGCTGGTCGGCTGCGGCGCGGCGGCGGCGATCGCGGCGGCGTTCAACGCGCCGCTGGCTGGCACGTTCTACGCTCTCGAACTCGTCATCGGCGGCTACGCGATCACCGCATTGGCGCCGGTCGTCGTCGCCGCCATTTCCGGAACGCTGGTGAGCCGGGGCGTCTTCGGGGTGAGTCCCATATTCGAGGCCGTCGATCAGCCGTCGCTCACAAGTTTCGACTACATGCTGTTCGCTCTCGAGGGCCTCTGCGCCGCGTTGCTCGGGGTGCTGGTCATGCGCGGCGTGACCTGGAGCGAAGCCTTGTTTCGCCGCCTTCTCGTGCCGCGGTGGCTGCGTCCCGTGATCGGCGGACTGCTTCTGGCGGTCGTTTCGCTCGCCTATCCGCACGTGCTCGGCAGCGGGCATCGCGGCATCGAACTCGCGGTGAACCAGCGGTTCGACCTGATCATGCTGCTTGGCCTGGTGGCGGCCAAGGGATTCGCCTCGGCCGTCAGCGTCGGTTGCGGGTTTCGCGGGGGCTTGTTCAGCGCGGCGCTCTTTCTCGGCAGCGTCTTCGGTGGCGCATACGGATTGCTGATCGCCCGGTTTGCGCCGGAACTCGGCATCGACTACGTGGCCTACACGTTGGTCGGCATGGGCGGCGTGGCCGCCGCCATCATCGGCGCGCCGATCACCATGATCATGCTCGTGTTCGAGACCACGGTCGACTACCCGGTGGCGATCGGCGCCGCCATAGCCGTGATCGTCGCCTCCGTCGCCACCAAGCGCTGGTTCGGCTACTCGTTCTCCACCTGGCGGTTCCATCAACGCGGCGTCGATCTTACCGGCGCCTACGACGTGAGCCGCTTGGAATCCCTGACCGTACGTGACGTACTCAACCGCAACATCCTCCGCGTGCCGGCAACGCTCGACATCGACACCATCTGCAGTCTTTTCCTGCTCCGCTCGGAACAGGTGATGTTCGTCGAGAACGCGGACGGCAGCTACGCCGGCACCATCGATGCGGCCGAGGCCAATGCGGCATTGCTGGAACAACGCGTTCCGAGACCGACCGCGCGCGACCTCGTGCGGGGACAGACCTTTTTCGTCACCATCGACGATGGGCTGAACACCGCGCTCGACGTGTTCGACGAAGCGGGCACGGATGTCATTGCCGTCGTCCAGGGGGCGCAAGAACGCAAGGTCGTCGGCTCGATCGACGAGTCGAGCGTGCTGCGCCGCTATTTCCGGGAAGCGGAGGAACTTCGGCGCGAGGAACTCGGCGACGTGCAATTGCGCCCGACTTCGGCACGGCGCGTGGTCAAAGCCGAAAGCTAGATTCTTTATTTGACACTAAAATTCTGGATTTTATGCTACGGAGACAAAACATCCGGGGAGGCTCTCATGCTCGATCGCAGGCGCGTTCTTCAAGGCATGAGCGGCTCGCTCGCGCTGCTGCCGGCCTTGGCGAAGGCGGCACAGCCGGCGTTTCTCACAAGCGGCCTTCCAGGCGGCGAGTACGACACGGCAGTGCTCGAAGCGCTGCCGGGCAAAAAGCCGCTGATCAGACTAGCCTATCGCCCGCCGAACTACGAAACGCCGGTCTCGTATTTCAACACGCCGGTCACGCCCAATGACGCGTTCTTCGTTCGCTATCATCTTTCCGACATTCCCGAACGGATTGACGCGCAAACCTGGAAGCTTTCCGTGGGCGGGGACGGCGCGGCAACGCCGGTGCAGTTCACTTTGGCCGATTTGCAAAAGAATTTCGCTCCTGTCGAGATCGCCGCCGTATGCCAGTGCTCGGGCAACCGCCGCGGCCTGTCCGATCCGCACGTGCCCGGCGTGCAATGGGGCCTCGGCGCCATGGGCAACGCGGTCTGGAAAGGCGCGCGCTTGAAGGAGGTGCTGGCCAAGGCCGGACTCCGCAAAGAGGCGCTCGAAATCGTCGTCAACGGGGCCGACGGACCCGCCGTCGACAAGACGCCGGACTTCATCAAGAGCATTCCGGTTTGGAAGGCGCTCGAAGACAACACCATCATTGCCTATGAAATGAACGGCCAGCCGCTGCCGCACTTCAACGGCTTTCCCGCGCGTCTTGTGGTCCCCGGTTGGACAGCGACCTATTGGATGAAGCATCTCATCACCGTCGACGCCTGGACCAAGCCGTTCGACGGCTTCTGGGTCAAGAGCGCCTATCGAATTCCGGTCGGAAAGTTCCCGGTCATTCAGCATTTCCAGACGCAGGTGACAGACGTGAACGAGCCGATCACCGAAATGGTGGTGAACTCGGTCATCGCGTCTCCGGCGGAGGGCCATAAGGTGCGCCGTGGCGAGCCGGTCGATGTGCGCGGCGTCGCCTGGGATGCCGGCTACGGCATCAAGCGCGTCGAATATTCGACCGACGGCGGAAAGCTCTGGCGCGAGGCGGCGCTCGGCAAGGACCTCGGCCGGTTCGCGTTCCGTCCGTGGAGTTTTCGTTTCGCGTCGAGTTCGCCCGGCACGTTCAAGATCATGGTGCGGGCCAGCAACGCGGTCGGCCAGACGCAAGCCGAAAGCCTGATCTTCAACCCGGCGGGCTACCACAACAACGTGATCCGGCCGCTGACGGTCACCGTGGCCTGAAGGGAGCACATCCATGAAAACCCTGCCTGCCCTGACCGCGCTCACGCTGCTGGCCGCCGCAGCCGCCTATGCCGACGAAAAGCCCGTTGCGCTCAAGGACGCGCCCGGCCGCGACGCGGTCGAAGCCAACTGCGCCGCCTGCCACAGCCTCGACTACGTTCGCACCAATTCGCCCTTCATGGATC
The DNA here is from genome assembly GCA_035632095.1 of Candidatus Cybelea sp. Taxonomy (GTDB): domain Bacteria; phylum Pseudomonadota; class Alphaproteobacteria; order Ferrovibrionales; family Ferrovibrionaceae; genus DASQHM01. Next base: position 10,192 of record DASQHM010000217.1, on the reverse strand, counting down.
GCAAGACCTGGGAGGCGGAAGTCGGCAAGATGATCAATGTCTTCGGCGCGCCGATCTCCGCGGCCGATGCGAAGACGATTGCCGAGTACCTGGTGAAGAACTACGGCATGGGCGGCTGAACCGCCATGTGACTTCACCGGCGGCCCCGGCCGATGTAGGTTGCACCTCGACCGGGAGGTGATTCTCAGATGCCGATCGCCACATTGACCGATATCGAGGCGTTGGAGCGCGTGCCGTTTTCCGAGCGGCAGCCTGCGCGCTCGGTTTACGAAATGCTCGCCGCTGTCGCCGGCCGGGAACCGGACAAGCTCGCCTTTCGATCGCTGGTCAAAGGCCTGCCGGACGAGCCGACCAAGGACGTGACATACGGCACGCTCAAGCGCCGCATCACCCAGGCCGCCAATCTGTTTCGCGGGCTCGGCGTCGGTCCGAGCGACTCCGTATCCTTGCTGATGCCGATTTCGGCGGAAACGTTCTATGCGATCTTCGGCGCCCAGGCCGCCGGCATGGCCAATCCGATCAACTTCCTGCTGGAGACCGATCACATTGTCGGGCTGCTGCGCGAGGCGCGCTGCCGCGTGCTGCTCGGACCCGATCCGGACCTTCTGCCCGGAGTGTGGCAGAAGATAGAGGCCGTTCGCCATGCCGTTCCCGGCCTGAAGGCTGTCATCCGCGTCGGCGGCCCTGCCGAGCGCCCCGACATCGACGCGTTGCATTTCGAATCGGCGCTCGAGCGACAGAACGGCGACCGGCTCGATTTCGTCCGCGAAACCAAGCCGGACGACGTGATCGGCCTGTTCCATACCGGCGGCACCACGAGCGCGCCGAAGCTCGCCCGCCATACCCAGCGCGGCCTGCTGATGCAGGCATGGTCAAACAGCGAAGTCCTGCGCCCCGAGCCCGATCAGGTTTATTTCAACGGCCTGCCGCCGTTTCATGTGGGTGGCGCCACGTGCGCTGGCCTGGCGCCTTTGTCCCGCGGTGCGACGATCGTCCTGCTGACCGCGGCGGGATTGCGCAATCCGCTGGTGGTGCAAAATCTGTGGAAGCTGGTCGATCGCTTCCGCCCCACCGTGCTCGGCATGGTGCCGACCAGTTGGGGCGCGGCGCTGAATATCCCGAGCGACGGCTGCGATCTCACCAGCATCAAGCTCTGCAACGTGGGCGGCTCGACCATGCCGGTCGAAATCGCCAAGGCGGTGCAGGACAAGCTGCATGCGCCCGTCATCGAAGGCTGGGGCATGACCGAAGTCCACGGCTTTGCCTCCATGAACCCGGCGGCCGGCGAATCCCGCATCGGGTCGGTCGGTCTGCGGACGCCATACACGGAATTGGCCGTGGCGAAGGTCGGCGACGGGCGCGTGACGGCGCTCTGCAAAGTGGGCGAGATCGGCAAGGTGCTGGTGCGCGGGCACCAGGTCTTCGGCGGCTACGTCAATCCGGCGCATGATCGCGAGGCCTGGATCGAACCCATGCGCGGCGAGAACGTGCCGGCCTGGAGCCCCGGCGGCCGCTGGCTCGACACCGGCGATCTCGGCCGCTTCGATGCCGAGGGCTATTTGTGGCTTACCGGCCGCGCCAAGGACCTGATCATCCGTGGCGGCCACAACATCGATCCGCTCGCGATCGAAGAGGTGTTGCATCAGCATCCGGCGGTCGAGTCAGCCGCGGCGGTCGGCCGGCCCGACGCCTATGCCGGCGAGATTCCAGTCGCCTTCGTCCAGCTGAAGGCCGGCGCCAAAGCCGATCCGGCGGAGATCCAAGCGTTTGCCCGCGAACGCATCGCCGAGCGCGCGGCGGCGCCCGCCGAAATCACGATCCTGGAACTCATGCCGCTGACCGGCGTCGGCAAGATCTTCAAGCCGCAACTCCGATATCTCGCCGCTCAGCGCACTTTCGAGCGGATCATCTCGCCGTTGCTGGACAGGGGGCTATCGGCCAAGGTCGAAGTCGGTCCGCATCCCGAGCACGGAACGTTCGTCGCGGTTCAACTCGGCAAGTCCGCCTCGCCGGCCGTTGTCGCCAAGGTGCGTGGCGCGTTGAAGGGCGTCCCCTTGCGGCACGAAGTCACCGTGAGTGCGACATGACCCAAACGGGATTTCTCATCGGTCGCGCGCGATGACCGTAGACCGGACGCTGAGCCTGATCCGCGACATCTCTGCGCGTTTCGCCGGCGAGAGGGCCGAACGGCAGCGCCGCAGGGCGCTTGACCCGGCCGACTTCGCGGCCATTGCCGATGCCGGTTTCCTGGGCACCGGCTTGCCGGAAGCCGAGGGCGGATACTGGAAGGACTCGGTCACGTCGATCCGGCCGGCGTGCGAGATGCTGCGCATTCTGGCGCAAGGCGATCCTTCGGTGGCATTGGTCTGCGCCATGCATCCGACGGTTCTCTCGGTGTGGCTGCCGCACGCCGACGCAGCTCCCGAATTTCGCGATGCCTGGCGGGCCCAGCGCCGGATGATTTTCGATTCCGTCAAGAACGGCTGCTGGTGGGGAACCATCACGTCGGAGCCGGGCAGCGGCGGCGACATGCTCAAGACGCGGGCCGTGGCGGCGCCGGCGGAAAACGGCCGCTACCGTGTCACCGGCGACAAGCATTTCGGCAGCGGCTCCGGCATCCTGTCCTTCGCCATCACCATGGCTCGGCCGGAGGGCGAGGACTCTCCCGACGTGTTCGTCCTGGATCTGCGCGGCGTTCCCTGGGACGGATCGACGGGCATGAAGCTTGCGGCGGAATGGGACGGCCACGGCATGCCGGCGACGCAAAGCCATGCGTTCCGTTTCGACGGCTTTCCGGCCATGCGCAAGGCGTGGCCGGGGAATTTCCAGATCATCAGCCCGGCGGTCGCGATCTATTGCTCGGCGGCATTTTCGGCGGTGATCGTCGGCATCGTGGAGACGGCCGTCGACACGGCGCGGGCGCTGCTGCTGGCGAAGCGATCGACGCTCAGGGCCTATGAGCAGGTGGAATGGTCGCGCGTCGAAACCGAGGGCTGGCTGGTGCGGCAAGCCTACGAAGGCATTTTGCGCGACATCGAATCCGGCGACGGCCTCAAGGCGTTCGGAACCGGCTTGCTCGGCAAGACGGCAATCGCCGAACTTTCCGAAACGCTGATGCTTCGCCTCTGCAAGATCATCGGCGGCGCCACATTTGCCCGCGGCTCGCCCTTCGGCCATTGGGCGGAAGACGTTCGCGCGCTCGGCTTTCTCCGCCCGCCCTGGGGTCTGGCTTACGACAACATTTTTTCGATCTCGCTGCCGCCCTGAATCTTCGATCCATCAATCCTGGGCCGCGTTGTTAGTCGATTGTGCGGCGATGGCATCGGCGAAGAGCCGGCGCATGCGCCCAAGATCGGCATCGGCGCCGGTGAACAATCGAAAACTCGCGGCCGCTTGATGCACGCACATGCCGCCGCCCGTGACGACGCGCGCACCCTTGCCGCGCGCGGCGGCGATCAACTCTGTCTCCATTGGCGTATAGATGACGTCGGCCACCCAATGACGCGGGTCGACCGCATCCATCGGCACCGGATTGCCCGGAAATCCGAACATGCCGACCGGGGTCGCGTTCACCACGCCTGCCGCTTTCGACAACCCCGATGACGGATCGAGCGCGACGGCGCAACGCTCCGCGCCGAAACGGCCGCGCAGGCTCGCCGCCAAGGTCTCCGCCCGCGCCGTTTCCTTGTCGTGAATTAGGATTGCCGCGGCGCCGAGGTCGAAGAGGGCGAACGCCACGGCGCGGCCGGCACCTCCGGCGCCAATCAAAAGTACGGTGGCCCCGTCGATGCGCCCGAGCGTGTCTTCAAGGCCGCGCCGGAAGCCGATACGGTCGGTATTGTAGCCCGTAGTACGGCCGCGTGCGTCGATGGTGACGGTGTTCACGGCGCCGATCTGCCGCGCCTCTTCCGACACGTCGTCCAACAGCGCCAGCACCGCCTCCTTGCACGGATAGGTGACGTTGACGCCGGCAAATCCGATTACCCGCGCGGCGCCAAGAAGGTCTTCGAGGCGCCGCCCGGGAAGCCGGTCGAGATCCATCAGATGGTAATGCCCGCGCATGCCGGCAGCGGAAAAGGCGTCTTCGTGTAGGGCCGGCGACAGCGAGTTTTGAATATTGGCGCCGATCAGGCCGACCAGCACGCGTCGCACGGCGCCTAAGGCCGCTGCTCGGCCGCCCCGCGCGTCCGGGGCTCGGCCTGCCACTCCTCGGCCGATGCGCCGGCCATGGCACGGACCCGCTGCTCGTCCTTGGCAAGGTCGGAAGCCGTGCCGCTGTAGATCACCTCGCCGTCGTTCAGCACATAGGCGCGGTCGGCGATCGCCAGGCTGACGCGCACGTTCTGCTCCACCAGCAGGACCGCAATGCCCTCATCGCGCATGGACGCAATGATGCGAAACACTTCCTTCACGATGAGCGGAGCCAGGCCCTGGCTCGGCTCATCGAGCAGCAGCAGCTTGGGGTTGAGCAGCAACGCGCGGGCAATCGACAGCATTTCCTGCTCGCCGCCGGAAAGCTGCCGGCCGCGACTGCCGCGCCGTTCTGCAAGTCGCGGAAAGGTCTTGAAAACGCGCTCAATCGTCCACGAGCCCGGCCGGACGAACGGCACCCTCAAGTTTTCCTCCACCGACAAGTTGGCGAAGACCCTGCGTCCCTCAGGCACGTAACCGACGCCGAGCGCGGCGATCTGGAACGTCGGCACCCGGCTCGCCTCTTGGCCGAAGACCTTGACGCTGCCTTCGCGCGGCGGCGTGAGGCCCATGATGCTGCGCAGCGTCGTGGTCTTGCCGGCGCCGTTGCGGCCGAGCAAAGTGACGATCTCGCCTTCGTTCACCTCCAAGCCGACACCATGCAGGATGTGGCTTTTGCCGTAGAAGGTCTGCAAGCCGGAGGCTTCCAGCGGTTTCATGCGGCTTCTCCGAGATAGGCAGCCTGCACCGCCTCCGACGCGGCGATCTCCTTCGGCGTCCCTTCCGCCAACATGCGCCCCTGGTCGAGCACCGTGATGCGGTCCGCCAGATGGAACACGACGCGCATGTCATGCTCGATCAGCACGATTGTGAATTTGCTGTCGCGATGCAGCCGGCGGATCAATCCGGTGATCTCGTAGGTTTCCTGATCGCCCATGCCGGCCGTCGGCTCGTCGAGGAGAAGCAGCCGCGGGCGAAGCGCCAGCGCCATGGCGATCTCCGTCGCGCGCTGGTCGCCATGCGCAAGTTCTCCGACCAGCCGGTCCGCCTTGGTGGAGAGCCCGACCAGGTCCAGCATCTCAGCGACCACCTTTTCCGCGCGTCCCGCATCGGCCCGCGCGGTCCACATGTGCAGGCGCTGGCCCGCAGCCACCTCCGCCGCGCTGAGCACATTCTCATGCACCGTGAGCTCCGGAAATATCTCGGTGATCTGAAAGGTGCGAGCCATGCCGAGCGCAACCCGGCGGGCCGCCGGGATTTGCGTCACATCCTTCCCGTCGAAGATGATCGCCCCGGCGGTAGGCGCGAAATAGCCGCTGATCATATTGAAGAAGGTCGTCTTGCCAGCCCCGTTCGGACCGATGATCGCCCGCAGCTCGCCCGGCGCCACGGACATGGACACGTTCTGCACCGCGACCAGGCTGCCAAAGTTTTTTGTGACACCCCGGACCTCGAGCATGGTCAAGTCGCGCCCCTTCGCCGCAGCATGCCCAACAGGCCGCGCGGGAAAAACAGCACGACCAAGATGAAGAGCAATCCGATGAACGACATCCAGTTGACCGTCATCGACGAAACATAGTCCTGCAGCACCACGAACAAAGCGGCGCCCAGCAACGGCCCCCAAAACGTGCGCATTCCGCCCATCACCGTCATGATCACGAAATAGCCCGACAGCGAGTAATGCAGCGCCAAAGGGTCGGCGAAGTTGTTGAGCAACGCATAGAGCGTGCCGGCCAGCGCGGTAAAGAAGCAGGAGATGGAGAACGACAGCCAAATGTGCCGCTCGACGGGAATGCCGAGGAAGCGCGCGCGCCTCTCGTTCTCGCGGATCGCGCGCAAGGTGCGGCCGAAGGGAGAGCGCAGGAGCAGACCCATCAGCCCGACGGCGACGGCAAAAATGGCAAGGACGAAGAAGTAGAACGAGGTTCCGCCACTCGTGATATCGAGGGTCAAAGGGCCGAAGCCGATCGGCTCGCGGTGGAAATCGCGCAAACCGTCGAAGCCGCCGGTGAACTCGTTCCAGCTATAGGCGATGTAGTACCAGATCTGCCCGAAGGCGATGGTGCACATGGCGAAATAGACGCCGCGCCGGCGCACGATCAGAAGGCCGAACAACGCCCCGGCGAGACCGCCCAGCAGCGTGCCGGCCAGCATGGCGAGGGGCGTGCTGTGCACGAGGTATCGCAAAGTGAGCCCGGCGCCGTAGGCACCCAATCCGAAATAGGCCGCGTGCCCGAAGCTCAATACGCCGGTGAATCCCAGCAAGAGGTTGAGGCCCATGGCCGCCAGTCCGAGCACCAGCACGCGCCCGGCAAGCGCCGTGTAGCCGCCGAGCAGCGGGAGCCAGAGCGGCACGGCGACCAGCACCGCCCAGATGACGACGAGCGCCAACCATCGCCGGTCCGGAAGGCGCCGCGCCGCCGCCGCAACTGTCACCGCGCTCACGACAGCATCCCCTCTTCGCCCATCAGGCCGCGCGGCCGGAGCAAGAGCACAAGCGCCATGATCGCGTAGATCACCGCTTCGCTCGCCGCCGGGTAGACCACGGTCGTCAGCGCCGACGCCACCCCGATCAGCAGCCCGCCGAACAGGGTGCCGGTCAGGCTGCCCACGCCGCCGACGATGATTGCGATGAAGCTCGGCATCAGCAGATCGTCGCCCATATTTGGATTGAGACCGATCTGACCGGCCGCAAGCACGCCGCTCAGGCCGGCCAATAGGCAGCCCACCGCGAAATTAAACGTGCGGAGCAGCTGAACGTTGACGCCGAGCGCCGCCACCGTGTCGAGATCGAGCGTTCCCGCACGGATGCGCAGGCCGACGCGGGTATAGCGCAAGAAGGCGAATAGCCCGATCACGGCAACGATGACGATCGCCACCATGAAAACGCGGTACCACGTGATGAAGAACAGTTCGGCGCTGATCGGCTGCGACAAGGCGGCCGGAAGGCCCATCGGCACGCCGTTCGGGCCCCAGAAATAGCGCGCCAGATCCTGCATCACGAAGGCAAGACCGAAGGTAAGCAGCAGGCTGTACACCGGGTCGCGATTGTAGACGCGGCGGATCATCAGCCGTTCCACCACGACGCCGATCATCGCCGTGAGCAGCGGCGAGACCAGCAAGGCGCCCCAGTAGCCCAGCGTTGGCGTCAGCATGAACGCCAGATAGCCGCCCAGCGCCAGGAAGTTGCCGTGCGCGAAGTTGATCACGTTGCTGAGATTGAGAATCAGCGACAGGCCGAGCGCCATAAGCACGTAGAACGCGCCGATGATCAGCCCATTGGTGACATTGAACAGTATGACTTGGAACATCGACCGCTCTTCGCACGAGGTGTCGTCAGAGGCAACCCGCTCGCCCCGCCGCCGGCCCGTGGCCGCGCGGCGGGGGTAGGCACTACGAAAAGCAGATCAGGCGTGATGAACCATGTTGCAGCCGGTCTCGGCGACCGTACCGGCAGCTTGTTCGCCGGATACCATTTCGACGATTGTGAACACATCCTCCGCGCTTGCTTTCGGCGGATGCACTTCGCCGACGAAGATGTTGGGCATCAGTTCATGATCGCCGGCGCGATAGCGCACCTTGCCGGGCTGCAGCGCCACATCCGGCGGCAATTCCAGGTCCTCCAAGGCCACCGCCAGCTTCGGACCGGCAACCGACTTGGCCTTTTCGGCCGCGAGCCGCACCGTATGCATCGCCACGTAGCCGAACCAGTCGCGCGCCGAGGGCGTCTTCTTCACAGCCGCGCGGTAATCGGCGACAAACTTCACGACCTCCGGCACCTTGGGCTGATCCCACCACCACTCCATGTCCCACCAGCCGGTTTGCGCCTCGGGCGGCAAAGCCTTGACCGTCTCGAACTCGAACAATGCGCCGCCGAGCGCCATTTCCTTCTGCAAGCCGAACTGGGTGAACTGCTTCATGCAGTTGATCTGCGTCAGTCCGCCCATGTTGTTGAGCAGGACGTTCGGCTTGTAGGCCTTGGCCTTGATCAGGGTGGCGGAGAAATCGGTGTTGTTGATCGGCAAATAGTCGCCGTCGAACGTGCCGCCGAGCTTTTTCAATGCCTTGATGAAGGCATCCTGGAGCGAGTGGCCATAGGCATAGTCCGGCGTAATGAAGAACCATTTCTTGCCGAACCGCTTCACCAATTCGGGCGTGATCGCGGCGGTGTCCATCGTCGTCGTGTTGCAGACGCGGAAGACGTTCCATTTGCAATTCGTGCCGGTGATCGGATCGGTATGGCCGCCCGGAACGATATGGAACACCTGCTTCTCATTGGTCACCTGCGACATCGCATAGGCGATGCCGGAATTCACGTCGCCCACGATCACATCGACCTTGTCGCGATCGATCAGCTTTTGGGTTTTCTGCACGCCGGTGCCGACGTCGTTGGCCGAGTCCTCGACCAGGAGCTGAACCTGACGACCAAGGATTCCGCCCTTCTTGTTGATCTCCACCTCGGCGTACTTGGCGCCGTCAACCTCGCTTTGCGCCAGCGCCGAGAGCACGCCAGTCAGCGGGTTGACCATGCCGATCTTTACCGGCTCTTCGCCGAGGGCTTTTAGAATGAAAGGCGCGCCCAGGATCTGGCTCGCGCCGAGCGCAGCGCCTGCCTTGAGGACGCTGCGGCGGCCCAGCCCACCGATTGAACGAGAACTCCCCACGTTAGCCTCCCTATATGTTTGTTCTGCCGGAATTATTACCTCGGGCGAGGTCCCTGGCAAGCCGCGCCCAACACCGCCACATTAATTATTATTCGGGTGCGCCGCGGAATCGGCCAGGCGGCGGTTGGTAGCGCTGCCGCATTTCGTTGAGGCCCTGCTCGCCAAGATCGGCGAACTCAAGGCGGAAGGGCTGACCATTCTTCTCGCCGAGCCAGGCGTCGATTTCTCTCCGGCGCTCGCCGATCGCGTATACGTCATGGAAAAAGGCGCGGTTCGCTTCACCGGCGAAGCGGCAGCCTTGAAATCCGACCGCGCGCTTCTCGACCGCCTGATCTCGCTCTAGTCAAGATGGCTGGCAAGCGAACAGCGAAGTTGTCACGATTTGATCGCTAGCTCCGCAAACTGGCGCGCCAAACCGGCTTGACGATGTCGAGGACCACCAGTACGACGATGCCGCCGATCAGGCTGACGACCAGATCATCCGGATGCAACGGCCCGAAACCGAACAGCGTTTCCGCCGGCGGCCAGGTGACCGCGAGCGCCAGCAAAGCAGCCGCCGTGCCGACCACGCCCCATAAGACCCAGCCGGTTCCGCGGAAGGCGGAGAACAGCGAAGCGCTGAAGGCGCGGTTCACGAACACGAGTCCGATGTTCGTGAACACGAGGGAAACGAACACCAGCGCGCGAAGCTCGTTGTCGGGCATGCGGCGTTGCATGCCGACGACGAAGATGCCGCCGACCACGGCCAGTGCAAGAACGCCCTGAAGCAATCCCCAACCGGCCAGCGAACCTGAGAACAACGGGCCGGCCGGATCGCGCGGCGGGCGCCGCATCACGTCGTCCTCTTCCCGCTCGGCTTCGAACACGATCGAGCACACGGGATCGATCACCATCTCGATGAAGGCAATGTGAATAGGTCCGAGGATGACCGGCCAGCCGAGCACGAGCGGCATCAGGGAAAGGCCCGCGATCGGCACGTGAACCGCCATGATGTAGCCGAACGCCTTGCGGATGTTGTCATAGATCCGCCGGCCAAGCCGCACCGTGCGAACCAGGGAGCTGAAATCGTCGTCGAGCAGCACGATCGACGCGGCCTCGCGCGCGACATCAGTGCCGCGGCCGCCCATCGCCACGCCGATATGGGCGGCCTTGAGCGACGGCGCGTCGTTCACCCCATCGCCCGTCATGGCGACGATCTCGCCCCTCGCCTTCAAGGCCATCACGATGCGGAGTTTCTGCTCGGGCATGATCCGGGCGAAGACCGCAGTCGTCGCGACGCGCTCCCGCAAGGCCTCGTCGCTCAACCGGTCGAGCTCCTCGCCGGTCAGCAGGTCGCC
>DASQHM010000216.1:0-9267 GCA_035632095.1 Candidatus Cybelea sp. | reverse complement strand
CCGACCACTTCACCACGACTACCGCAATCAGCACGTCGCTATGTTTTCTTCGCCGTTCCATGCTTCACTGCTTGGCGGAGCAGTTCGGCCAAGCTAACGACTGCCCGAACTTTAGTCTCCATTTCCGCCCCATCGGCATTGAGCTGCATTCGAATCGGTTGACTGCTCACGAATAGCGTTGGCGCTGCTTGAACGCATACGGCTTGAGTGATCTCGGTCTCCGCCATCTCATCCTCTTTCGATGCCATGGGCTGTTCGTGTGATGCGGACGCGGGCTCCGAAGGCGCTTGGCGCGCTTCTGTCGCGATGGCACGCTGTGCCTTATCGACGCTGACCTTGCCCTTGGAACACCAGCTTATGCCGGTGGTCCGCCACCTTGTCCTTCGTCTAAGTGCCCCACGGCAGTCCGGCGTATGCTTTGTGTGCTGTAACGCACGGGAGGATGCCATGTGGAATATCGCAAGGCTATTCGCCTTGTTGTTCGCGCTGTCGGCTGCGCCTGCGTTCGCTGGTCCGTCGGAAGACGCTAATCTGCTCATTGACCGGTGGGTGACGGCCTTCAACGCCAACGATGCCGAGGCGGTAGTCAAGCTCTACACGCCGGACGCAATCCTCCTCGGAACGTCAAGCCCGATCATGTCGGTGGGAACTGCTGCGATCCAAGCGTACTTCTCGCGGCTCCCGGGAAGCGGCTTCAAGGCTGCGTTAGGCGAACACCGGACCATCATCCTTAGTGACGGCGCGGTAGTGGCTACCGGCTTCTATGACTTCACCCTTGTGGTCAAGGGTGAACCTTCACCGCTGGCCGCGCGTTTCACCATGCTGCTCGTGAAGCGCGACGGTCAATGGCTCATCGAGCATCACCACTCATCGCAGCGTCCAAAGCCTCCGCAATGAGGCGCGAGAAAGAACGCCCTGTGCCCATATAGCGTGACACGCTGGCGCGTCACCTGGGCCAATGCATCGCAAACGGCTAGAATCGTTTTCTCTGAGGCTTGCTCATGGTGATGGGCGCAAGACTGAATGGCGACGCGCCTGCCGTCTTCGACTTCTCCGCGGCCGTCTTTTTCGGCTTCTTGGCTTCTCGGTTGGATCGCTTCTGCCCCTTGGCCATGGTGGGCTCCGTTCGTTTGAGACACCAATATGTCACGGAATCAACGCTTCCGCAGCCACACGCCCGCACCATCGCGCCGGTGATCGCGCACGCTTCGCATGAAGTTGCCAGAGGGAGGGATCGTTGGGATCGCTTCTAGCCGATCTATACGGCGCGTTCGATCCGACGCTGGTTTATGGCTGCATGCTTTTCGGTCTCGCGATTCCGCGTTTGCATATGGCGATTGCTTGGAGTCTCGTATGGTCGATTCCGGTCGAGACCATCGATTTCTTCACGCAGGCGAGCGAACCACCGCCGCTGCTGGATAGCTGGCTCTTCGATACGGCGGTTGAGATCGGCATCGGCCTCGCCGGAACCTTGCTTGTATGGCTGGTGAAGCGGGCGGCCATTGCCGTCATGTCTCGCGGCGCCTGAAAGCTTCGGGCTGCTGACGGAAACTCCTCAAAGGGCGCAAAGATTGCCCGACTTCGGGCGAGAGCACGCCTGTTCGGCCCCGAGAAAATAATTCGCAGCGCCGCAGCGGCCGATCAGCCGCCGATGCCGTGGGACCAGGAATCCGTGGAGCCTGGATCTGCGTCGACCGGCTTCGTCTTCGGCGGTTCCGACCGAATTGCGCAACCGGCCGAAGTGACCATGTTGCAATGCTGCGACGCATCCTGGCGGGAAGGCGGCGCGTTGCAGGAAGCCGCGGAAGCGAAAAGCGCTGCGACAAGAAGAATGCGGTTCGTCATCCGAGCGTGCCCCTGTCCGATTGCGGGCCATCGAAGGAAGACATCGCCAAATGCTACTGCGCCGGTGCTTCCGGTCAAATCACCGGCCAATCCCGCTGAAACCGGCGGAAAACGGCCAAAGGACACGCGGAGCGGGCTGGAGCGAATTGCGCGACCGATAAGGTCCGAAAAAGGAGTTTTTAGGGTTCGAATCCTTTTCTTTCCTCCGCCTGACTGCGCGCCGCTCTTCCGCGGGCGCGTCTCGCAGCCGCGTTCCACAACCAATGACAATACCGGTCAATTTGCCGCTCGGTGCGGCTTTGCCGTTGAATGCGGCAAGGCGCTATGATCTACGAAGGCTGCAAGGTCGCGACGGAAACAGGAACGCCCGATGCGCGCCGTTTTCATGGTGATGATCATCGCCCCGGCGACGTGGTTCGCCTATGGCTGTGCGCGCCTGCTGTTTCACTGGATCACGGAATCCTGGCGGTCGCTGCCGATGGCGCCGCGGGACGAATTCGCGCTGTCGTTCCTGACCGCGCTCGCCGTGTTCTTCGCGCTGGCGCTGGTCGCTTGGGACAATCAGCGCAGGCAGTAACTAGGGCTATCGCGCGCGCGCTCGCGAGCGGCCGCGTTCAGCCGCCGCCGCCGCGCCGCATGCCCATTCCCATTTCGCGCTTGGCGTAGCCGTCGGGCACCTGAAACGTGTCCGCCGGTATGCTGACGCGCTGGATGCTCTTGATCGTCGTTTCGTGGGACATCTGACCATTGCTGCCGTAGTCGACCGTGTGAACCGGCATGCCGGCGAAGCCGATCTGGCTCTTCATGTTGTCGTAGTCGAGCCGGGCGGTGTGGGCCTGCGCCACGGCGCCGGGGCTGAGGCCGTTCATGAGCGACGACAGGCCTTTGAACGCCGTGAGGTCGTTCTCGTTCATGCCGATGTCCGATAGACGGGCAATGCAAAGGTCGGCGACCTTGCGCCCATCCTCCGACTGTTCGTACTGATCGCAGCGCCAGGCGCCGACCGTCTGGCCGGACGCCACTTTCCTGTAGACGATTTGCGGAGGCTTGGCCGGCGCGGCATTCGGATCGTTCTGCGCCATCAGGGCTTCCATTCGCTTGCGCTGCTCCTCCGGCATTTGCGCCATGTGCTGCTTCATGGCTTCCATGGCCTGGGCCCGCGCCGCGGAGACGGCGGCGGGATTGATCTCCATGTACGACCGCTCGCGATCGTTATAGGTGACGATCATCTTCGATCCGTCGCGGTAGATGGCTCCGCCCTGGGCCATGGTGACCTTGATCTTGTCCGGCTCGAGGTAAATCGTCTCGCTGCGCGGCTGCGCGTTCGCATCGGCGGTTGCGTCGACGGCGGTCATGACGACGCCCGCGGCGGCTTGGATCGGTCGCGCCAGCGGCAACGCCGCGAGCGCGGCGGCAGCGATGATTGTCAGTTTGCTCATGATACGGCCTCCGTTTTTCGGGGAGAGGTTAGGTCGCATCCTGCGCGTTCGCAACGCGTCTGAGGCCCGAGGAAGCGGCAATCGCTCCTAAGCGCCTGACTAGCGTTCGCTTTGCCATCCGTGGCAATGTTTGGACGCCACGCATGGTCGGAGTCCGCCTATGCCGCGATCTGCGAATTTCATCCTTTTCGCTTGTCTGGCCTTGGCAGCCCTGGCGTTGCAGACTGCGGCGCACGATAGCGCCGTCGCCGCCGAACGTCAGAAGCCGATGGCCGGGCATTCGGCCGCCGGAGGCGCCGACGCGGCTGCCGGAGGCGCCGCGAACAGCGACGCCGACGATTCCGATGACGACTCGGCGCCGCTGCCGGCGCGCGGGCCGCTGGTGCCGCCGCCGCGGACCATCGACGACATAACCAAAGTCCTCGATACGGAAAAGCCGGATCCCAATCTTCGCGCGGAGGAGCTGGCGAAAGCCGATGCCCAACCAGGCGCGGAGTTGAAGGGCGAAGTCCTGGCGAAGTTCTATTTGCAGCGGGCCTTCGTCGCGCGCCGGGTCGGGCGAAGCGGCCAGGAGACCGCCGACCTGCACAAGGCCATCGAGTTGGCTCCCGGCGGCGTGAAATCCGATATCGGCGGCGTGGCGACGTTTGCGCTGGGCTTTGCGGAGATTCGCAACGGCAGCTTCGCCAACGGCATCGCCTTGAACAAGGAGGCGATCGCCAACCTGCCGCCCGAGCAGCGGGCTCGCGCGATCATCTGGGGCTCCCAACTCGCACGTACGCTCGCGTTCAACGGCGATCTCGACGGTGCCGACGCCGTTCTCCGCGATGCGCGCAAGGTGTTTCGTTCCGGGAGAAAAGCCGGACCACGGCTGCGCGGCTTTATGTTCGAAGGGATCGGCGCCGTCGATATGGCCGAGGGCAATTACGCGGCCGCCGAGGACGCCTTTCGCCGCGCCATCGCCTTCGGCGAGAGGGATCAGGGCCCGACGGCCGGATTCACGCAATTGCTGCGCCAGCGCTATCTCGCCGTTGCCATCCAACGCCAAGGACGTCTGGTCGAAGCCGAAATCGAGATGCGGCAAGGGCTCAACGGCGCGCTTAAGCTGCGCGGGCGCTATTCCAACGACACGGCCGGCTTCTTGAAAGTGCTCGCCTCGCTGCTCGGCGACGAGGGTCGCTTCGTCGAGGCCGAGAGCATGGCCCGCGCCACGCTCGACATCTACAAGGCGGGTGTCGTCGACGAAAACAGCAACGACGGTGTGGCCGACACCCAACTCATCCTTGCAAATGCGTTGATGAACCAAGGCAAAGCGAACAAGTCGGTGGAGATCTATCAGGAAATCGCCGCGCGAATCGACCGCTATTCGCAGCAGTTCCAGCACAGGTTCGCCAACAATACCGACTACGCCTTGGTGCTGGTGCGCGCCGACCGCGCCGGCGAGGCGATCGCGCCATTGGAGAACGCTCTGAAGGATCGGCGCAAGCGTTTCAAGGACGACCACATCGAGGTGGCCCTCGCGCGCGGTACGCTCGGCTTCGCGCTAATGATGGATCACCAGCTGGAGCGCGCGTTGGAGGAATACCGCGCGGCGGTGCCGACATTGCTGAAGCAACGCATGTCGGCCGATCCAGAGAGCACCACGGGCCGCGACCGGCGCGCGGGCGCCTTGCTCGACGGCTACATTCGCCTGTTGGTGCAGATTCATGGCACCCCCATCGAGCAGAAGGCCGGCATCGATGCCGCTTCGGAGGCATTCGTCGTTGCCGAAGCGGTTCGCAGTCAGGGCGTGCAGCGCGCCATCGCCGATGCCGCGGCGCGGAATGCGCCGGACGATCCCGAACTCGCCAAAGTCACGCGCGAGCAGCAGGACGCGGATAAGGAATATGCCGCCACGTCGGGCCTACTGGCCCAGGTCTACGCGCAGCCGAGCAGCGCGCAGGATCCGGCGACGATAAAGAGCCTCACGGATCGCCTGGAGCAGTCGCGCGAGACGCGCGACAAGGCGGCCAGGACCATCGAGGAGCGCTACCCGAAATACGCCGAGCTGGTTCGCCCCCGCGCCCCGACGATCAAGGAAATCCAAACGGTGCTGCGTCCGGGCGAATCGCTGATCGCATACTACGTCACCATCGATGAGACGGTTGTCTGGGGCATACGGCCGACCGGCGCGGCGAGCTTCGCGGTCGCCAAGCTCGGCCGGCAGGCCGTGGCGGACAAGGTGGCGCTGGTGCGGGCTTCGCTGGAAGGCGGCGGCACCAACGCCGGCGCGATCCAACCCTTCGATGCGGCGGCGGCATACGACCTGTATCGCACGCTGCTGGAACCTGTGGCGCCGGCGTTCAGCGACGCCAAGATGCTGTTTGTCGTACCGCATCATTCTCTAGGCTATCTGCCGTTCAGCCTTTTGCCGACTGCGGATGCCGGCGCAATAGCGGACGATGGGCCGCTGTTCTCACGCTATCGCAAGGTGGCGTGGCTCGCCGAGCGCTCGGCGGTTGCGGTGCTCCCGTCCGTGGCGACATTGACCTTGCTCCGTTCGCTGCCCAAGCCCGGCGGCGACCGGGCGCCCTTCGTCGGATTCGCCGATCCGCTGTTCAACACGGCGGGCCAGGGTGGCCCGCAAGGCAGCAAGCCGGGAGACCCCCGGCGCGGGCTCATCCTCGACGCGCCCGGCGGGCTGCGAGGCTTGGCGAGCCTGCCGCCGTTGCCCGACACGGCGCTCGAAGTCCGGAGCATCGCCGCCGCGCTGCATGCGGACGCGGCCCATTCGCTTTATCTCGGCGCCGCGGCGAGCAAGGCGCAAGTGCAGCGGCTCGATTTGTCGCGGGTCAGGGTGGTGGAATTCGCCACGCACGGGCTCCTGCCCGGCGAAATCGCGGGGCTGACCCAACCGGCGCTGGCGATGGCCGCGCCCGAGACGCCGGACCCGGCCGCAAACGATGCGGGATTGCTCACCATGGGCGAAATCCTGGCGCTGAAGCTGAACGCGGATTGGGTGGTGCTGTCCGCATGCAACACCGCTGCCGGAGCGGGTGCGGGCGCGGAGGCGCTGTCGGGCCTGGGCCGCGCGTTCTTTTATGCCGGCAGCCGCTCGCTCCTGGTCAGCAATTGGTCGGTCTATTCCGCGGCCGCGCGCGAACTGACCACCAAGACCTTTGCGGCCGAGGCGAAGAACCCGGCGCTGCCGCGCGCGGAGGCGCTGCGCCTTGCCATGATCGAGCTTATTCGCACGGATGGCCCGGTCGACCCGAAAACCGGTAAACCCGCTTACGCCTATGCGCATCCGGTGTTTTGGGCGCCGTTCTCGCTGATCGGCGACGGCGGCAATTAACTCCGGCGCTCACTCGGCATAGTCCGGCTCTTCACGATCGAGAATGCGCTTCAGCGCGGCAAAGTGCAGGACCGACTGCTGGTCTTCTTGCGCCATCTGGCGCCGGGTCAGATCGGCGACCGGTTCCGGTACATGCTTCAGCCGCGCGCCGGTGGATTGCGCCAGCACCTGCACCATGCAAGCGCGCTCCAGGTAGTACATGTCGTCGAACGCCGTCGCCACGTCGCTGCCCGTGACGATCACGCCATGGTTGGCCAGGAACAGCACATCGGCATCGCCGAGCTTCGCCGACATGCGGTCGCCTTCGGCCGCATCGAGCGCCAAGCCGTTGTATTCGTCGTCGTAGGCGATGCGGCCGAGAAAACGCAAGGCGTTCTGGCTCACCGGCTCGAGGCGGCCGTTTTCCAGCGACGTCAGCGCCGTGGCATAGGGCATGTGCGTGTGCAGCGCGCACCGGGCCACCGGCTTGTTGCGATGGATGCGCGCGTGAATGAAGAACGCCGTCGGCTCGACGGCGTGCCGGCCTTCGACGACACGCCCGTCCAAGTCCGCAAGCACGATGTCGGATGCGGTGACCTCGGACCAATGCAGGCCTTGCGGATTGACCAGAAAGCGGCCGTCCATCTCAGCAAGGGCGAGACTGAAGTGGTTGCAGACGCCCTCGTGCAGCCCGTAGCGCACCGCCCAGCGCAATGCGGCGGAAAGATCGACGCGAGCCTGCCAAATGGGTCGTTGCGGCGAGCCTGCCGCCGGGTGGTGCTCATCGTTGCGTCGTCGACTCCGCCTCGGCCAGCTTGCGGCGGTGGCGCCGGTGCAGCATCACGACGAACCAGGCGACGCAAATGAAGACCGCCAGCATGAGCAGGCTGAAGTTCCTTGCGGCGTTGCCCAATACGGCTTGGGACGCCTGACCGAATAGATGGCCGGCGCCGGCGAACGTGATGGCCCACAGTCCGGCTGCGATCAGATTCAAAACCAAGTACCGCAACCACTTCAGTCCGCTCATGCCCAATGCGAACGAACTGACGTTGCGAATGCCGTAGATGAAGCGGAACGACAGGATGAACGCGGTGTTGTATTTGCGCGCGAGCATCAGCGCCGTCTCGATGCCGCCGATCCAGCGCGGAAAACGCTGCAATAGGTGCTGGCCGTAGCGACGGCCGAGGATGAACCAGAGCTGATCGCCGGCGAAACTGCCGGCCCAGGCGCAGGCCACCAGGATCGAAAAGTCGAGCAGGCCCAAGCTTGCGGCATAGCCCGCGAAAATCAGAAACGTCTCGCCTTCGAGGAATGTCCAGATGACGGTAAGGGGGTAGAACCACGGCCCGTACCGTCCGATCAGGTCGAGCACGTCAAACTCGAAGAAGCCGCTGACGTGGGCGTAAAACTCTTGCAGGTGTTCCAGCACGCCTCACCCTATCCGGCGGCTGTCAGCCGCACGCGTTGCGCCCCCCTAACCGCGGCGACGGGCCTCCATAACCCTATCGAGCGGACCCCAGAACGCGGGGCAACAAAACAATACGGGCCACGGCCCGCACGGTCGAGAGGGACTGTACCACGGGCGGAGTTACCGCGTCGTTACATCCCCAAATGCGGTGCGCAACCTAGCCGCGCGCGAGCACTTCGGCGAACAGGGCGGGATCCACGTTGCCGCCCGAGGCGACCACGACCACGGTCCGGCCGCGGCAATCGATCTTGCCGGTCAAGGCGGCGGCGAGCGCCACCGCGCCGCCGGGTTCGACGACGATTTTCAGGTCGCGGAAGGCGGTCAACATGGCCGCGCGCACCGCCTCGTCGGTGACGGCGACCGCGCCGTCGAGGGTGCGGCGATTGACGGCGAAGGTCAGTTCGCCCGGCGCCGGCGACAGCAAGGCGTCGCAGATGGACGTGGCGGGCGCGTTGCGTTCGCGCCGCCCCGAGGCGAGCGAGCGCCCATGGTCGTCGAAGCCCTCGGGCTCCGCGACAATGACTTTGCACCGGGGCAGCGCCGACTTGATCGCAATGGACGAGCCGGCGATCAAACCGCCGCCGCCCGCGGGCGCCGCCACCACATCGAGGGCAATTCCTTCCGCGGCGCATTGCGCGACGATCTCTAGCCCGACCGTGCCTTGTCCCGCGATGACCTGGGCGTCGTCGAAAGGCGGAACCAGAATTGCGCCGCGCTCGGCTGCGATGCGTCGGCCGATCGCTTCCCGGTCGTCGCGATGACGGTCGTATAGTACCACCTCGGCGCCATAGCCCCGCGTGTTGGCGATCTTGATGGCCGGCGCATCGGAAGGCATCACGATCACCGCCGGGGCCCCGCAAAGGGCGGCGGCATGGGCGACGCCTTGCGCGTGGTTGCCGGACGAAAACGCCACGGCGCCGCGCTTGCGCTCTTCGGCGGTGAACTGGCTGATGCGGTTGTATGCGCCGCGGAACTTGAACGATCCGGTGCGTTGCAACACCTCGGCCTTGACCAGCAGCCGGCCGCCGAGCCTCGCGTTCAGCGCCGGCGATTCGAGCAGCGGCGTGCGGATCGCGACGGCGGCAATGCGCCGCGCCGCCGCTTCGATGTCGGCGAGTTTCGGCAGGTCAGAATCGGCGTAGGAATTCATCGAGTACCGTTGCAAAGGGTTCCCGGTGGGGCAGGGGCACATGGCCCGTCCG
>DASQHM010000215.1:0-6997 GCA_035632095.1 Candidatus Cybelea sp. | reverse complement strand
AGGGCGATGGCGGCGATCTTCGGCGCCACGGCGAAGAACGCCGTGACCGGCGTCGGCGCGCCTTCGTAAACGTCCGGCGTCCACATGTGGAACGGCACGGCGGCGCACTTGAAGGCCAATCCCGCCACCAGGAAAACGATGCCGATGACGAGACCGAGGGACACGTCGGTGCCGCCGGCGAACAATCCGGCGATCTTCACGAAGCTGGTCGATCCGGTGAAGCCGTAGATGAGCGAGCAGCCATAGAGCAGCATGCCGGACGACAGCGCGCCGAGAACGAAGTACTTGAGCCCGGCTTCCGTCGCGCGGCCGGAATCGCGGTCGAACGCCGCCACGACATAGAGCGCGAGCGATTGCAACTCGACGCTGATGTAGAGGGAGATCAGGTCGTTGGCCGAGATCATCATCATCATGCCGGTGGCGGCGAGCAGCACCAGCACCGGAAACTCGAAACGCTCAAGGCGCGCGTTGCGCAAATAGGTGAACGAGGACGGGATCGCCAGAGCCGATCCGACGAGCACCAGTCCCTTGGCGAAGCGCGCGAAGGCATCAGTGACGAACAGGCCGTTGAAGGCAACGACGCGCCCGTGCGGCACCCTGCCCAGCAGCACCAGCGCCACGATCAGGGCCAACACGGCGAGCCATGACACGATACGTGTCGAGCGGTCGCCGAGGAACACGCCGAGGAGCAGCAGCACCATCGCCGAACCGGCCAGGAACAGCTCCGGCAGCGCGGGCAGCAGAGCGGATGCGGTCATGGAATGCATCGATCCGGCCCCCTCAACGCATGACCGCAAGCGCTTGCGCGTGGCTCAGCGCCGCCTGGTGCTGGTCGATCAGGTTGTGCACCGACGCGGCCATGACGTTCAGCACCGGCGCCGGATCGACGCCGAGCCAGATCGCCGCCGCCACCAGCGGCGCGAACACGGCGATCTCGCGCGGGCTCAGGTCCAGCATGCCCTTCAGGTCCGCCTTGACCAGCTCGCCAAAGATCACGCGGCGATAGAGCCAGAGGCTGTACGCGGCGCCGAGGATGATGCCGGTCGTGCCGAGGAACGCCACCCAGGTATTGGCGATGAAGCCGCCCTGCAAGCTCAGGAACTCGCCGACGAAGCCGGAGGTTCCCGGCAGGCCCACGGTCGCGAGCGTGAACACCATGAAGACGAAGGCGTACTTGGGCATGCGGTGGACCAGGCCGCCGAAGCGGTCGATCTCGCGGGTGTGCAGGCGGTCGTAGACCACGCCGACGCAGAGGAACAGCGCGCCCGACACCACGCCGTGGCTCAGCATCTGGAACAGGCCGCCCTGCAGGCCCTGCTGCGTGATGGTGAAAATGCCGATGGTGATGAAGCCCATATGCGCGACCGACGAATAGGCGATGAGCTTCTTCATGTCCTCCTGCATCAAGGCGACCAGCGAGGTGTAGATGATGGCGATGACGCTGAGCGTCCAGATGAAGGCGGTGAAATACTGCGTCGCCTCCGGGAACATGGGAATGGAGAAGCGCAGGAAGCCGTAAGCGCCCATCTTCAGCAGCACGCCCGCCAGGATGACCGATCCGGCCGTCGGCGCCTCCACATGGGCATCGGGGAGCCACGTGTGCACCGGCCACATGGGCACCTTCACCGCGAACGAGGCGAAGAATGCGAGCCATAGCCACTTCTGCATGCCGGTCGGGAACGAGGTTTGCAGCAGCGTCGGAATGTCGGTGGTGTGCGCGTGGAAATACATGGCGAGAATCGCCAGCAGCATCAGCACCGAGCCGACCAGGGTGTACAGGAAGAACTTGAACGTCGCGTAGATGCGCCGCTTGCCGCCCCAGACCCCGATGATCAGGAACATCGGGATCAGGCCGCCCTCGAAGAAAAGGTAGAACAGCAGCAGGTCGAGCGCGCAGAACACCCCGACCATCAGGGTTTCCATGACCAGGAACACGATCATGTATTCCTTGACCCGCACGTCGATCGCTTCCCAGCTCGCCAGGATGCAGATCGGCATGAGGAACGTGGTGAGCAGGATCAGCAGCACCGAAAGGCCGTCGATGCCCATGTGATAGGCGATCCCCTCGCCCATCCAGGCATGCCGCTCGACGAACTGGAAATCGGCGGAGGTCGGGTCGAATTGGAACCAAAGGACCAGGCTGACCGCGAAGGTGATCAAGGTGGTCCAGAGCGCGATCCAGCGCGCGTTGCGCGCAACCACCGCTTCGTCGCCGCGGAGCACGAAGATCATCGCCGCGCCGATCAGGGGCAGGAAGGTGACGGTCGAGAGCACGGGCCAGCCGATCATGGCTCAATGCCCTCCCAACACGTAGAAATAAAGCGTCACGAGCAGCACGACGCCGATCAGCATGGCAAAGGCGTAGTGGAAGATGTATCCGGTCTGAAGCTGGACCGCGCGCCTGGTCAGCGCCAGGACCGACGTGGCCATTCCGTCCGGCCCGAAACCGTCGATGATGAAGCCGTCGCCGCCCTTCCACAAAACGCGGCCGAGCCACTTGGCTGGGTTCACCAGAGCGAAGTCATAGATCTCGTCGAAGTACCATTTGTTGAGCAGGAACTGGTACAGCGGTTGGTGCATGCGCGCGAGCGCGCCCGGCAGGTCGGTGCGGCGCAGGTAGAGCTGCACTGCGACCGCGATGCCGAGCAGGCCGGCCACGACCGGCGCCAGCTTGACCCAGAGCGGCACGTGGTGCGCCAGATCGATCGCCTTGTGGCTGTCGAGGATGACGATCGAGTCGCCCCAGAACTGGCGCCACTCCTCGCCCACCATGGGTCCGGCGAACAGCGCGCCGGCGAAAACGGCGCCCGCCGCGAGCACATAGAGCGGCCAGATCATGATCGCCGGGCTCTCGTGGATATGCTCCATCACGTGATGGTCCGCGCGCGCCTCGCCGTTGAAGGTCATGAACAGCAGCCGCCACGAATAGAACGCCGTCAACACCGCCGCGGTGAGCCCGAGCGCGAATCCGTAATCGCCGAACGACGTGCCCGCGGCGAACGAACTTTCCAGGATCGCATCCTTGGAGAAGTAACCGGCGAAGAACGGGACACCGGCCAGCGCCAGCGAGCCGATCCACATGAGGGCGCAGGTGACTTTGATGTGCCCGCCGAGGCCGCCCATCTTCCGCATATCCTGCTCGCCGCCGACCGCATGGATCACCGAGCCGGAGCCCAGGAACAGCAGCGCCTTGAAGAAGGCGTGGGTGAACAAATGGAAGATCGCCACCGGATAGGCCGAGACGCCGGCGGCGAAGAACATGTAGCCCAACTGCGAGCATGTGGAATAGGCGACCACGCGCTTGATGTCGTTCTGCACCAGCGCGACGGTGGCGGCAAAGAGCGCCGTCGACGCACCGACCGCCGCCACGATGTTGAGCGTGAGCGGCGCATATTCGAACATGGGCGAGCAGCGCGCCACCAGGAACACGCCCGCCGTCACCATGGTCGCGGCATGGATGAGGGCGGAGACCGGCGTCGGTCCCTCCATCGCATCGGGCAGCCACGTGTGCAACGGCATCTGCGCCGACTTGCCCATGGCGCCCAGGAACAGCAGGAAGGTGAGGGTGTTCAGGATGCCGACGTCGTGGCCGAGGAAGCTGAAGCTCTTGCCGGCCATGGCGGGCGCGGCGGCGAAGACGGTGGCGAAATCGACCGAGTGGAACGTCAGGAACACGCCCATGATGCCGAGGGCGAAGCCGAAGTCGCCGATGCGGTTGACCACGAACGCCTTGATGGCGGCGGCATTCGCGGAGGGACGGTCGTACCAGAAGCCGATCAGCAGATACGAGCAGAGGCCCACGCCTTCCCAGCCGAAATACATCTGCACGAAGTTGCCCGACGTCACCAGCATGAGCATGGCGAAGGTGAACAGGCTCAAATACGCCATGAAGCGCGGCTTGCCCTGCTCTTCGGCCATGTAGCCGACCGAATAGACGTGCACCACCGCAGAAACCACGCCGACGACGACCAGCATGACCGCCGTAAGCTGATCGACCTTCAGTGCCCAATCCGCCACAAAATCGCCGGACACGATCCATGTGAACAACGTCACGGTGGTCGTATGGCCCTGGAACGCCACCTGCCAAAGCGCGATGCACGACAGGAGCGCGCTCACCGTCACCGGAATGCAGGTCACCGCCTGGGAGCCGCGGTCGCCGAGCACGCGGCCGAAGAGGCCCGCCAGTATCGCGCCGAGGAGCGGCAGAAAGACGATGGCGACGAACATCGCGGCTCAGCCCTTCATCTGATTGATGGTCTCGACTTCGATCGAGCCGCGGTTGCGGAAGTAGACCACCAGGATGGCGAGCCCGATGGCCGCTTCGCCCGCAGCCACGGTGAGAACGAAGAGCGCGAAGACCTGCCCCACCAGGTCGCCGAGCCGCGCCGAGAACGCGACCAGGTTCAGGTTCACTGCCAAAAGCATCAATTCGATCGACATCAGGATGACGATGACGTTCTTGCGATTGAGAAAGATGCCGAAGATGCCGAGCGTGAACAAGATCGCGGCGACGGTCAGGTAGTGCCCCAGCCCGATGGCAAGAAATCCGCTGGTCATGAAATCGTCCCGCCTTTTCCCTTAGACGCCCTGGCCGGGCTCGACCTTTTTCAGAACCACGGAATGCTCTCGGCGGCGCGCGAATTGCCGCGCCGGGTTCTGACGCCGCACGCCGACGCGCGCGCGCAAGGTGAGCACGATGGCGCCGATCATGGCGACCAGCAGCACGAGGCCTGCCGCCTGAAAGAGGTAGGCATATTGCGTATAGAGGATCTGCCCGAGGGCGCGGGTGTTGCTTACCTGGGAGAGCGCCGGCATCGGCGCGGCGGCGACCTTCCCCGCTTCCGGCGCGATGCCCCAATAGGCCAGAACCAGCAGCAACTCCACCAGCAGGATCAGCCCCACCACCGCGCCGATCGGCAGGTATTGCAGGAATCCTTCCCGCATCCGCGCAAAATTGATATCGAGCATCATCACCACGAACATGAACAGCACGGCGACCGCGCCCACGTAGACGATCACCAGGATCATTGCCAGGAATTCGGCGCCGAGCAGCACGAACAGGGCCGCCGCGTTGAAGAACGACAAGATGAGGAACAGGACCGAGTGCACCGGATTGCGCGCGGCGATGACCATGAAGGCCGACGCGATCAGCACCGCGGCGAACAGGTAGAAGGCCAATGCCTGGATGATCATGCCGTGACTATCCCCCGCCCCGCCCGGCGTCCCTCACCGATAGGGCGCATCGGCGGTCAGGTTGGCGGCGATTTCGCGCTCCCAGCGGTCGCCGTTGGCTAGCAGTTTGGCCTTGTCGTAGAAGAGCTCTTCGCGGGTTTCCGTCGCGAATTCGAAATTGGGCCCTTCGACGATCGCATCGACCGGACAGGCTTCCTGGCAGAAGCCGCAGTAGATGCACTTGGTCATGTCGATGTCGTAACGCGTGGTGCGCCGGCTGCCGTCGTCGCCGCGGGGTTCCGCTTCGATGGTGATGGCCTGGGCCGGGCAGATCGCCTCGCATAGCTTGCAGGCGATGCAGCGCTCCTCGCCGCTCGGGTAGCGGCGGAGCGCATGCTCGCCCCGGAACCGCGGGCTGAGCGGCCCCTTTTCGAACGGATAGTTGATGGTGGCGCGCTTGCGGAACATGAAACTGAACGTCAGCGCCATGCCCGTGACCAGCTCGGTCAGGAAAAGCCAGCGTGCGCCGCGATCAAGGATTGCCATGGTGGAACACCCTCAGCCCGGCCGAACCATAGACCGCCCGCCTGCAAAGGCAAGCGCAGCGAAGCGGACCGTAGACGCGATCATTTCGGCAACCATCCAAATGCCTCGAGCGCGCCCGCGGTCAGCACCAGCCAGGCCAGCGAGAACGGCAGGAAGACTTTCCAGCCAAGCCGCATGAGCTGGTCGTAGCGGTAGCGCGGCAGCGTCGCCCGCACCCAGATGAAGACGAAAAGCAGCACGCAGATCTTCCCGATCAGCCAGAGCGGCCCCGGGATCCAGGTGAACGGCGCCACATGGAATGGCGGCAGCCAGCCGCCGAGGAACAGCACGGTGGTCGAGGCGCTCATCACGATCATGTTGGCGTATTCGCCCAGCATGAAGAGCGCAAAGGTCATGGCCGAGTATTCGACCTGATAGCCCCCGACCAGCTCGGCTTCCGCCTCCGGCAGATCGAAGGGATGGCGGTTGGTCTCAGCCAGCGCCGAGACGAAAAAGATCACGAACATCGGAAACAGCGGCAGGAAAAACCAGACGTGCTGCTGCGCCTTGACGATATCCGACAGATTGAGCGAGCCGGCGCACAGCAGCACAGTGATGATGACGAAGCCCATAGCGACTTCGTAGGACACCATCTGCGCCGCCGAGCGCAGCGCGCCGAGGAAGGCATAGCGCGAGTTGGACGCCCAGCCGGCCATGACGATGCCGTAGACGCCGAGGGAGGAGATCGCGAACAGGTAGAGGATGCCGACGTTGATATTGGCGAGCACCATGCCGTCGTCGAAGGGAATCACCGACCATGCGACCAGGCTCAGAATGAAGGTCAGCATCGGCGCGATCACGAACACGACTTTGTTCGCGCCGGACGGAATGATGGTCTCCTTGACAAACATCTTCAGCCCGTCGGCGAAGGGCTGCAGCAGGCCGAACGGCCCGACCACGTTCGGTCCCCGGCGGAGCTGCATGGCGGCCATGACCTTGCGCTCGGCAAGCGTCAGGAACGCCACCGCCAGCAGCAACGGCACGACGACGAGCAAAATCTCGATGATGAGAATGATTCCCGGCAGCAGATATCCGGACCAAAGCTCAGCCATGGGTGCCTGTCGCCTTCTGCCGGTTGCGATGGGCGAGTGCGCTGCATTCCGCCATGGTGGGCGAGGCGCGGCAAACCGCATCGGTCATGTAATAGTCGTCGATCGGTGCGGCGAACGGCGCAGCGTCGATTGCGCCCGTTGCGCCGAAGACGCCCCACGCCGCTGGCACCACCTGATCCATTTTCGCG
>DASQHM010000214.1:0-4343 GCA_035632095.1 Candidatus Cybelea sp. | reverse complement strand
GTCGATGCCGCGCCGCACCGCCTCGATCATGTCCTCGGGCTTGCCGACGCCCATCAGATAGCGCGGCCGCCCGCCCGGCAGGTGCGGCACGGTCTTGCCGAGCGTGGCCAGCATCGCCTCCTGCCCCTCGCCGACCGCGAGGCCGCCGACCGCATAGCCGTCGAAGCCGATGGATTTCAGCGCCTCCGCCGATTCCTCGCGCAGCGCCGGATAGACGCCGCCCTGCACGATGCCGAACAGCGCATAGCCGGGGCGCGGCTGGAACGCGTCGCGGCAGCGCGCCGCCCATTGCATGGAAAGCCGCATGGACGCCGCCGCCTCGGCCTCGGTCGCCGGAAACGGCGTGCATTCGTCGAGCACCATGGAAATCGTCGCGTCGAGCAGATGCTGAATCTCGACGGCGCGCGCCGGCGTCAGCCGCTCGGTGCTGCCGTCCACATGAGAGCGGAAGGTGACGCCGTCGGCGTCGATGGTGCGCAAGTCCGAGAGCGACATCACCTGATAGCCGCCGGAATCGGTCAGGATCGGCCGCTCCCAGCGCATGAACGCGTGCAGGCCGCCGAGCCGCGCGATCACCTCGGCGCCCGGCCGCAGCATCAGGTGATAGGTGTTGGCCAGGATGATGTCGGCGCCGGTTTCGCGCACCATGGCCGGGGTCATGGCCTTCACGGTCGCCGCGGTGCCGACCGGCATGAAGGCCGGCGTCAGCACGGTGCCGTGCGCCGTGGTCATGCGCCCGGTGCGCGCCGCGCCGTCGGTCCCCAGAAGCTCGAAGTGGAACTCCGTCATGACCCGGCAGGATACAGCAGGCAGGCGTCGCCGTAGGAATAGAAGCGATAGCCGCGCGCCTTGGCGTGCTCGTAGGCGGCCAGGATGCGTTCGAGGCCCGAGAAGGCCGCCACCAGCATCAGCAGGGTCGAGCGCGGCAGGTGGAAGTTGGTGATCAGCACGTCGACGGCCTTGAAGCGGTAGCCGGGCGTGATGAACAGCGCGGTGTCGCCGGCGAAGGGTTGCACGGAACCACCGTCGTCCGCCGCGGTTTCGAGCACGCGCAGCGCCGTGGTGCCGGCCGCGACCACCCGGCCGCCCGCTTGCCGCCGCCGGTTGATCGCCGCCGCGGCCGTAGCGCTCACCTCGCCCCATTCCGCGTGCATGCGATGCTCGCGCGTATCCTCGGCCTTCACCGGCAGGAACGTCCCCGCCCCCACATGCAGGGTGACCCGCGCATCGGCGATGCCGCGCGCGTTCAGCCGCGCCATCAGCTCCGGCGTGAAATGCAATCCTGCGGTCGGCGCGGCGACCGCGCCCGCCTTGGCGGCGAACATGGTCTGGTAGTCAGCGTTGTCCCGGGGATCGGCCGGACGGCGGCTGGCGATATAGGGCGGCAGAGGCATGACGCCGTGCTTTTGCAGTGCGTCCATCAGCGCCCCGTCGTCGAGCCCGAAATCGAGCGTCACCTCGCCGGCGTCGCCCTTCGCGCTCACCGCGGCGGCGAAGCCCGGAGCAATTTCGATCCGATCGCCGGCCTTGAGTTTTCGCGCGGGCTTGGCGAAGGCCGCCCAGGAACCCGGGCCTGCGCGCTTGTGCAAGGTCAATTCCACTCGCGCCGCGCCGCGCCGACCTTCGAGGCGCGCCGGTATCACTTTGGTGTCGTTGAACACCGCCACGTCGCCAGGCGCGAGCAAGTCGGGGAGATCGCGGAAGCTCCGGTCTTCCAGCCTATCGCCACGCACCACCAGGAGCCGCGCCGCGTCGCGCGGGCTCGCCGGCCGCTCCGCGATCAGCTCGCGGGGCAGATGATAGTCGAAGGCATCGACGCGCATGGGCAGCGGCGGCGCGTCACCGCGCCGCGGGCATCACTGTTTGACGTCCGCCGCGACCTGCATGCGCACGATCTTGTCGGGATCGTCGACCTTGCCGTTGTTGGCGCGGTCGCCTTTCTTGATCTGGTCGACGAATTCCATGCCCGACGCGACGTAGCCCCAGACCGTGTATTGGGTGTCGAGGAAATCGGAATCCGCCAGCACGATGAAGAACTGGCTGTCGGCGCTGTCGGGGCTCTGCGCGCGCGCCATGGAAACGGCGCCGCGGGTATGCCGCGCCGCGCTGAATTCCGCCTTCAGCTTCTGGCCGGAGCCGCCCGAGCCGGTTCCCGTTCGGTCGCCGGTCTGCGCCATGAAGCCGCGGATGACGCGATGGAACACCACGCCGTCGTAGTAGTGCTGGCGCACCAGCTCCTTGATGCGCTTGCAGTGGTTCGGCGCCAGATCGGGGCGCATTTCGATGACGACGCGGCCATAAGTCAGATCGAGGTAGAGCGTGTTCTCGGGGTCGGCGGCCATGGCTGTGCTCTCCATGAGAAGCAGCATGGCGGCGACGAGCCCAAACAAGACCTTCTTCATCATCGCGGCGATGCCTTTGTTGCGGGATTGTATGCGGAAACGGGTAGCGTGGCCTGCGGCCTACTCGCCGGTGGTGCCGGTGCGGCGCACCTCGGCGACGCGCGCGATCAGCTGGTCGGCCACGCGCGGCGACACGAACGACCGTATGTCGCCGCCCAGCATGGCGATTTCCTTGACCAGCTTGGAGGAGATGAACTGGTGGTTGTCGGACGCCATCAGGAACACCGTCTCGATATTGGGATTGAGCCGGGCGTTCATGCCGACCATCTGGAATTCGTATTCGAAATCCGACAGCGCGCGCAGGCCGCGGACGATGATCGCCGCGCCGATGCTCATGGCGTAGTGCATCAGCAGGTTGTCGAAGGGGCGCACGCTGATGTTGCGCTCGTCGACCGACTTGACCTCGTTCTGCACCATGGCGACGCGCTCTTCGAGCGAGAACAGCGGCCCTTTGCCAGCGTTCACGGCGACGCCGATGACGAGCTGGTCAACGAGCTTCGCCGCGCGGTGGATGATGTCGTAATGCCCCTTGTGGATGGGGTCGAAGGTGCCCGGATAGAGGCCAACGCGCTGGATGCTCATCAACCGCCTCCTATTCGTCTCCGCGCGGATCGTCGCCGCCCGGATCGTCGCCGTCGCCTTCGGTGCCATCGTGATCGCTTCCGTTGTTACCGCCGTTTTCGTCCGGCGCGGCGGCGCCCGCTTCGCCGAGACGGATCGAGGACACGACTCGCTCGCCCTCGACGGTTCGGAACAACGTTACACCGGCGCTTCCGCGGCCGGCAATTCGGATGTCGTCGACCGGCGAGCGGATGAGCTTGCCGGCGTTGGTCACGAGCATGATCTGATCGCCGTCTTCCACGGGGAAGGCCGCGACCACCTTGTCGCCACGCCGGCGCGTGTCGATGTTGATGATGCCCGAGCCGCCGCGATTGGTGATGCGGTATTCAAGGGCGGAGGTGCGCTTGCCGAAGCCGTTTTCGGTGACGGTCAGCACGAACTGCTCCGCCGCGCCGAGTTGGGCGATGCGCTCCGGCGTCAAGGTCACCTCGGCGCCGGCGACCTCCTCCTCGTCCTCCGCCGCCGCGATGGTGTCGGCTTCCACGTCTTCGCCGGTCACGAGGCGGCGCTGCTGCGCCGCGTACTTCAGATAGGCCTTGCGCTCGCCGACGGTCGCGTCCACGTGGCGGATGATCGCCATGGAGATCACTTCGTCGTCGCCCGCGAGCTTCATGCCGCGCACGCCGACGGAGGTGCGGCTCTGGAAGACGCGCACGTCACCGACCGCGAATCGAATGCTCTTTCCGCCGCGCGCGTTCAGCAATACATCGTCGCGTTCCGAGCACGGCAGCACCTCGACCAGCCGGTCGTCCGCGTCCTCGCCCTCGAAACGCATGGCGATCTTGCCGTTGGCCTTCACGTCCACGAAGTCGCTCAGCGTGTTGCGCCGCACGTAGCCTTTCGACGTGGCGAACATGACGTGCAACCCGGCCCAGCTCGCCTCGTTCTCGGGCAACGGCATGAGCGTCTGGATGGTCTCGCCTTCCGACAGCGGCAGCAGGTTCACCATGGCCTTGCCGCGGGATTGCGGGCTTGCCACCGGCAGGCGGTGCACCTTCAGCTTGTAGACCCGGCCGAAGTTGGAGAAGAACAGCACGGGCGTATGGGTATTCGCCACGAACACGCGCGTGACGAAATCTTCCTCGCGCGTCGCCATGCCGGCGCGGCCCTTGCCGCCGCGCCGTTGCGGGCGATAGGTGGAGAGCGGCACGCGCTTCACGTAGCCGGCGTGGCTCACCGTCACCACCATGTCCTCGCGCTGGATCAGGTCTTCCGGCTCGTGCTCGAATTCGTTCGCCTGGATCTCGGTCCGACGCGGAGTGTCGAACTGATCCTTCATGGCCTTGAGCTCGCCGCGCAGAATTCCGAGCAAGCGCACGC
>DASQHM010000213.1:0-13266 GCA_035632095.1 Candidatus Cybelea sp. | reverse complement strand
CGGTACGCACGTCGAGCCTGCCATCTGCCGCGAGCTCCACCCACGCGCCCGGCAGATCGGCCGCCCGCGCCGGTGCGACGGGTGCGACGGCGACGCAGGCGAGCCAGAGGCACAGCCGCAACATGATCGGTCCGGGGCCGTCAGGCACCCTGTGCCGCCTTCTCCTTCTCCGCCATGCGCTGCTTGAGCTGCTCGGGCGTGAGGCGGACGATGTCCTCGTTCTGATGCGCGTAGAGGTCGTAGGTGTCAGTCTCGAGTTCCTCGAGCACGATGCGCCCCGCGAGCACGTCGGCCTTCCACGCATCCTGCGCGGGCTGGCGCGCATGGAATTCCGGCATCACCTCGCGCGCGAACAGATCGAGGCTGTCGCAGATCGCCTGGTGGCTCGTCCGCCCCGCCTGGTTGAGCAGGATCACCTGATCGACATGCGCCTCCTCGAACTGGCGCAGCCGCTTGCGGATGGTGTCGGGCGAGCCGATCAGCCCGTTGCGCAGCGCCTGCTTTGCCTTGTCGGTCTGGCGCCATTCCTGGTACTCGCGCCAGAGGTTGCCGGTGCCCGGCGCGTCGATGCCCCCGGCACGAGCAATCTGTGGCGCGAGTACCAGGATTGGCGCCATACCGAGAAGGCGCAGGCCGCGCTCCGCAACGGCTTGATCGGCTCGCCGGAAACGATCCGCAAGCGCCTACGTCAGTTCGAGGCCGCCCATGTGGACCAAGTCATCCTGCTGAATCAGGCCGGCCGCACCAGCCATCAAGACATCTGCGACAGTTTGGCGCTGTTCGCACGCGAGGTGATGCCGGAATTCCACGCGCGGCAACCGGCGCAGGACGCGTGGAAGTCGGATGTACTGGCGGGCCGCGTCGTGCTCGAAGAGCTGGATACGCAACCTTACGAACTTTACGCGCACCAGAACGAGGACATCGTGCGGCTCACGCCCGAGCAGTTGAAGCAGCGCATGGCGGAAAAGGACAAGGCAGCAGCCGGCGGCGGCTGAGCGTCACTCCGCTGCGCGCTCGCCGAGGCTCGGATAGTCCGTATAGCCGCGCGCGCCGCCGCCGTAGAATGTCGAGCGGTCGTAGGGATTGAGCGGCGCATCCGCCTCAAGACGCCGCGGCAGGTCCGGATTGGCCAGGAAGATCCGCCCGAACGCCACCGCATCGGCAATGCCCCGCGAGACTGTGTCCATGGCGCTTTGCCGCGTGAAGCCGCCGGCCGCGATCAGCACGCCGGAGTACATCGGGCGAAACTACGCGGCGGCGAACGGCGCATCCTCGCGAATGCGATCCGAACCGCCGGCCCCGCTGGCGCGCGGCTCGATGAGATGCAGGTACGCCAGGCCGAGACCGCTCAAGCGGCGGACGATGGCGCCATACGTGCCGAGCGGGTCGCTGTCGAAGCTGTCGTTGGCTCCGCCGAACGGCGACAGACGCAAACCCACCCGGTCGCGGCCCCAAACGCCGACCACGGCATCGGCGATCTCGAACAACAGGCGCGAGCGGTTCGCGGGCGAACCGCCGTAGGCGTCGGTGCGGAGATTGGTGCGGTCGTTGGTGAATTGCTCGATCAGGTAGCCGTTGGCGCCGTGGATTTCGACGCCGTCGAAGCCGGCGGCGAGCGCATTCATCGCGCCGTGCCGGAAACGCTCGATGACGCCGGGAATCTCGCCAAGCTCGAGTGCGCGCGGCGCCTCGAACGGAACCGGTCCTTGCGGAGTCAGTGCCTTGCCTCGCGGCGTGACGGCGGACGGCGCTATCGGCGGCGCGCCGCCCGGCTGCATGGAGGGATGCGAAATGCGGCCCACGTGCCATAGCTGTAGGAAAATCACGCCGCCGGCTTTGTGGACGGCATCGGTCACCAGGCGCCATCCGGCGGTCTGTTCGGGTGAATGGATGCCGGGCGTATTGGGATAGCCCTGGCCGTCGGCCGCCACTTGCGTCGCTTCGGCAATGACCAGCCCGGCGCCGGCGCGCTGCGCGTAGTACCGGGCGTTGAGTTCGTGGGGAACGTTGCCGGGCCCGGCCCGCATGCGGGTCAGAGGCGCCAAAATGACGCGATTGCGCAGGCGGTAGGCGCCGAGCTGCAACGGCGAAAACAGCGACGGAAAGTTCATGATTTCCTCGGACACTAGGGGCGCCATTTAAGGGCGACCGGCGCCGCCAGCGCAAGTTGCGGATTGACCGGCAAAGCGCTGAAATGCGCGGACGCTCGCCGCCGCGGGCCGATGAGGGAAATCTTGCAAGCGACCCTTAGACTCTCGCTGTTGGCCCTGGCGCTCGTCGCCGGCAGATCCACGATCGCGGCCGAGCCATCCGATCGCTGGCCCGACTACCAGATCATCATGTGGCAGCCGCAGACGCGCGCGGCTTATGAGTCGCTGAAGCGGCTCGGCATCACGGCGGGCAAAATCACCGCAAACCGCGACGATGCGGCCGGCGCCGCGGACACAGTGCCCGATCCCGCGCAAACCGATCTGATCGCGTCGGGCCTGCGCTGGTATGTGGAGAACATCGCGACGGACTTCTATTCGCCGTATCACAAATGGACGCCCGGCAAGCCAAAGAACTGGCTTTTTCTCGAAGCGCAGCAGGCGTACCGCGACAATCCTCTGAGCGATGCGGCGTTCATGCGAAAGCCGAGCCTGTCCGACCCGGAATGGCTGGCCAAGATTCGCAATAGGCTGACCCGGGTCGTGACAAGCAATCGACAGTATGACCCCCTCTATTACGCGCTCGGCGATGAAACGGGCATCGCCGAACTGGACAGCTTCTGGGACTTCGACGTGTCGCCCGCGTCGCTCGACGGCATGCGCGCGTGGCTGCGCGAACGATACGGGAGTCTCGACGCGCTGAACGCGCAATGGGGCACGAATTACGCATCCTGGAGCGCGGTGCGGCCCATGCTGACCCGCGATGCCCTGAGGCGAACCGACGGCAATTTTTCCGCATGGGCGGATTTCAAGGAATGGATGGACGTGGCCTTTGCCGGCGCGCTCGCGTCGGGCCGCGACGCCGTTCACGCCGCCGATCCGAAAGCCCTCGCCGCTCTCGAAGGCGGTCAGGAACCCGGCTGGGGCGGATACGACTACGCGCGCCTGGCAAAATCCGTCGATGTGATCGAGCTATACGACCTAGCCGGCAACATGGAGATCGTTCGCTCCCTCAATCCGAACGTGGTTCTGCTGACCACCTCCTTCGAAAGCGGACCGGCGGAGGCGCATCGCGTCTGGCGCGACGCCTTGCGCGGCAGTCGCGGACTCATCTTGTGGGACGAAACCGGCGCCTTCGCCGCGGCCGACGGCAGTGTCGGCGCTCGCGGCAAGGCGGCCGCATCCTATGTCGCAGAGCTGCGCGGCGGGCTCGGCGCAATGCTGATCGGCAGCCGCCCTTCCGAGGACCCGGTCGCAATCCTCTATTCGCCCGCAAGCATGCGAGCCCGTTGGATCGCCGGCGCATCGGCCGCCGCGCACGCTGCCGGAGGCGGCAATCTCGCGGTAGACGGCCAATCGCCCGATGCCGACATTCTTGGTTTCACGAAGGTGCTCGATCATCTCGGTCTCGGTTACCGCATCGTGACCGCCGAAATGATCGAACAGGGCGTGTTGCAAAGCGGCGCCTATCGCGCACTGATCCTGCCGCAAGCCGTCGCTTTGTCGGCGGCGGAAGCGGATGAGATCCGCTCGTTCGTCAACGGCGGGGGCACCGCAATCGCCGATGCCGTGCCGGGGCGATTCGACGAGCATTGCCGGCGCTTGGCCGAGCCGCAGCTCGCCGACGTCTTCGACTCGTCCGGCGCCGATGCGGCGAGCAATATCGGCGAAGGGAAGGCGATTCTCGCCGCCGGCAAGCAGCCCGGCCGCTTGCAGTGGATGCTGAACGCGCTCGGTGACGCCGGCGTGAGGCCGCGGCTCACCGTCAGGTCGCTGTCGGGCGAGCCCGTGAGCGATGTGGAGATCCGCATCTTCGAACGCGGCGACGCAACGATCGTCGCCTTGCAGCGGGACCTGGCCGACGCGGGCATTCTTGGGCGCCTCAAATCGCGACTGTCATCCGGCGAGACCGTTCAAGTTACAATGGACAGCGAGGCCTTCGTTCACGACATCCGCGCCAACCGCGATCTTGGCCGTTTGCGCCAAGTCACGCTTCGCCTTGATGATTCCGCGCCGACGTTGTTGGCGCTGACCGGAACCGCGGAGTTGCCGCCGGGGTTTGCCGTGGGCGACCGGCCGCGCACCACGCCCTGAATTTAACGAGCCCAGCTGAATGGCCTTCGGCAAAGGTGGTTGCGAGTCCCTGATTTGAAAACACTTGAGCTGACTTCACACAAAAGTGGCGATTTATACTGAGTCTGGAATGGCAAGCCTCCTGCCATCCGGATACGGTTTGGCACGCGAATTGCTAGTAACGTTGCGCCCGCTTGGGCCGCTGGCCGTTGCCATATCTGTTTCTTCGCCAAGGAGGCACACAATGAACAGAACCGACCTCACCGAGAAGTTGCTCGACATCAAGCGCGAAAAGAATTGGAGCTGGGAGTATGTCTGCGGCGCGATTGGCGGATTTTCGCCGGTGCTGATTACCGCGGCGCTGCTCGGCCAGATGAAACTGACCAAGCCACAGGCTGCCAAAGCCGCGGAGCTCTTTGGCTTGTCAAAATCGGAAGCAGCGATGCTGAACGAGGTGCCTTACCGCGGCACGCTTAATGGCCCGCCATCCGATCCGCTCATCTATCGCTTTTACGAACTGGTTTCGGTCTTCGGGCCGGCTTGGAAGGAGCTTATCCAAGAGGAATTCGGCGATGGAATCATGTCGGCGATCGACTTTGACTTTGCCATCGAGCGCCAGCCGGACCCAAAAGGCGATCGCGTCAAGATCACCATGTCCGGCAAGTTTCTGCCTTACAAGTACTATGGTGCCACCGGAAATATTCCGGCCTATGGCTACAAGGAAGCGTGAGCCAGCGCCAGGAGATTGCGGGAATACGGCAAGCCGATTGAGTTCCGATGCCTCCGGCCGGCGGGCCCGATCGATGTGCGCTCCGCCCGTTTCTGGCCATGCCGGTCCAGGCCGACCAATTCTTGGGCGACCCTGCGTTGCCGGCAATGCCGTCAGGCAATTGGGTCGCGGCGTAACGTGCGATCGGCCTATGCAACGTCGCCTTGCCAAATATGGACCGGGACTTCGGCAAGTCGACATTAGGTGCGAGTGCGGCGCGCTATCAATACTTCGTCGAGTTTCGCCGCAACGCTTGAAAACTATCGGTTCAGCCATCGCCGCATGAAACCAAGCAGCCCCTGTGGAAGGAAAATGACCATGGCGATGAAGATGATGCCGACCGGGATGAGGTAGTACTCGGTGAAGAAACGGGAGAAGGCCTCGCGCAGCAGAAGGAAGAAGGCGGCGCCGACAATTGGTCCGACCAGCGTGCCGACCCCGCCCATGACGTTGAAGATCACGGTCTCGCCCGACGTCAGGAAGTAGACGAAGTCTGGTGCGGCAAATCGGTTTTGTATCGCATAGAGCACGCCGGCGAGGCCGGCAAATACGCCGGAGAGCATGACCGCCACGATCTTATAGCGCTCGACTGGATATCCGATCGCCCGGGTCCGCGCTTCGTTCTCGCGGATCGATTGCAGCACCATGCCGAAGGGCGACTGCGTGATCCGCCGCAACGTGAGATAGGACAGGGTCACGACGGCGAGCACGAACCAATGCAGCGTTTGGGTCGTAAATGGCACTGAAAACAATCCAGGGACGGCCAACGCCGGCCGGCGGAAGGTCAGCCCATTCTCGCCGCCGGTCACCTCTGTCCAGGTGAAGATGATCACGTAGAAGATCTGCGAGAATATCAAAGTCGTGATCGCGAAGTAGATGTCGCGCAGGCGCGTCGAGAAATAGGCCACGAACAACGCGACCCCGGCAGCGCCTACGAGCCCGTAGACCATGGCAAGCCAAAGATTGGGCGGATCGACCGTCAGCAGCGCAGCCGCCGCGCCATACATGCCCAAACCGAAAAATGCGGAGTGGCCGAACGAAATCATGCCCGTGTAACCGATGAGGAGATCGGAGGACATGGCGAGCAATCCCCAGATCAGGATCTCCGTCGCGAACCGGCGCCAGAATTCCGGCAGCACGAGCGGTGCCACGATCAGCAGCGCCAGAACGATGCAGAATCCCGCCCAATAGCCTCGGCTGAAGCGAGCGGTCATTTCGGAGTCGGAACGAAAAGGCCGGTCGGCCGAAACAGAAGCGTGAGGACCAGAACGACGAAGGAAACGATGACCGCTTGGGCCGGGCTCACCCAAATCGACGCATAGGCTTCGAGCAGACTGATGAAAATGGCCGCGGCGATCGAGCCGCCAAGATTGCCCATGCCGCCCACCACCACGACGATGAAAGCCTTCAACACCCAATCCAGACCCATGGCATGGTCGACGCCCACCAGCGGTCCGAACAACACGCCGCTTGCGG
This sequence comes from Candidatus Cybelea sp., assembly GCA_035632095.1. GTDB lineage: Bacteria > Pseudomonadota > Alphaproteobacteria > Ferrovibrionales > Ferrovibrionaceae > DASQHM01. The sequence continues at coordinate 6,801 of DASQHM010000213.1, read as the reverse complement.
CCGCCATCCCGGCGCCGATGGCGAATACCGCCGTGTAGACCCATGGCACCGGAATGCCCATGGCCTGGGCCATGACGCGGTCCTGTGTCGTGGCTCTGATCCAGATTCCGTAGGTGCCGTATTTCAGGAACAGCCAGAATCCACCGATGATGGCAGCCGAAAGCCCTGCGATGACCAGCCGGTAGGTCGGATACTCCAGATAGAAAAGCTTGAAATGTCCGGAGAAGGGCTCCTGAATCTTCCGTGCCACCGGACCGAACTGCCAAAGCGCATAGTTCTGCAACACGAGCGAAATACCGAAGGTTGCCAGGATCGTGGTCAAGGGATCGCGCCCGATTAGTGGACGCAATGTCACGATCTGAAGCGCCGCACCGATGAGCGCGACAACGAGCGTGGCGGCAACAAGGGCGAGCCAGAAGTTGCCGGTGCTCCCCAGGACGATGACGCCGATATAGGCGCCCAGCATGAACAATTCACCGTGGGCGAAGTTGACCACGTCCATAATGCCGAAGATCAGCGTAAGCCCGGAGGCGACCAGCGCCAGGATCATGCCGGTAACGATGCCGTTCACCGTCTGGATAAGCAGTTGATCGAAGGGAATGGCTTGCAGGATCGCGAGTGCGGTGTTCAACGATCACACTCCCAAGTACTGGTGAATGACCGCATGGTTCACGTTCATTTCGGACGAAGCGCAGTGATGCTTCACTTCGCCCTTCTCCAAAATGTAGACTCGCTGACTGGCTTCGAGAGTGAGCGGCACGTTTTGCTCTACTAGCAGGATTGCCACACCCTCTTTGTGCAATGCCTCGATGATCTGCTGAATCTGGGAAACCATGCGCGGCATCAGCCCTTCGGTCGGCTCATCAAGCAAAATGATCTTCGGTTCGAGCATCACGGCTCGAGCAATGGCAAGCATTTGCTGCTCGCCACCGGAGAGCGTGCCGCCAGCCTGATTGCGCCGCTCGGCCAAAACCGGGAAGAAGGCAAACACCTTGTCGAGAAGGGCTCGTTTTGTAGCATCCGTGACGCCCTGGCGATCGAGACCAGTGCGGAGATTCTCCATGACCGTAAGCAGGCGGAAGATCCGCCGCTCCTCGGGCACATAGCCGATCCCGAGGCGTGCCAGTTTGTGCGCCGGCTGGCCGACGATTGATTTGCCGGCGAACGACACTTTGCCCTGGCTTGGGCGAACGAGACCCATGATAGTCTTGAGGGTGGTGCTCTTGCCGACGCCGTTGCGGCCAAGCAGGCCGACCACCTCGCCGGCGCCGATGTAGAGCGACACACCGTGCAAGACGTGGCTTTTGCCGTAGTACGTGTGAAGGTCCTCGACCAGGACTAGAGGCGCAATCGCTGCGTCCATGGTGCTCACGTCTTGAGATATACGGCCAAAACCTTGGGATTGGTCTGGATCTCCGCCGGCGTTCCCTCGGCCAGTATTTCGCCGTAGTGCAGCACTGTAATTCTGTGCGCCAACTCCATGACCACCTGCATGTCGTGCTCGACGATCAAGATCGTCAGATTCTTGGCGATGCGGCGGATCAGCTCGATGGTGTCACGGGTCTCGGCAGCACTCATTCCGGCCGTCGGCTCATCGAGGCACAAGAGCTCCGGTTCGGTGGCAAGCGCGATGCCGATTTCCAGGTTGCGCTGCTCGCCATGCGAAAGATTGGCGGCCAGCTCTCCCGCCTTGCCGCTCAATCCCACAGATTCCAGCACCGTTTCGGCCTTGTCGATGATGTCCTTGAAAGCACTGTGATGCATTAGCATGTTCCAGCTGTGCCTGCGCGATTGCGCTGCGATCCGGACATTTTCCAAGGTTGTGGCAGATGGCAGGATATTGGTGATCTGATACGAGCGGGCGATGCCTTTTTGCGAGATTCGGTCGGACGGCAGCCCGGTAATGTTCTCCCCGTTCAATATTATGCGCCCGGAGGTCGGTCGCAGCACGCCAGTCAGGCAATTGAAGAAAGTGCTCTTGCCCGCGCCGTTCGGTCCAATGATCGCGCGAATTTCGTTGCGAACGACTTCGAAATCGACCTGGTTCAGCGCGGTCAATCCGCCGAAGCGAACCGTCAACATCTCCGTATGGAGCACCCGATCCGGCTGCGCTCCCCGGCCGGGGAGCGGGGAGCGCAGTTCGAACGCAGAATCTGCGGTCATTTAAGTGGTGGCGAACTTGCAAGCCGGCGGCACAAAAGTCTTTTCCTTAGGTATCGCCTCGAGGATCCGATGTTTGCCGCCATTGATGTCGAAGATGAACTCAGGCACGAAAGCCTGGTGGTCCTCCTTGCGGAGCACCTTGTCGCCCTGTGGGAAGTCGTCACCCTCCTTCATTTCTAAACCTTCGAGGGCCTCGACCAACTTCATCGTGTCCTCGCGGCCGCGGAAGCCTGACTTCTCCATGCCGATCTTCAAGGCATTCATCGCTTCGTAGTTCGATTGAACATAGCGATCGGGCAATGGACCGCTCGAATCGATCACCTTAAGCCGGGCACTTGCCTCGGCGAAGAACTTCCTGTGTGCGGGCGAATCAAGCGGACCTTGGAAAACCGGAATATAGCGATTGATGCCGACGAAACCTTCGATCTTGTTTCCGAGCGCCGGAAGATTGGAGGATTCGGCGATGGCGCCGTCTCCGGCCCATTTGTACTTTTTGGTCAACCCGAGATCGAACGCCTGGTTCCCGATGGTCACCCCGTCCTTGCCGAAAAAAATGCCGAAGAGCCCGTCAAAGTCTCCGGTGATCTTGGACAGGAACGGTGTCATGTCGGCGGTTCCGAGCGGAATGCCGATGGTTCCCGCGATGTCGCCGCCCGCTTTCTTGATTTCTGCCGCATACGCATCGCGAGTCGACTGGCCCCATGAATAGTCGGCGTAGGCGAGATACCACCTCTTGCCCATCTTGTTCACCAGATAGGGCGCAAACGCGACCGCCTGTGCCGGTGCATAGTCGTAGGGCCGGAAGCTGAAACGATTGCATTTGCTGGTGGTCAGCGTGGTGTCCAGGCAGACGCTGATCATGTTGACGATCTTGGCTTCTTCCCAAACCGGCATGCAGGCGAGGCAAATATTGGAGAGGAAGCCGCCAACTTGAACGTCGATCTGGTCCTCGACCACAAGCTTATCCGCTTTGCGACGCGCGACATCGGGTTTGGACTCGTCGTCCGCCACAATCAGATCAATTGGACGGCCGTTGATGCCGCCGGATTTGTTGATGCGGTCGACCGCCATCTGAAGGCCGACCAGCGCCGTCACGCCGCCGGCCGCCGCCGCACCCGAAAGCGGCTGCAGCGAACCGATCTTGTACGGCTTTGCCGCACCGAAAGCGGCGCGCCACGGCGCCGGTACCAACATGGCCGCGCCCAGAATGCCGCCGCCCCATCCGATCAAACGGCGACGTGTGACCTTTCCGCGGTACCAGAACTCTTGAGGCTGATGCTGCTTCTTCCGTTCGCTCGTCATCTTGGATTCCTCCCAGTGGACTTCCCGCTCCCTTGCGAACTCACCCAATCCGCTTGGATAACGTACTTTTCTGATGCGGGCTGGGGACCGAAAACCGGACGGCACACCGACATTGACAGATACAGTTGATCCGAATCGAACCACCAATCGAATCCGTCCCGGGATAAGGGGTCCCAACTGCCCGTTATGTCGACCTTCGCTCTCCCCTTGTCGGCTCTTGCCGGCCTCTTTGCGCATACAATCGATCTCTAGGAAACGCGATCCGAGCCCTGCATTCAACTGCAATTTTCATATAAGCGCAGTCAAACTCATATTGTTGTATGATCGCAGTTGCGCCTGGCCATCGCTGTCAGCTTCGCGAGCGCAGAATGATGCGGCCGGGCGGAGCCAGCAATGCCACGAACTGGATTGAGGAACCTGATGGGCAACGCATCCATGCATAGAGATGGCGTGGCGCCGCTTGGCAGTGGCTTGGCCGCTCGGCTGTCGATCCGCCGGAACGAGCATCGTGGCCCGACGTCGGGGTTGGCGCCTGGATATGTCCAGGGCAATCTCGCAATCGTCCCAAAAAGTCTTGCCGCCGATTTCCTCCGCTTCTGTCAGCTCAACCCCAAACCGTGCCCGCTGCTTGCGAGTTCGGATTCGGGAGACTGGCGTCTGACGGCGCTCGGCGACGACCTCGACATCCGCACCGACCTGCCCCGCTATCGCGTTTGGCGGCGCGGTGAAATCAGCGCCGAGCCGACGGACATTCTCAAGTACTGGCGCGATGATCTGGTGAGCTTCGTACTCGGCTGTTCGTTTTCGTTCGAAGAAGCATTGATGGCGGATGGCATCGAGATGCGTCACATCACTTGCAACAGCAACGTGCCGATGTATCGAACCACGGTGGCTACCTCTGCGGCCGGGCCGTTCCACGGGCCTTTGGTGGTGTCGATGCGGCCGATGAAGCCCGCGGACGCGATCCGCGCCATTCAGATTACGACGCGCTTTCCGGCGGTGCATGGCGCCCCGGTTCATATCGGCAAGCCGGAACTCATCGGCATCCGCGATCTCGACAAGCCCGACTATGGCGATGCGGTTCCCGTTCGCGATGACGAAATTCCGGTGTTCTGGGCGTGCGGAGTCACCCCTCAATCGGTAATCGAAGTGGTCAAGCCGGAATTCTGCGTCACGCACTATCCCGGCAGCATGCTCGTCACCGACCGGCGAAACAACGAGCTGGCGATCATGTAGCCGCACGATCCCGCTCCGCTCAGGCGGCGTCCCGGCCTGCGCTCTTGCCGAGCAGTTTGGCGTCGACCAATGCCTGACGGATGTTCGCGATCTCGGCGCCACCGAGCTTGACCAGCGGCGGCCGCACCACGGCGCTCGGCAGGCGTCCGAGCAGCACCAACGCCTCCTTCATCCGGTTGTGCATGTCGACCCACGGTTCTGCATAGAACACGCGGGCCAGCGGCTCGATGCGATCGTTCAATCGGCGCGCTTGCGCCAGATCGTTGGCCCGCACGGCGCGGAACAATGCCGCCTGCAGATCGGGAATCACGCTGCCGCTGCCGGACAGCAGCCCGTTGCATCCGAGCACCAGCGACGACAGCAGCCAGGCGCTGTGTGTGGTGAGCACGTTGACCGGGTTTGGAAGGTTCTGCAGCGTTCGGATATGCCATTCATGGTGCGCGACATTGCCGATCCAGTCCTTTATCGCGCGGATCGTGGGAACCTCATCGCACAACCGCAGCAGCGTATCCTTGGGATAGCCTTGGCCGGTCGCCAGCGGATATTGGAAGACGATCAGCGGCAAATCGGTGGCGTCGGCAATGCGTTTGAAATGAGCAATTGCCATTTGCGGCGACTGGCCGAGAGTGAACGGTGCCGGCGGAAACACCAGCAGCGCCGACGCCCCGGCGAGGGTGGCCATGCGGGCGATGTGCACCGCTTCCAGACTACCGTCGGCCCAGACGCCGTTCACCAGCGGCATCCGCTCTCCGATCTCATCCTGGGCGACGTCGAGCACTCGCCGCTGTTCATCGAACGTGCACGAGGCGACCTCGGTCGAATGGGCGTTGACGGTGATCGCCGAAATTCCCTCGGTCGCGGCGACGTCGCGCAGATGCTTGCGGAAGCTGGCCTCGTCGATCGAGAGGTCGGAATTGAATGGGAGGAGAACCGCGGGGATCACCCCGTTCGGAACATAGGCTGCACGGCGGGACATGGTCACCTCCGACACATTGACTGCCTGTTCAGTCGATCGCGCATACGCATAACTCAGTCGGCGAGCCTATCCGACCTTCTTCGCTCGTTTGTCGCCAGCCCCGACAAAGCCGAATTCGGCCGACAACTGGTCGGCCGCCGCACGAGCCGCGCGTGCGCGGTTCTGCAACGCTTGAATCGACAATCGCCATACCGGCCCCGAAATGCCGATGGCGCCCTTGACTTCACCGCTGAAATCGCGCACCGGCAACGCGACACAACGCACTTCGGCGTCGAATTCGCCGTCATCGTACGCCATGCCGCTGCGACGCACCTCCTCAATCTCGCGACGGAGGGCTTGCGTTTCGACAATGGACTTCGCGGTGTAAGAGCGCAATTGCGCGCGCGCCAAGAAACGGTCGAGCTGATCGGGTCTCAACGCCGCCAAAATCACCTTGCCGAGCGCCGTGCAATGGGCGGGGCGCACCACGCCGACCCGGTCGGTCAACTGAAACGCACCGGGCCCCATGGTGCGAGCGAGAACGACCACAGCGTCTCCTTGGCGGACCGCAAAATGGCTGCTTTCGCCGGTCTCACGGGAAAGCTCGTCGAGCACTGGAGTTGCCAAGCTGACCATTTCCAACTCATCGAGCGCGCTCGCCGCCAGTGCGAAGAACGGTCGGCCGATGCGATAGCGCTTGCTGTCCTTGACCTGCCGGATGTACCCCAGAGACACCATCGTCCTGACCAAATGAAACGCCGTACTGTTGTGCAGTCCGACCCGCTTGCTCAATTCGGCAAGCCCGATGCCATCGCGGTTGCGGGCGATCTCCTCTATGATGGCAAATGCACGGCCGATGGACTGAATGCCGCCGCGCTGGCGGTCTTCAACATCGTGATCGAGGGCGATGACTGTGGCCGAACTGCGCCCGCGCTGCGGCCGCATCCCGGAAATGGTTCTCGATTTGGTGCGCGTGCTCAATGAATCCCCGTCAAATTGTTGCGTCCAACCGGCCAACCGAACAAACGAAACGTTAGCACTCCCCCTCGGCCTGGCAAACGCCAGTTCGCACGAAAGACTTCAAGCAAGAGGAGCGGCCGTTGCTTGCGCCACGCCTCCGAGGTGCGATCTCAAGGTGTCCAGCG
>DASQHM010000212.1:0-21807 GCA_035632095.1 Candidatus Cybelea sp. | reverse complement strand
ATGATCGCGCGCAAATCCGGCGCCATCGTCAATATCGCCAGCGACCAAGCTTTCATCGGCCGGCGCTTCAGCGCGGCATACGGCGCCAGCAAGGCCGCCCTGGCGCAACTGACCCGCAGCGCCGCGCTGGATTGGGCGGCGCACGGCATCCGCTGCAATTGCATCGCGCCCGGCAGCACCGACACCGCCATGCTGGGCGACGTGATTCGAGGCCTGGCCCAGCGCTATCCGGCGCATTTCAAAAGCTCGTCGGCGGAGACCTACCGCAGCGGCGTGCCGATGGGGCGCTTTGCCGCGCCGGAGGAGATCGCCAACGCGGTGGCGTTTCTCGCCTCCGACGCGGCGAGCTTCATCACCGGCGTGATCCTTGCGGTGGACGGAGGCACCACGGCGGAATGAGCAAGGCCCCAATAAGCAAGGCGTTGGCTCTCATCACCGGCGGCACCGGCGGGATCGGCCGCGCCATCGCGGCGGCGCTGCCGCTCGACGCCTATGACGTGATCGCGGCGGCGCGCCATGCCCCGCAACAGCCGTTGCCGCCGGGCGTGGCGTTCCGCGCCTGCGACGTAAGCGACGCGGCCGAGGTGCGCGCGCTCTTTGCCGGAATCACCAGTGACTTCGGCCGCCTGGACGCGCTGGTCTGCGCCGCCGGGATCGCGGGGACGAATTCCCTCGGGGCCCGCGACGACGACACGCTTTGGCGCGCCATCGTCGCCACCAACCTGGACGGCACCTATCACTGCTGCAAGGCGGCGCTGCCGCTGCTGCCCGACGGGTCGGGCCGGATCGTCACGATCGCATCGACCCTCGCCCTGTTCGGCGTGCCGGACCAGACCGCGTATACGGCGGCAAAGCATGGCGTGCTCGGCTTCACCCGCGCGCTGGCGCTGGCGCTGGCACCGCGGCGCATTCCGGTGAACGCGGTCTGCCCCGGCTGGGTGCGCACGGACATGGCGGAGCGGCGCTTCCGCGAGCTCGGCATCGATGCGAGCATTGCCGCGAAAGGCACGCCCACGGGGCGAATCACCGAGCCCGGCGAAGTCGCGGGCGTTGTGCGGCACTTGCTGTCGGCGGCGGGCGGCGACACCACCGGCCGCGCCATCGTCATCGACGGCGGCGCGATCTCGTATGTGTGAAAGGCACCAGCATGGCTGAAGCGACCATCGAATTCTTCTTCGACTGCTCGAGCCCCTGGACCTATCTCGCCTTCCACAACATCCAGCCGCTAGCGGCGGAGTTCGGCGCCAGGATCGTTTGGCGCCCGATCCTGGTCGGCGGCATCTTCAACACGGTCAACCCGAGCGTCTATGCCTCGCGCGAGCAGCCGGTGGTGCCGAAGCAGCGCTACATGGCGAAGGACCTGCGCGACTGGGCGCGCCTCGCCGGGATCAAGATCGGGTTTCCGCCTTCGGTGTTCCCGGTCAACAGCGTGAAGGCCATGCGTGCCTGCATCGTGCTCGAACCTACCGGCAAGCTTGTGCCGTTCGCGACCGCCGTGTTCGAGGCCTATTGGGGCGCCAACCGGGATATCTCGCAAGACGCGGTGCTGAGCGAAATCTGCGCATCCCTCGGCATCGATGCGAAAGCGCTGTTCGCGGCCATCGCCGCGCCGGCAGTGAAGGAGCAACTCAAGGCCAACACGGACGAGGCCATGCGCCGTGGCGCGTTCGGCTCGCCCACCATGTTCGTCAACGGCGGCGACATGTACTTCGGCAATGACCGCCTGCCGCTGATGGCGGACGCGCTGGCGCGGCTGAAGTCGCGGAAGCTCTAAAAGCCGGCAACAATTAGGTTATTTGGCTGACCTCGACGTGCGAAGCCTGCTGACGTTTGTTCCATGATCGGGAACATTTGATCTTGTTCCCAATTGTGGAACAGTATAGGGTCTGCGGGTGCAGATCATCGACCGCCGCACCCTGAAGCTCTTTTGGGAGCGGCACGCCACAGCGGAAAGACCGCTGAAGGCCTGGTTCGCGATGGTTCAGGCGGCGACTTGGACCGGCCCGGCGGATGTAAAGCGACAGTTCGGAGCGACGGCGGATTTCATCGCGGACAACCGGGTGATTTTCGACATTGCCGGAAACAAGTACCGGATCGTCGTGCATGTCGCGTATCCGTTCCAGCGTGTGCTGATCAAATTCGTCGGCACTCACGCCGAGTACGACAAGGTCAATGCGGAGACAGTGAGATGACGGACGTTCGGCCGATCAGGACTGAGGCGGAGTATGACGCGGCGCTGACGGAAGTTGCGGCCTTCTTCGAGAATCAGCCCAAGCCCGGCACGCCGGAGGCGGATGCTTTCGATTTGCTGGCTATGGTGATCGAGAGTTATGAGCGCGAACGCTGGCCGATCGATGCGCCCGATCCCGTTTCGGCGATCGAGTACCGGATGGAAGTATCCGGTTTGAAGCAATCCGATTTGGCCGACCTTATCGGTTCGCGTTCCAGGGCTTCGGAGATCCTAAATCGGAAACGTACGATTTCACTGAAGGTGGCGTGGGCGCTCCACAAAAAATGGAACATCCCCGCCGAAAGCCTGCTCAAGCCCTACCGGGTGCGAAAAGCGAAGAAACCTGCTTGAGACGTTGCTGCGTCGAGCAGTCAGGCGCCCTGACCCTTACGCCGCCAACCGCTCCAGCGCGTTCAGGATGCTGTCGCCCATCACCGTGGTGGAGACGCGCGCCGCGGCCTTTTGCATGATGTCGGCGGTGCGCAGGCCGCCCGCCAGGACCTTCTGCACCGCCTGCTCGATCAGGTTGGCGTCGTCGGCCAGATCAAAGCTGTAGCGGAGCGCCATGGCGAAGCTGAGCAGCGTGGCGATCGGATTGGCGAGGTTCTGGCCGGCGATGTCGGGCGCCGAGCCGTGCACCGGTTCATAGAGCGCCTTGCGGCGGCCGTGCTTGTCGATGCCGCCGAGCGAGGCCGACGGCAGCATGCCGAGGGAGCCGGTCAGCATGGCCGCCTCGTCCGACAGGATGTCGCCGAACAGGTTGTCGGTCACGATCACATCGAACTGCTTCGGGTTGCGCACGAGCTGCATGGCGGCGTTGTCGGCGTACATGTGCTGCAGCTCCACGTCGCGATAGGTCTCGGCGTGCAGCTTGGTGACTTCCTCGCGCCACAACACGCCCGATTCCATCACGTTGGATTTTTCGCAGGACGTGACCTTCTTGCGCCGCTTGCGCGCCAGATCGAACGCGACCTTGGCGACGCGGCGGATTTCCTCGGTGGTGTAGCTTTGCGTGTTGTAGCCGCGCCGCTGACCGTTCGGCAGGGTCTCGATGCCGCGCGGCTCGCCGAAATAGATGCCGCCGGTCAGCTCGCGCACGATCATGATGTCGAGGCCTTCGACGTATTCGCGCTTGAGCGTCGATGCGTCGGCCAGCGCCGGAAAGCAGATGGCGGGGCGCAGGTTCGCGAACAGCTCCATTTCCTTCCGCAGCCGCAACAGGCCGCGCTCGGGCTTCTTGCTGAAGTCCAGATTGTCCCACTTCGGTCCGCCGACGGCGCCGAGCAGCACCGCGTCGGCCGACATGGCCTTGTCGAGAGTGCTGTCCGCGAGCGGCACGCCGTGCGCATCGATGGCGCAACCGCCGACCAGGTCTTCCGTCACGTCGAAATGCACCACGCGCCGGCGGTCCATCCAATCGATGACGCGCCGCACTTCGCGCATCACCTCCGGCCCGATGCCGTCGCCGGGCAATACGAGGAGCTTCTTGTTCGATGCCATTTTTCGGATTCTCCAGAATCGAAGAGGAATGCGGGCCGGCTAGCGATAGAGCCAGGGCTGGCTGGCCTGCTGCTTGGCCTCGAAGTCGGCGATCTGCGGCGCCTTCTTCATGGTGAGGCCGATCTCGTCCAGGCCCTCGAGCAGGCACTGCTTGCGGAAGGGATCGATGTCGAACTTGACGCAGCCGCCGTCGGGTCCGCGAATCTCCTGCTTCTCCAGATCGATGGTGACGGTGGCATTGGCGCCGCGCCGTGCATCGTCGAGCAGCTTGTCCACGTCGGCCTGCGGCAGAGCGATGGGCAGAATGCCGTTCTTGAAGCAGTTGTTGTAGAAGATGTCGGCGAAGCTGGTGGAAATCACGCAGCGGATGCCGAAGTCGAGCAGCGCCCAGGGCGCATGCTCGCGGCTCGAGCCGCAGCCGAAATTGGCGCCTGCCACCAGGATCGAGGCCTTGCGCCATGCCGGCTGGTTCAGCACGAAGTCGGGCTTTTCCTTGCCGTCGAGCGTATAGCGCATTTCCTCAAACAGATGCTTGCCGAGGCCGGTGCGCTTGATGGTCTTCAGGAACTGCTTCGGAATGATCATGTCCGTATCGACATTGACCATCGGCAGCGGCGCGGCCACGCCGGTGTGGGTGGTGAACTTCTGCATCGGTCCTGTCCCTATGCCTTCGATGTCTCTTATGTTCCACGCGATTGTAAACCGGGAACCTGTGTCAGCGCTCAGACAAATGTCGCACAATCCCGTCGGCGAACGGAGCCCAGCGGCCGGTCCGGATACGGGCTTCGCGCAATCCCCGGGCCAGCCATTCGTTGCATGTCAGGAACGGAGACCAATGCCCGGTTGCCGGATAAAACGCATCGGCCGAACCATAAGCGCGATCGGGAACCGCGTCAGGCCTGCCGTCAGCGCCGAGCACCAATGCGCGCGCGGCATAGTGCGCGAGAATTGCCGCTTGTTCCGGCGTTGCCGAAATCCCGTGCACGTCAGGCCCGTCCGGCAAATCGGCAAGCCACGTCACGTGAACCACTGCATCGTCCAAACCGGACAGAGCCAAGAGCGCGGTCGACAGCTTGAGATCGCCGAGGCGCGGCGTCTCGAGATAGAAGCGCCGGTCGCCCCAACCGAGAGCCACGTATCGCGCGTCGGACGGCAGGCCGAACACATCGCGCCAGTCGTAGCCTTCGCCCGCCACGGGAAAGATCAGATCGGCGTGAAACCAGTTCGCCACTACCGCCATTTGCACTGTGCCCGCAGCGGGCGGGTCGGCAGTCGGCATGGCGCCAAGTCCGAAACCGGCCGCCGCGTAGCAGAGCACGACGGCGATCGCGCCCAAGAGCGCTCGAGCAAGCCGGCGCCACCAACGCAGATTGCGGCCTAGAGGAATTCGCGGACGTCGGCGAGATGTCCGGCGACGGCTGCGGCAGCCGCCATGGCCGGGCTCACCAGATGGGTGCGGCCGCCGCGGCCCTGGCGTCCCTCGAAGTTGCGGTTGGAGGTGGACGCGCAACGCTCGCCCGGCTCCAGCTTGTCGGCGTTCATGGCCAGGCACATGGAGCAGCCCGGCTCGCGCCATTCGAACCCGGCTTCCGTGAAGATGCGGTCGAGGCCTTCTTCCTCGGCCTGATGCTTCACCAGGCCCGAGCCCGGCACCACCATGGCGTTCACATGGCCCGCCACTTTGCGGCCCTTGGCGATGGCGGCGGCGGCGCGCAGATCTTCGATGCGGCCGTTGGTGCAGCTGCCGATGAACACGCGGTCGATCTTGATGTCGGCGAGGCGCACGCCCGGGTTCAGGCCCATATAGGCGAGCGAGCGTTCCATGGCGGCGCGCTTGCCTTCGTCGGCTTCCGATTTCGGATCGGGAACGGCGCCGGTGATCGGCGCCACGTCCTGCGGGCTGGTGCCCCAGGTGACGTGCGGCGCAATGGCCGCGGCGTCGAGGCGGACCTCGCGGTCGTACCTAGCCCCAGGGTCGGATACGAGTGTCTTCCAATGCGCCACCGCCTGCTCGAATGCCGCCGCCTTCGGCACCATGGGCCGGCCGCGCAGATACGCGAACGTCGTCTCGTCCGGCGCGATCAGGCCGGCGCGGGCGCCCGCCTCGATGGTCATGTTGCAGACCGTCATGCGGCCTTCCATGGACAACGCGCGCAGGGTGTCGCCGGCGTATTCGATCACGTGGCCGGTGCCGCCGGCGGTGCCGATGCGGCCGATGATCGCCAGGATCACGTCCTTGGCGGTGATCCCCGGTTTCAACGCGCCTTCGACGGTGATGCGCATGTTGGCTGAACGCTGCTGGATCAAGGTCTGCGTCGCCAGCACGTGCTCTACTTCCGAGGTGCCGATGCCGAACGCCAGCGCGCCGAACGCGCCGTGGGTGGCCGTGTGCGAATCGCCGCAGACGATGGTCATGCCGGGCTGGGTCATGCCCTGCTCCGGCCCGATGATGTGCACGATGCCCTGGCGGATGTCGTTCATGCCGAAGTAGGGCACACCGAAATCGGCGCAGTTGCGCTCCAGCGTTTCGACCTGGATGCGGCTTTCCTCGTCGGTGATGCCCTTCGAGCGGTCCGTGGTCGGCACGTTGTGATCGGCGACGGCGATGGTGGCTTCGGGCCGGCGCACCTTGCGGCCGGCGGCGCGCAAGCCCTCGAATGCCTGCGGGCTGGTCACTTCATGGACGAGATGACGATCGACATAGAGGACCGCGGCGCCGTCGGCCTGCTGATCCACCAAGTGGCTGTCCCAGATCTTGTCGTAAAGCGTGCGTGCCTTCGCCATCATCCCACTCCCACGTTACGTCCGTAAAACCCGACGCGGATCGAAGGGGACGCGGAGCCTAGGCGGCGTCGCCGCCCTCGTCGTCGCGCCGTTCGTCGCGCTTCTCGCCGATGCGCGCCGCCTTGCCGGTGCGGCCGCGCAGGTAGTAGAGCTTGGCGCGGCGCACGTCGCCGCGGCGGAGCACTTCGAGCGAATCGATGCGCGGCGAATAGAGCGGGAAAATGCGCTCGACGCCTTCGCCGTAGGAAATCTTGCGCACGGTGAAGGACGAATTCAGTCCGGCGTTCGAGCGGGCGATGCACACACCTTCGAATGCCTGGATGCGCTCACGCGTGCCTTCGACCACCTTGACATTGACCTTGAGCGTGTCGCCCGGCGCGAAGTCCGGCAGCTTCCGGCTTTTGGTGAGCGCCTCGACCTGCTCGCGCTCGAGTTTCTGGATTATGTTCATGGCTTCACCTTGCCTTTTGCCGCTTCGTCTCTCGTTGTCCCGGCGCGGTAGCGTTCCCACAGGTCCGCCCGCCGCGCCTTCGTGATCCGCTCCGCCTCGGCCCGACGCCAATCGCGGATATTCCCGTGATGGCCGCTCACCAGAACCTCCGGCACGTCGCGGCCTTCCCAAACTTGCGGCCGGGTGTACTGGGGATACTCCAGCAGTCCGGCCGCGAAACTCTCTTCCGCCAGCGAACCGGCTTCGCCGATCACGCCCGGCAGCAACCTCACCACTGCGTCGAGGAGCGCCAGCGCCGCCACCTCGCCGCCCGAGAGCACGAAATCGCCGAGGCTCACTTCGCTCAACGCCCGCGCCTCGAGCACCCGCTCGTCCACTCCCTCGAAGCGGCCGCAGACCAGCGTCGCTCCGCCTGCCTCGGCCAGCTCGCGCACCAGCGCCTGATCCAGCCGCCGCCCGCGCGGGCTCAAATAGATGCGGGGCTGGCCCGCCGCCAAACCCGTCACCGTCGCATCCAACGCCGCCGCCAGCACGTCCGGGCGCATGACCATGCCCGGACCGCCACCGAACGGGGTGTCATCGACGGAGCGGTGTTTATCGCGCGCAAAGTCGCGAATGTCCACTGTTTCCAGCGTCCAAATCCCCTCCGTGAGCGCCCGTCCGGCCAGGCTTAAACCCAAGGGGCCGGGGAACATTTCGGGAAACAGCGTCAGCACCCGCGCCGCCCATGGTTTCAGCGTCGCCGCCACCGCGTTCATGGAGACCCGCCGCTCACGTTTGCGCCTCTCCTTCGTCTTCGGCACGCGCCTCGGGCACACCGTCTTCGTCGAGCCAATTCGCCGGCGGATCGATCACCACCCGCCCGCCGGCCAAATCCACCACCGGCACGGCCTCGCGGGTGAAGGGCAGCATGGCCGGCTTTTTCCCCGCCCGTGCCACTTCCAGCACGGTGCCGGCGCCGAAATCGAACACGCCGTCCACCTGTCCCACCGCCGTTCCGTTCCGGTTCTCGACCCGAAGGCCGACCAGATCGGTTTCGTAGAACTCGTCCGCCACCGTCGCCGGCAGCGCGGCACGCGGCACGAAGAGCCGCGTGCCCTTCAGCGCTTCCGCAGCGTTGCGATCGGCGACGCCATCCATGGCGAGGATCGCGGCACCCTTCGCCTCGCCGACCACGCGCACCTTCCAACGGCGGGCGCCGGTCTCATCGCTGAGCGGTCCATACGCGGCGATGTTGGCCGTTCGCTCGGTGAAGCACTTCACTTTCACTTGCCCCCGCACGCCGTGCGCCGCGACCACGACGCCGAGGCAGACCAGCGACATCGACGCTTGCGTCAGCTCGCAGCCGGCGCATCCGCTGCCGGCGCGGCCTTCGCGGCTTCCGCCGCCTTCAGCCGTTCTTGCGCCTTGGCCTTGGGCTTCGACTTCTGCGGATTGTTGCGCGCCGTCGCCTTGAAGATGCCAGCCTTGTCGAAAAAGCGCGCCACCCGATCGGTCGGCAATGCGCCCTTCTCCAGCCATTGCTTCGCCCGCTCCACGTCGAACTTCAGCCGCGCCTCATGGTCGTTCGGCAGCATGGGATCGTAAATGCCGATCTTCTCGATGAAGCGGCCGTCGCGCGGGCTGCGGCTGTCGGCGACGACGATGCGATAGAACGGGCGCTTCTTGGCGCCGGCGCGGGCGAGGCGGATCTTGAGTGACATGGTGCAGTTCGGACCTTTCGTTTGAGTAAAGCCTGGTCGTTTGAGTAAGCGTCGATCAACGCGGAGGAATGAGGCCGGGGATGCCGGCGCGCATGAAGCCTTTTTGGCCGAGCTTCTGCATGCGCTTCATCATCTCGGCCATCTGCATGTATTGCTTAAGCAAGCGGTTCACGTCCTGCACCGAGGTGCCGGAGCCCGATGCGATGCGGCGCTTGCGCGACGCCTGGATCAGTTTCGGATTGCGCCGCTCGAAGCGCGTCATTGAGCTGATGATCGCTTCCTGGCGCGTCAGCATGCCTTCGTCCACCTGGCCTTGCGCCATGGCCTGTTTCACCTTGGCGACGCCGGGCAGCAGGCCGAGCACGCCGGACATGCCGCCCATCTTGCGCATCTGCTTCAGTTGCTGCGCCAGGTCTTCCAGATCGAAGCCGCCCTTCGCCAACTTCGCAGCGAGCTTGTCGGCCTCGGCCTTGTCGATGGTGGCTTGCACCTTCTCGACCAGGCCGACCACGTCGCCCATGCCGAGAATGCGCGACGCGATGCGGCTCGGATGGAATGTTTCGAGCGCATCCAGCTTTTCGCCGACGCCGATCAGCTTGATGGGCGCGCCGGTGACGGCGCGCATGGAGAGCGCGGCGCCGCCGCGGCCATCGCCGTCGACGCGGGTCAAGACGATGCCGGTGACGCCGATACGGTCCTTGAATTGGCGCGCCACGTTCACCGCGTCCTGGCCGGTGAGCGCGTCGGCCACCAGCAGGATCTCCGGCGGCTGCGTCGCATCGCGCACCGCCGCGACCTCGGCCATCAACGCCTCGTCCACGTGCAGCCGGCCGGCGGTGTCGAGCAGCACCACGTCATAGCCTTGCAGCTTCGCCGCCTGCAGGGCGCGGCGCGCGATGTCGACCGGCATCTGGCCCGGCACGAAGGGAAGCGTCGGCACGCCCGCCTGTTCGCCCAGCACCTTGAGCTGCTCTTGCGCCGCCGGCCGCGCCACGTCGAGGGAGGCCATCAAGACCTTCTTCTTGTCGCGGTCCTGTAGGCGCGCGCCGATCTTGGCGGTGGTGGTGGTCTTGCCGGAGCCTTACAGGCCCACCATGAGCACCGGCACCGGCGGCACGGCGTTCAGGTTGAGCTCCGCATCTTCGGCGCCGAGCATCTCCACGAGCTGGTCGTGGACGACCTTGATCACCATCTGGCCGGGCGTGACCGATTTCAGGACCTGGGTGCCGATGGCCTTGTTTCGCACCTGGTCGATGAAGCTCTTGACCACGGGGAGCGCCACGTCGGCTTCGAGCAGCGCCACGCGGACCTCGCGCAGCGCCTCGTTCACGTCGGCTTCGCTCAGCGCACCGCGCTTGGTCAGCCGCGTAAGAACATCGCCCAATCGCCCGCTTAAGGTCTCGAACATGGTGCTTTTCAGGCCCTTGCCGGCCAATCCCTTGCCGACCGATTCATTGAAACAACGCCAAAAACGCCAGTGCGCGAAACTCGCGGACTGGCGTGCCGTCGTTGGCGCGGAGTTAAGCCCCGGCGGGCGGGAGAGTCAAGGGTCGGGGGCGAAGCGGGGTGGCTCACGCGCTCGTTCCTTGGCGCCCCAACCGACTCACTGGCCTTGGCGGCGAGCCTCGGTATCGTTCTTCTGATTTGCCTTGTCCGGGGCAGGCGCGGGCGCGGGACTCGCGCGTTTGGCAGCCAGACCCAATGTACGGATCAGCCAAGGACTCGCGCCAGATGGCGGGGCCGTCATGGCCGCGGTACAAGTTCCAGCTTCAACCGTGTGCCCGTTGCTTCGGCAAAGCGGAGCAATGTTCTCGTGCTCACTTTCTGCCGCCCGCTTTCCAAACGCGCGATGACAGATTGAGTTGTTCCCATGCGCCGGGCCACCGCCGCTTGGGTCATCCCGGCGCGCGAGCGCGCTTTGACCAGTGCCGCGGCGATTTCAAATTCCGGCGCAAGATCATCATATGCTTGGCGTACCTTCGGATTGGAAAGCAGCCGTTTCTTGATGCTGGGGAAGTCGATCGTCAAGGCTGGATCCTCTTCGCGCGCGCCAGCGCGAGTTCGATCGCGGAGCGCGGAGTCTTCTGTGTCTTCTTCATGAAGGCGTGCAACACAACAACACGCCGCCCGGTTGCCGCGACATAGATCGCTCTGCCGATGCCATCACGCCCACTCATGCGGATTTCCCAAAGTTTTCCTTCGATATGCTTGACATGCGGTTCGCCGACGTTGGCCAAACCAATACTTCTGACGCGCTCGGCGATCCGCAGGAAGCGTGCCTGCATATCGGCAGGCAACGCCTCGATTTCGCGAACGACGCTCTCGTCAAGGGCTTCAACACGCCAAAGCACGTACCTATATATCGCAAAATTGCGATATTTGCAAGCCGCCTCCGGGCCATTGGCCAGGGCTCGGCGCGCGGCGATAGCGTTGGACTCGGGTCCGTCCGCCACCCTATAACGCGGGCATGGAACCGCCGTTCATCAAGATGCACGGGCTCGGCAACGATTTCGTGGTGCTGGACGCCCGAACCGCGCCGATCCACTTAAGCGAGGCCCAGGTGCGCGCCATCGCCGACCGGCGGCTCGGCATCGGCTGCGACCAGATCATCACCCTGGAGAACTCGGCCCGCGCCGACGCCTTCATGCGCATCCACAACGCGGACGGCGGCGAGGTGGACGCCTGCGGCAATGCCAGCCGCTGCGTCGCGACGCTTCTCATGCGCGAGCGCGGGCGCGACCGGATCACCCTCGAAACCAAGGCCGGGGTGCTGGAGACCCGCGACGCCGGCGGCGGCCTGATCACCGTCGACATGGGCGAGCCGCGCTTCGGCTGGCGCGACATTCCCCTCGCCCGCGAGATGGACACGCTGCACCTCGACCTGGCGCTCGGGCCGGCCAGCGCGCCGGTGCTGTCCGATCCGGTGGCCGTGAACGTCGGCAATCCCCATGCGGTGTTCTTTGTCTCGGACGTGGAGAGCGTGCCGCTCACCACCGTCGGCCCCATGCTCGAACACCATCCGCTGTTTCCCGAGCGCGTGAACGTCGAAGTAGCGCAGATCCTCTCGCCCGGGCGCATCCGCATGCGGGTGTGGGAGCGCGGCGCCGGCGTCACCTCGGCCTGCGGCACCGGCGCCTGCGCAACCCTGGTCGCCGCGGTGCGGCGAAACCTCTCGCCGCGCAAGGCGGAACTGATCCTCGACGGCGGCCCGCTCACCATCGAGTGGCGGGACGACAGTCGCATGCTCATGACAGGCCCAGTGGCCGAGAGTTTCCGCGGCACCGTGGGCGCCGCATTGCTGAAAGCGTCATGAGCGGCGTCGAGATCATCACCTTCGGCTGCCGTCTCAACGCCTACGAGTCCGAAGTGATGCGCGCCAATGCCGGCGTCTCGGGTCTGGACAACGCCGTGATCGTCAATACCTGCGCCGTCACCGCGGAAGCGGAACGGCAGGCGCGGCAGGCGATCCGCCGCGCCAGGCGCGAGCGGCCGGACGCCCGCATCATCGTCACCGGCTGCGCGGCGCAGATCGATCCGCAAGGTTATGCCGCCTTGCCCGAGGTCGATCAGGTGCTCGGCAACGCCGAGAAGCTGCGGGCCGCCGCGTTCTCCCCGGGGCGCGACGAGCGGCGCATCGTGGTCGACGACATCATGCGGCTCAAGGAAAGCGCCGGACACTTCATCGAAGGCTTCGACGGCCGCGCGCGCGCGTTCCTGCAAGTGCAGCAGGGCTGCGAGCATCGCTGCACCTTCTGCATCATTCCGTATGGCCGCGGCAACAGCCGCTCTGTGCCGCTTGGGCTGATCGTCGAGCAGGCGCGGAAGCTCGCCGCATCCGGCGTGCCCGAGATCGTGCTGACCGGCGTCGACATCACCTCCTACGGCGCCGACCTGCCGGGGCGTCCCTCGCTCGGCGAAACCGTGCGGCGGCTGCTGGCGCTGGTGCCGGAGATCAGGCGGCTGCGGCTCTCGTCCATCGATCCGGCGGAGGCCGACGCGGCGCTATTCCGCCTGATCGCCGAAGAGCCGCGCCTGATGCCGCACCTGCATCTGTCGCTGCAATCCGGCGATGACATGATCCTGAAGCGCATGAAGCGCCGTCACAGCCGCGCTGGCGCCGTGGAGTTTTGCAATCGCGTGCGGCGCCTGCGACCCGACGTGGCATTCGGCGCCGATCTCATTGCCGGATTTCCGACCGAGGACGAGGCCATGTTCGCCAACACGCTGTCGCTGGTCGACGAATGCGATCTCGCCATGCTGCACGTGTTCCCCTATTCCGCCCGGCGTGGCACGCCCGCCGCGCGCATGCCGCAGGTGCCGGTCGCCCTCCGCAAGGAACGCGCGCGGCGATTGCGCGAGGCCGGGACGGCCGCACTCGATCGCTTTCTTGCCACGCGCGTCGGCACCACGGCGGAGGTCGTGGTGGAAGACGGCCGCATGGGCCGGAGCGAACACTACGCTGCCGTCGAGCTCGACCGGCCGGCTCCCCAAGGCGCCGTCGCGTCCGCGCGCATTGATGCGTTCCGCAATGGGCGGCTGGTCGGCCGGCTGATCGGGCGTCCGGCCGCATGAGCGAAAGCGAAGCCGGGGCGAAGCGCGGCTGGCTCGCGCGGCTCAAGGCCGGGCTCAAGCGATCCGCCGGCGTCATCTCCGACGGCATCGCCGGCATCGTCACCAGGCGGCGGCTGGACGACGCAGCGCTGGCGGAGCTGGAAGAACTGTTGATCGCCGCCGACCTCGGCGTCGGACCTTCGGCGGACATCGTCGCCAACATTCGGAAATCCCGCTTCGACAAAGACGTGTCGAGCGGCGAAATTCGTGAAGCGCTCGCAGCGGAGATCGCGGCGTTGTTGCGCCCGGTGGCCCAACCCTTGCCGCCGCCGGAGGGACGCAAGCCACAAGTCATCCTCATCGTCGGCGTCAACGGCACCGGCAAGACCACCACCATCGGCAAGCTTGCCAAGCTGCTCGGCGACCGTGGCCTGAAGGTCATGCTGGCGGCAGGCGATACGTTTCGCGCCGCCGCGATCGAGCAATTGCAGATCTGGGGCGGGCGCGTCGGCGCGCCGGTGATCGCGCGCAATCCGGGCGCGGATTCCGCCGGGCTGGCCTTCGATGCGGTCAAGGAAGCGGCATCGCAAGGCATGGACGTGCTGCTCATCGACACGGCGGGCCGTCTGCAGAACAAGGCGCATTTGATGGCCGAGATCGAGAAGATCGGCCGGGTGCTGAAGAAGGTCGACGCCACCGCGCCCCATGCGACGCTGTTGGTGCTCGACGCCACCACCGGCCAGAACGCGCTCAATCAGGTCGAAGTGTTCAAGTCCGTCTGCAACGTCACCGGATTGATCATGACCAAGCTCGACGGCACGGCGCGCGGCGGCATTCTTGTCGCTTTGGCCGCCAAGTTCGGCCTCCCGGTCCATGCCATCGGCGTCGGCGAGAGCGCCGACGATCTACAGCCGTTCGATGCGGACGCGTTCGCGCGTGCCCTGGTCGGAGTCGAAACGCAATAGGGCGTTACGGCGTCCCTAGTAGTCGTGTTTTTTGCCCTCACAGAGTGTTGTGTTCTTGTCAACAGATGGGGTAAATCGCAAAATTTTCTCCCAGATATTGTGGATTTCGCTTGACAGGGAATCCGCCCGACTCGAATTTGTACGACGGCTGTTCCGCTGGGACGGTCAGACCGGCCCGGGATTAACTGCGATGGCCGCCCTTGCGGCCTCCCTCCCGGTCAACGAACGCAACGCCAAGGAGCGCTGTTATGGCAAAGAAAGCTAAAAAGGCGAAGAAGAAGAAGGCCGCAAAGAAGAAGAAGCGGTAGTTTCCCTTCTCGCCGTTCCGCTTCCAGCGGGACGGTATTCCTTTGGCGCCGGTCGGATCGCTCTGGCCGGCGCCATACGTTTGCGACCCCTCCAACACGCGGCGTTCGTCCGGCCCTCGAAATACCGTCTTCATCATTGAGACCTCTGCCGCCTGGAGCAGGCCGCCGGTCTCCGCTATGGTGCGCGCCCATGCGCGAGCCCCTGTCCCCTTACGTTCGGCTGATCATCGAAGGGGGGCCCTTGCTGGCGTTCTTCATCGCCAACGGCCGCTACGGCATTTTCGTGGGCACCGGCGTCTTCATGGCGGCCACGGTGCTTTCAATCGCGGCGTCTTATTGGCAGACGGGCAGGCTTCCGGCCATGTCGTTGGCGACGGGCGTGTTCGTCCTGGCGTTCGGCGGCTTGACGCTATGGCTGCAAGACGACTTCTTCATCAAGATCAAGCCGACCATCGTCAACGGACTGATCGCCGCGATCCTTGCCGGCGGGCTAGCGCTCGGGCGGCCGTTGCTGCGGCTGTTGCTCGGTCCGATGATTCCGCTCACGGATACCGGATGGCGCGTTCTCACCTGGCGCTGGGTCGCCTGGTTCGTGGCGCTCGCGCTGTTCAACGAGGCGAGCCGGCACTTTCTCAGCACCGATGCCTGGGTCAGCGCCCGCCTGTTCGTCACCATGCCGGCGACAATTCTGTTCAGCCTGGCGCAGGTGCCCCTGATCCGGCGCTATCACGCCGCGCCGGCCGGGCAAAACCCGGGCCTATGACGGGCGGCTGACGATCAGCGGCTGACGGTCTCGTCCGCCGGATTGGTGCGGGCGCTGAACTCGCGATGGCCCATGGTTTCGCGATAGTGATCGAGCGCCCAGCGCACGCTCGGAAACGCCAGTTCGTTCCACGGGATGTCGGACCAATCATAAAGCCGCACGGCGGCGCTCTCGACGCCGGCCGCCACGGACGGCGAACGCAGCCGCGCGCGATAGATGATCTGCACCTGGCTGATGCGCGGAATGTTGTAGACCGCAAGGAGACCGTCGAGCGCAATGTCTGCGGAAGCCTCTTCTTGCGCCTCGCGAATGGCGCCCTGTTCCGAGGACTCGCGTTCTTCGAGGAAGCCGGCTGGAATGGTCCAGTAGCCCAAACGCGGCTCGATGGCCCGTTTGCACAGCAGGATCTTGTCGTCCCAAACGCAGACAGCGCCGACGACCACCTTTGGATTCACATAGTGAATCCAGCCGCAATCGCGACAGATGAAACGCTCGCGGTTGTCGCCCTCGGGCACTTCGAGAGCGAAGGCGTAGTCGGATGGGTGCGGAACAGGCATGACCCTAATGTCGCGCGGCGACCCGATCCTGTCCAGTGCGCGGCGGCGAACTCAGCGCGGCGGCGGAGCGGAGGCGCGCTGCATGCGCTGGCGCAGATCCGCCAGCATCGCCGGATCCGCTTTGGACGGGGCGCCCGAATCGAACGGCGGCTGCGGATCGTATTCGATCATCAACTGGATTCGCTTGGCCATATCCTCGCCCGCGACCTTTGCCGCCAGCGTGAGCGCCATGTCGATGCCGGACGACACGCCGGCCGCGGTGATGATCTTTCCTTGGATCACGACGCGCTTTTCCACATATGTCGCGCCGAACTCGGCGAGGTCATCGCTCGCGGACCAGTGGGTCGCGGCTTGCAGGCCTTTCAGCAGGCCGGCCGCCGCCAGCAACAGCGAGCCGGTGCAGACCGACGTGGTCCACGTGGTATGCCGGTGCACCTCGCGCATCCAATCGAGCATGGCGGGCTCGCGGCACAGCGGCCGCACGCCGGCGCCGCCAGGAATGACGACGATGTCGGGCCGGGTCACTTCCTCGATCGCCGCCTCCGCAGTCAGGATCCAATGAGTGCGGGGATCGCGCACCGGACCTCGGGTCTTGCCGACCACCACGACCTCCGCCTTCGGCAGCCGCGACAGGACCTCCATCGGCCCGACGATATCGAGCGGCGTGATGTCGTCGAAAATCAGCGCGGCGATCTGCATGGCGCTCTCCTCATTGTGACGCGGCGGCAATGTGCGTGACGTGGCTTGCCTGCGTGCGGAAACGTGCGCGGTAGTCCTGCGGGCTTACGCCGAGGCGGCGATGGAAGGCGCGGCGCATGTGTTCGGCGTCGGAGAATCCGCAAGCCCGCGCCACCTGCTCGACCCCGCCGCGGCTTTGCTCGAGCGCGCGGCGCGCCGCATCGATGCGCGCCGCTTCGACGAAATCGGCCGGCGTCGATCCGGTCTCGCGAACGAACACACGGGCGAAGTTGCGCGGACTCATGGCGACGCGTTCGGCGAGCGCCGCGACCGACAGATCGGCATCGAGGTGATCGACGATCCAGGCCTGCGCCTTGGCGATCGGCTCGTGTTCCGCCGCTTGCGCCGCGAGATGCGCGCTGAATTGCGACTGTCCGCCCGGCCGCCTGGCGAACATGACCAACCAGCGCGCGGCGGTGATGGCGCATTCGCGGCCGAAATCGTCTTCCACCAGCGCCAGCGCCAGGTCCATGCCGGCGGTCACGCCGGCCGATGTCCATACATTGCCGTCGCGCACGTAGATCGAATCCGGTTCGACCGTGACGGAGGGGTAGCGCTTCGCCAGCAGCTCGCAACTGGCCCAGTGCGTCGTGGCGCGTCTGCCGTCGAGCAGACCCGCCTCCGCCAACAGGAATGCGCCGGTGCAGACCGAGCAAATCCGCCGCGCCCGGGGCGCCATCGCCGCGAGCCAATCGACAATGCGTCGGTCGCGGCTGGCGCTGTGCACGCCCGACCCGCCGGTCACGATCAACGTGTCCGGCGGATCCAAGACGTCGACCAAGCGGCGGTCGGCGAGAACGGCGACGCCTTGTTGCGTTCCGATGCGGCCGCCGTCCGGGGACACGGTCTCGATCACATAGGCCGGTCCCGCATCCCTCCTCTGCCGCTCCATGGCGCGGAGAGCGTTGTAGAACACTGCGATCGGGCCGGTCAGATCGAGCACCTGGATGTCCGGATAGGCGACCAGGGTCACGCGCCGCGGTGCGGCTTCGGCATCCGTCGGTGAAAGGGTCGCCGGGCGTCGGGGAATGCGGCGGGTCATGGCGCAAACTATGGAGCCCCGCGGGCCTGGCAGCAATGACATATGGCCCTCATTTTCCGCCAAACCCATAGTTTGCTATGGGCGCGGCCCGGATCGGAACTCACCCTAACCTCTTGGGTCTGCTACAATTCTATCCGCCCCGATTCGAGAAACCGCGCTCGCCGACGCCGCATGACCCGCCTGACCCCTTGCCTCCTCTGCTGCCTGGCCCTGGCTCTACCGGCGAAAGCACAGACGTCGGTGTCGGTCCCGATCAATCCGGCCCCGGCAAGAGCGGCAGCTATCACGTCGGCCCTGCTCAATCCTTGGGACAACCCGGACGTATGCGCGGCCGACCTGGCGCTCGGCTTCTTCGACGAGGATTTCGCGAAATGGGCGGGCGCGGCGGAAAAGGGCGATCCCAACGCGCTGCTCGCCGCCGGCTGCCTGCAGCTTACCGGCCGCGGCACCAAGACGGACGGGAGCGCCGCCATCGAGATGCTCAAACGCGCCGAGGCGGCGGGCGTGAGCGAGGCCGCCGCCGTGCTGGCGCGCGTTTACATATTGGGGTCTGCGGGCATTACGCCCGACCCGCTCCACGCCTTCGAGCAGCTTGTCGCCGGATCCAACGCCGGCGATCCCTATTCGCAAATGATGCTCGGCAACAGCTTGGCGATCGGAACGCGCGCGATCGTCAAGGACGAAAGCAAAGCCCGCGAATGGCTGCTCAAGGCGGCCATGCTGAGCAATCCCATCGCCGCCAACAATCTAGCGGCGCTGCTCGATCGCGCGCCGTTGGAGGCGCGCGACGACGACTTCATCCGTGGGCTGCTGCAAGTGGCGGCGCTCAAGGGCGACGACGATGCGAAGCGAGCGGTGACCCGGATCCGGCTCGCGAGCTGGTCCAGCGAACCGGGCATGCCGGACAATGCCTTTGCCGATGCGGTGCAGATCAACAACGCCCTGGCCGCCCGCAACCTCACCGACGCCGCGAAGTTCGCCGAGCCGCTGCTGGCGGCGAAACATCCGGCCGCCCTCTTTGCCGACGGCCTCGCGATCAGTCAAACCGACCCCTCAGCCGCGGTGGCGCGGTTTCAGGAAGCTGCGGCCGCGGGACATTCCTATGCAGCGGTCCAATTGGCCGCGGCCTATCACGGCGGCGCGGGCGTCGCGCCGGACGACCACCGCGCGTTTCTATGGCTGCAGCGCGCCGCTTTCCAAGGCGAGCACGACGCGGAACTCAGCATCGTGAACCTCTACTCGCAGAATAGCGACGCCGAACGGAACGCGCTCAAGAGCTTTTGGATCCTTCGCGGCGCGCTGCTCGGCAACGTCGAGCTATGGAACGCCATGCGCCAATCGATCCACGGCTTTCCGCCCATGCTCGACGTCAAGGCGCGGCAACGTCGCACCCAGGCGCTCGACGCCAAACTGGACGGCCGCATCCACAACTACTATCCCGTGCCGAATTATTTCGGCACCGCCACGCTGCAACCGGACGATGCCCTGGTGCAGAGCATGGTGCATGCGGCGGAGGGCGGGGATGCGTTGGCGCGCATGTTTCTCGCCGCCTATTACGACGGCAGGCGCGAATCCGCCGATGCGGTGAAATGGTTGCGGATGGCGGCCGATCAAGGTTTGCCGGAAGCGCAATCGAACCTTGGCGATCACTACATCGTCGGCACGGGCGTGCCGCGCGATCCGGTCCAGGCCTACGTCTGGTGCAGCCTCGGCCTCAAGGGCGGCAACTTGGACAGCTACTTCAATCGGCCGAGTCTCACCGGCGCCGACCTCGCGGCCGCGCGCAAGCAGATCGCCGCCTTTACGCCAAACCTGGAGTAACGGGCGCGCTTCAGCGATCTAGTCGCGGCGTTCGATGTTGTCGGCGAGACGGCGTTGCAGCGCCGCCATGTCGATCTGGCGGACCGAGCCTGAGCCGGCCAAATCCAACGCATGCGCCGCGGCCGCGCCCATGGCGATGCAGGGACCCATCACCCGTACCGAGGACAGCGCCGCCGGGTCGCCGTCGGCGCAGCGGCCCGCGGCGATCAGATTGTCGGCGTGCTCCGGCAGCATCATGCCGAGCGGAATCCAATGCATGTGGTCGTCGCCGAATTCCTCCCAATGCACATCGTCGGGGCGATTGTGCAGCTCGATGGGCCAGGAACAGCGCCCGACCGCGTCGGCGAAGCGCACGCCGTTGCGGACCTCGTCGGCCGTCAGGTGATGACGCGCGCTGATCCATCGCGTCTGCCGTATGCCCGGCATGCCGTAGGTGCGGATGCGGGCGCGCCCAAGGGCGGCGGGATATTCGGCGCGCAGAAACGCCAGCAGCCGGTCGGCCTCGGCCCGCGCTTCAAGCTGTTGCCGCGCGGCGCCGAGCGCATCCAGCGGCGTTTCGATGTGGGTCATGTTGACCAGCGCCGTTCCCTTGCCGGGCGGCGCGAACAGGAAGCCGTCATGGCGGCGCAATCCGTATTGTTTGGCCTTGCCGGCAAGGCGGCCTTGCAACTCGGTGCGATCGAGCCGGGACAGTTCCGCTTCGTCGATGCCTTCAAGCACGATCATCTGGGTGCCGAAAACGGGCGTCGCCGGTTCGCGGCACGCAAACCCGGCGCCGAAGGCGAGCGCCGCGTCGCCCGAGGCATCCACAAAACCGTTGGCGCGCACGTCGACCGGACCGTACCGGGTCATCAGACCGAGCCCCGTCACGCGATTGGCCTCGCGCCGGACTTCAACGAGCAAAGCGCCGAGAACCAGACGAATGCCGGAGTTGCGGACCGCTTCCTCGATCCAGCGCGCGAGCACGGTCTCGTCGTACTGCACGATCACGGTGTTGCGCCGCCCGCGAATGTAGTGCAACGCCTGCGCCTGCCCGAGATCGCGCAGTATGCCGTCGGCAATGCCGTGGGTGACCTGGTAGGGCGCGGGTCCGTTGCTGAACAGGCCGCAGAACGTGCCGATCACCGCGCCCACGGCCTGGCCGCCGAGGCTCGGCGCGCCGTCGATCAGCGCCACCGACCGGCCGAGCTTCGCCGCTTCCAGCGCCGCCGAGACGCCAGCGATGCCGGCGCCGAGCACCGCCACGTCGGCCTCGATGCGCTGTGCCGCGCCGCTTTGGCGGGTGACGATGCGCGTGTCCAGGTTCAGCGCCATCGCAGCAACCATTGTTCCAGCCGGCCGATGGCGAAGCTGATGGCAAGGCCGAGCAGCGAGAGAATGACCACGCCCGCGATCAGCTGATCGGTTTGCATCAAATTGCCGGCGGCAAGCACGAAGGCGCCGATGCCGTATTCGGCGCCGATCATCTCCGCCGCCACCACCAGGATCAGGGCGATCGAGGTGGAAATGCGGAATCCGGCCAGGATGCCGGGCATTGCGGCCGGGATCACCACCTTCGTCACGATGTCGCGGGCGGGCAGGCCGAAACTCTGCGCCATGCGGATCAGGCTTCGCGGCACGCCGTCGACGGCGCTATAGGCGCTGATCACCGTCGGGAAGAACACCCCGAGCGCGATGGTGGCGATCTTCGAGGGCTCGCCGATGCCGAACCAAAGAATGAGCAGCGGCAGCAACGCGATCTTCGGGACCGGAAACAATGCGCCGACCACCGGGATGCCGACGGCGCGCACCAGCGAGAAGATGCCCATGGATATTCCGATGGCAAGACCGAAGCCCGCGCCGATCGTCCAGCCCGCGACGATGCGCTCGATGCTCCAGCCGAGGTGCCGGCCGAGGGTTCCGGAGAGCGCGAGCCGTTGCAGCGCGGCGAGAACCTGCAAGGGGCTCGGCATGTAAAGTGCGGGCAAGAAACCGCTCGACGATGCGGCCTGCCAGAGCAGAATGGCCGCGGCGAAGGCGATCCAGGGCGCCAGGCGCCGCGCGCGCGGATCGAATCCGGCGCCGCGAAACGCCACCGGCGCCGCGCCGGGGTCTTGGCGCGACTCAACCACGCTGCATCTCGCGATCCGCCACCACGGCTTCGTCCCGGATCAGCGACCAGAGCTTTTCGTGCAGCCGCGCAAGTTCGCCCGCATGCTCGATGCGCTCGCGCTCAGCCTTCGGGATCGGCACCGGGATCACGGCTTTCAGCCGGCCCGGGCGCCGCGACAGCACGGCCACCCGGTCGGCGAGCCGCAAGGCCTCGTGCAGATTGTGCGTCACGTAGACCCCGGTGGTGCGCTCGCGCCGCCAGATGGCCAGCAGCTCGTCGGCCAGAATATCGCGCGTCTGCGC
>DASQHM010000211.1:0-10694 GCA_035632095.1 Candidatus Cybelea sp. | reverse complement strand
TTCCGCTGGTTGAGCATCGCCACCTGGCTCGCCATGGATCTGGGCTACCTGCGCGCCGCCCGCGCCTACGCGAAGGCGGAATCGCCGAGGAGCGCCTGGCGGAAGCGGCTTTTCAGGTGAGCGCCCTCGCGCGGCGGCATCACCAGCGGCAGCTTTTCCGCCACCACCTTCACCTGCGCGAAGATCGGACCCGCGGCGGCGTGGATGTCGTGGCGAAGCGCGTCGACCCCCGCCATGTCGCGCACCACGCGGGCGTGCGGAAAGCCCGATGCGGCAGCGATGGCGGCCAGGTCCACCCCATGCGCCGTGTGGCTCTTTTGCATGCCGGTCTCGCCGTAGCGCTCGTTGTCGACGACCACCACCGCAAGGTTGTCCGGACGCTGCGCGCCGATGGTGGCCAAAGAGCCGAGGCCCATAAGCATCTCGCCGTCACCGGTCACCACCAGCACGCGGCGCGACGGTTGCGCGCAGGCCAAGCCTAGGCCGGTCATCGCCGCCAGGCCCATGCCGCCCCAAAGGCAGAAATTCATCGGGTTGTCGCCGGCGGCCGTGCAGTCCCAGACTGACGAGCCGAGACCCGCCACCACCAGAAGTCCGCCGCGGTCGCGCAGCAACTTGGCGACCACGTCGCGGCGATGCAGCGCATTGGATGCGGGGGCCGTCATGGCATCACTCCTTGAAAGTCTTGGCGCCGATCATGCTCTGGGCAATGAGCACCGCAACCTGGACAGAACTGCCGAACGCAAGCTTTGCCGCGGCCGAGACAGTCTCGCCGGCGCGTTCCGGCCGGTCAAGCCGGTAGACGATCGCGCCGCTGAGCCGCAGGACCTCTTCGGTGGTTTGCCCCATGGGCACTTGCCACGGATTGAACTCGCCCCATTCGCCGCGCATAGTGACAAGCGAGAGGTGCGGAAAGCCGCAAGTCTTGATCATGGCGAAGGCGTTGATGCAATTGCCGACGCCGCTCGATTGCATGAGCAAGGCCGCGCGCTGCCCGCCGAGCCACGCGCCCGCGCTCAGGCCCGCGCCTTCCTCTTCCGTGGTGAGCGGCACGGCGCGCATGGCCGGATCGCTATGGCAAAGCTCGATCAGGCGCGCGTGCCCGGCGTCCGGCACGTAGGCGATCTGCCGCACCTGCTCGGCGGAAAGCGCCCGATGAATATCCAGCGGCCAGTCGATTGTCGCTGCCATGAAATATCCTATTGGTGCGAGAACATGATCCGGCCGGCCACTGGCAGGTCCACCTTGAGAATTGATCCGGTCCGGGATTCGGTGATGAACAGCGTCTTGCGCTCGGGTCCGCCATAGGCGCAGTTGGTGGTGAGCAATCCCGCCGGGGACTTGATGCGATAGAGCGGCTCGCCCAGCGCGCTGAACAGCCACACGGTGCCGAAGCCCACATGGCAGACCGCGAGATTGCCCTGCTCGTCCATGGCCATGCCGTCGGGGCCCGTTCCGCCCGACATGCGGATGAACGCGCCGACCTTGCTCGCCGAACCGTCCTGCATGACCGGCACGCGCCAGATCGCATTGTCACGCGTGACGCAGAGATAGACGATCCGTTCGTCCAGGCTCAGCACCAGGCCGTTGGGGCTGGGCACGTTGTCGAGCAGCGTGTCGAGCCTGCCGTCCGTGCGCAGCCGGTGCAGCCGCCCCGTCGGATCCTGCAGGCCGGTTTGGCCCTGGTCGGTGAAGTAGAGGTCGCCGTTGGCGGCGAAGATCAGGTCGTTCACGCCCTTGAAGCGTTCAAGCAAGCTCCGGTCCAGAAACGGCTCGATGCGGCCCGATTTGGGATCGAACACCATCAAACCGTTCTTGTGATCGGCGACGAAGCCGCGGCCGTCCCTATGGAACTTCAAGCCGTTCGGCTCGCCGTCGTATTCGATCGCCAGCGTGACGTCGCCCTTGGGGCCGACCTTGAACAGGCGGCCCCAGGGTATGTCGGTGACCCAAAGATTGCCGTCCCGGTCGAACGACGGGCCTTCGAGAAAGCTCGTCGCCGCCATGCCACCGAACTGCACATCGAGCCAGCGCGACTTCCGCCCCGGCTTGGCGAAGCTGTCCGGAATGCGCGCGAAGACCTCGGCTTCCATGACCGGCGGCGCGGCAAACATGCGGACCCTCCCTTACGGCTTCAGCGCGCGTCGGCGGCGGATTCGCCGCCGAGACCGAGATAGATGCGCTGCACCTGCGGATTGCCTGACAGATCGGCCGACCGGCCCTCAAGCACGGTGCGCCCGGTCTGCAGCACGTAGGCGTAATCGGCGACTTCGAGCGCCAACGGCACCGCCTGCTCCGCCAAAAGCAATGTCAGACCCTCGCGATGCAGTTGCTGCAGGGTATCGTACAGCGTTTCGATGATGGTCGGCGCGAGGCCAAGGCTCGGTTCGTCGAGCAGCAGGAGCTTGGGCGCGCTCATCAGTGCGCGCCCAAGCGCCAGCATCTGCCGCTCGCCGCCCGACAGCGTGCCGGCCCGCTGCTTCCGGCGCTCCTTCAGCCGCGGAAAGATGCCGTAGACCCGGTCAAGCAAATCGCCTAGCGACCGGGATTTCGGAAGCGCGCTGGCACCCAATCTGAGATTTTGTTCGACCGTCTGCTGCACGAAGAGCCGCCAGCCCTCGGGCGACAGCGCCAGGCCCTTGGGCACGATTGCATATGCGGGCAGGCCCTCGATGCGCTCGCCCTGCCACTCGATCGCACCGGCGCTCGTCGGCACCAGTCCGGCGATGGCGTTCAGCGTCGTCGTCTTGCCGGCCCCGTTGGAGCCGAGCAGCGCGACGATGCCGCCGGCCGGGACCTCGAGCGACACGTCGGCCACGCCGACAAGGTCGCCATAGCGCACTTCCAGATTGCGCACCCGCAAGGCAGGCGCCGCGGCGGCGGCAGGTGCGGGCATGGCACTCATGGCGCGGCTCCGGCGCGACGGACGTGCGCGCGCCCAAGATAAGCCTCGATGACGGCGGGCTCCTTGACCACCCGCGCCGGATCGCCGCTGGCGATCACATGGCCCTGATTGAACACGAGCACCCGGTGAGCCAAGGTCAAGATCACTTCCATAATGTGCTCGACAATCACAAGTGCGATGCCGGAACCGTGAATGTCGCGGACCAGCGCCATGGCGCGCTGAATCTCGCTCGGCGTCAGGCCGGCGAGCGCCTCGTCCAGCAGCATCAGCTTCGGCCCGGTCGCGAAGACGCGCGCGATCTCGAGCCGCTTGCGGCCAGGCGTGCCGAGCGTGCGCGCACGCAAGTCGCTCTGGGCCTCCATGCCGGTTGCGGCCACGACGCGACGCGCCACCTGCTCCGCGTCGTTACGGTGCGGATGTCGCAGAAACGCGCCGACCATGACGTTTTCCAGCACGGTCATGTCTTCGAAGGTTGCCGGCACCTGAAATGTCCGGCCGATGCCGAGGCTTGCGTGGCGCTCGGCGCTCAAATGCGTCACGTCGATGCCGTCGAACGTCACGCGGCCTTCGGTCGGCACCAGATCGCCCGCAAGGCAATTGAAGAAGGTCGATTTGCCGGCGCCGTTGGGCCCGATCAAGCCGACGATGTCGCCTTCGGCCACATCGAGGCTTGCACCCGCCACGGCCCGGAAGGCGCCGAACGCCATGACCACGTCGCGCGCTTCAAGCAGCATGCCGCCTCCACGCGCGCAAGGCGCCGCCGCGAAGCCTGCCGTACAGCACCAGCAGGCCGCCGGGCTCGAAGCGCGCCAACAGCATGATGATGCCGCCATAGAGAATGTACGTGACGCCGGAGCCGGACCCGCCGAACCATGTGTTGGTCGCGGTCTGCAGCGGCACCAGGATCAGCGCGCCGAGCAAGGGCCCGAACAGCGTGCCGGCGCCGCCCAGCGCCGCGGTGATGATCATCTGAACCGACACCAGAATGCCGAGCCCGCTTTCAGGATCGATGAAGCCGGTCTTGAACGCGTAGAGCGATCCGGCGGCGGAGGTGAAGGACGCGCTCAGCATCAGGGCATAGAGCTTGTAGCGGCTCACGGGCACGCCGAGGCTGCGCGCCGGCCGCTCGCCGGCGCGAATGGCGCGCAGGTAGTAGCCCATGCGGCTGCGCTGCAGCCACCAGGTCGCGCCCAGCACCAGGGCCAGCACCGCCAGGAACAGGTAGTAATACGGCACGGCGCTCCGGAACGTGAGGTCCCACCAGCCACGCGGCCGGGCCGGTCCCATGATGCCAATGGCGGCGCCGAGCAGGTCCCAATTGCCGACCACGAGGCGCACCAGCTCGGCCACCGCGATGGTCGCCATGCTGAAGTAGTGGCCTTTCAGGCGAAGCGTCGGCGTGCCGATCAGCACCGCGATGGCGAGGCTGACCGCTACCCCAAGCGGCGCTCCGACAACGGGCGGCAATTGCCAAAGCTGATACACGAGCAGCGGCATGTAGGCGCCGGCGCCGAAGAACATGGCGTGGCCGACCGAAACCTGGCCGGCAAATCCGCCGACGATGTTCCAGGCCGACGCCGAAATGGCAGACAACAGCACCAGCACGCCGAGGTCTTCGTAGAACGGCCCTTGCAGCAGGAACGGATAGGCCAGCAGCACCACGATCAGCGCGACGGGGCCCCAGCGCATCAGAGCTTGCCCAGCAGGCCCTGCGGGCGAAACCACAGCAGCGCGACGAACAAGCCGTAGACGACCACGTCCTTGTAGATCGGGCCGAAGTAATAAGCCGACAACGCCTGGATCAATCCGACGATCAGGCCGGCGAGCATGGCGCCGGGCACGCTGCCGAACCCGCCGAGCGTCACCACGACGAAAGCGGTGAGCGCGAAGGTCTCGCCCACGCTCGGCGAAAACGGATAGGCGGTCGCCATCAACGCGCCCGCGACGCCCGCGCTCGCCGCGGCAAGACCCCAGGCGATCGATTGCATGCGATCGGGACGGATGCCCATCAGCATGGCCGCCTGGCGATCTTCGGCGACCGCCAGCAGCCGGCTGCCAATGGTGGTGCGGGTCAAGGTGAGATGCATGGCGAGCGTGAGTGTCACCGCGACCAGGCCGGAGACCAGCTGCGGCACGGCGAGCAGGATGCCGCCGAGATTGACCGAGCCGGCGAGCGAGGTCTTCGGCAGGGTCACGAAATTCGGCGAGAAGATCCAGAACGCCAGGTAGCGGAGCAGCAGCGCCAGACCGAAGGTCGACAGGATTTGCGCCAGCATGGGGCCGCGCATCACCTGGCGGATCAGGCCGAAATAGATGACGACGCCGAGCAGGAACAGCGCCACGGCCGCAGTCAAGCCGAATACCGCCGGTCCGCCGTGCAGCCAAACCACGGTCAGCAGTGCCGCGTACATTCCGAGCATGACAAATTCGCCGTGGGCAAAGTTGATGAAATTCATCATGCCCCAAATCAGCGTCAGTCCGGACGAGAACAGCGCGTAGACGGCTCCGAGCAGGAGGCCGCCGACGACGACTTGCAGCAGCACCATTTATTCGCGATGCGGCGGCCGGATCATTTCCAGCCCGTCATCGGCCAAGCCAGCTTCGCGGTCGCCGTCTCTTGCGGCCAGACGGCGACGTACTGCTTGCCCTGCAGCTGAATGAGATAGGTCGCCGCTTCGGTGTTTTGCCCCGTCTGGTCGAACTTGACGCCGCGATAGCCCATGATGATCTGGTCCGGCTTGAGGTCGGTCGCCTTGAGCGCCGCCTGCAGCTTGGCCGGATCGGCGGAGCCGGCACGATTGATGGCGTCGGCGAGCACGAACATGGCCTGCATGTCGCGGGCGCTGGTGTCGTCCATCTCGTGGCCGGTCTTGGCCTTGAACTTATCGTTGATCTTGGATGTGACGCTGCCGGGCTTGCCGATGTCCCAGGCGCTGCGGTTCATGGCCCCTTGCGCCAGGTCGCCCACGCTCGGAATGAAGCTCGGATCCGAAAATCCGGAATCGTCGCCGATGATCATGGGCGGCAGGTAGTCGAGCGCCTTCATGGTCTTGAAATACAGGATCGTGTCGGCGGTATAGCTGATGAAGATCACCGCATCGGGCTTCTTCTCTTTCAACTGCAGCACTTGCGCCGACACGTCGGTGCCGTTGGCGGCGTAAGGAATCTGCGCCACCACGTTCAGGCCGTGGCTCTTGGCCACTTCCAGCACCGTTCCGGCCACCGAGGTGCCGTAGTCCGTGTTCTCGTTCACGACCGCGAGCGTCTCGACCTTGTGGCCGGCCTTCGTCATGTCCTTGAGAAACTCCATGTAGTTGTTGGCGAAGTCGGACGCGACGGGGGTCACGCGGAACACCCACTGGTAACCGCGATTCGTGATGTTCAACGCCACCGAATCGCCGACCACGAACGGGATACCGTATTTCTCGGCAACCGCGGTTGCCGTGAAGCTGACGTTCGATTGATAGGCGCCGAGCATGGCGACCACTTTGTCCTGGGTGATCAGGCGAAGCGTCTGGCTTTGTCCGACCGAGGGATTGCCCTGGTGATCAGCCTCATCCAGCTCGATCTTGGCGCCGCCGAGCGCCGGCAGGCCGCCCAAGCCCGCGCCGGGAATCTTGCCGTAGTCCTTGTCGGTGCCGTTGACGATCTCGACCGCAAGCTCGACCGCGGCCTTCGCCGACGCGCCCGCGCTCGCCGCATTGCCGGTGAGGGGAAATATCACGCCGACCTTAACCGCATCCGCCGCCAGTGCGTGGCCGGCCGCCATGCCGATCACCAATGCCGCGGAAATGCCGGCCGCCGCGCGCGTGGTTCCTGCCGCTGATTGACGCATGGAAATCGTCTCCCCCTGTTGACCGCGCTTTTGCCGCCCGCGCCGGTTCATGTCGAACGTGAAGTCTTGACCGAGATTGTAACGATATCAACTGCCTCTCAAACGCCGCGTCGCCTCCGCATCGACCGACCCATCGGGCCCGAGCGCGACGCGGTAATCGCGAAGCGCGGTCTCCCGCGAGATCAATCCGTCTGCCGCATCGTCGGCGACGGCGCGAGGATCGCGGCGCTTGGGGTCGCCGAAACCGGCGCCGCCCGGAAGTTCGAGCCGGATGCAATCGCCGGGCGGCACTGTCTGCCGGCCTTTCGGCTTGATCGGACGGCCGGAGCGAAGCGACACGCCGCCGGGCGCTCCCTTCCCGCCGCCCTCGCGGCCGCGGGCCGGATTGTGGATACGCTCGAAGTTGCAGAGCATGCTGATGGGCGCCCCGTCGGCGCCGGAAATTTCGATGACTTGCCCGAGCCCGCCGCGATGGGTCCCGGCGCCGCCCGACCCTTCGCGAAATTCGCGGCGATGGAACAAGAGGGGAGCGACCGCCTCCGTCGCCTCAATCGGAATGGTGCGGACGCCGCTCGGGAACGCGGTGACGCTGAGGCCATCCTTGGTCGGGCGCGCCCCGGCGCCGCCGCAATGGAAGATCACGGTGCTGAATTGCGGCAGCGCATTCGCGTCCGTGCCCTCGGCCACCTCGTCCACCATGGAGCCGCCGCCGTAGATTTGCGGATTCCACAAGGACGATGCGCCTTCCGCCGGCACGCCACCGGGGATGACCTGGTGCAGGCACCCGAACACCACGTCGGGCAGCATGTGGCCGACCGTATGGCGCGCCGCCACCGCCCAAGGGCGCTGCACATTGAGCACGGAACCCTCCGGCGCGCTGGCGGTGATCGGCGCCAAGGAGCCGGCGTTGTTCGGCACCTCCGGCGCCACCACGCACTTCACGCCGAACGCGGTATAGGCCGTCGTGTAGTTCATCACCACGTTGATGCCGTAGGCGCTCGCCGGCGACGTGCCAGCGTAATCGACGTGAATGCCGTCCGCCGAAATGGTCATGGCGGCATTCAGCGTAAGCGGCCGGTCGTAGCCGTCCATGGTCAGGCTGTTGCGATAGGTGCCGAACCTCAGTTTGCGGATCGCGGCGAGCGTCGCCTGGCGCGACGCCTCGACGATGTGATCGCCGAGATCGTCGAGGCCGGCGAGCGCGAATTCGTCCAGCATGTCGATCAGTCGCCGGCCGCCCTCGTCGTTGCAGGCCATGAGCGCGTAGATGTCGCCCTCGACCTGCAGCGGCTCGCGCACATTGGCGCGGACGATGCGCAGGAGATCGCCGTTGACGGTACCGGCGCGCGCCAGCGGCATTAGCGGAATGGCCAGGCCTTCCTCGAAAACCTGGCGTCCGTCCGGTCCCATGCCGAGCCCGCCGATATCCACAACGTGCACGGTGCAAGCAAACAGGCCGACGGCGCGGCCCTTGTGAAACGTCGGGCTGACCACGGTGAGATCATGCAGGTGGCCGCAGGTGAGCCAAGGGTCGTTGGTGATGTAGTGGTCGCCCTCGCGCATAGTCGCGAGCGGAAACTCGGCCAGGAAATGCTTCACTGCGGCGGCCATGGAATTGACGTGCCCGGGCGTGCCGGTGACCGCTTGCGCGAGCATGCGGCCCTCGGCGTCGAACACGCCGGCCGACAGGTCGCCCGCCTCGCGCACCGACGTGCTGAAGGCGGTGCGGACCAGGGTCTGCGCTTGCTCCTCGACCACGGCAATCAGCCGGCTCCACATGATCTGCATGCGGATTTGCGACAGCGCCGTATTGGACTTGAGGGGTATCATGGAACTTGCGCGGAATCCTCACGCCGGATCATCTCAATATATC
Organism: Candidatus Cybelea sp.; assembly: GCA_035632095.1. GTDB lineage: Bacteria > Pseudomonadota > Alphaproteobacteria > Ferrovibrionales > Ferrovibrionaceae > DASQHM01. The sequence continues at coordinate 2,081 of DASQHM010000211.1, read as the reverse complement.
CGAAGCCATTGATCCACGCATCAAATTTTGCCCCGACGACCGTCGATGTCTCGGCCTCCGCGATCACCGCCGGGCCGCTCACCTGAGCGCCGGCACGCAGATCGTCGCGCCAAAAAATCGGTACGTCGATGAAAGCCCCGGCGACTGGATCGAACACGGCGCGCCTTGAGCGTGGCGTGGGCGTGTGACGTTCGAGGGATATGGGCTGCTCCATTTGGCGCGGCACGTCGGCCTGGACCAAAAGGACCCAGCTCAGGATTTCGATGTCGACGCCGGGAATGATGCGGCGATAGAGCTGGCGATAGGTTTCCTCGAAGGCATCGCGGAGCCGGTCCGCATCCGCGTCCGAATAGGTCTCCGCCGTCAGCGGCACGGCGATTTCGTGCCCCTGGCCCTTGTAGCGCATATAGGCGGAGTGCTTCTCGACGGTCGGCAGGCCCGGTGCGCCCTTGGCGACGATCGCGGATGCTTCGGCCCGCATCTCGGCAAGCGTCCGGTTGACAGCCGCCGCGTCGAACGCGGACAGGCGCTGCATGCGCGTGCGCACCACTTCATAGGCGATGGGCGCACGCAGGAACCCCACGGCGGAACCGACGCCCGCATTCGCGGGAACGAGCACGCGCCGCATGCCGAGCTTTTCGGCCACGCGCGCCGCATGAATGGGTGCCGCGCCGCCGAACGCAATCAAGGTGCGAGGCCCAAGATCCTTGCCGCTTTCGATGGCATGGACCCGCGCGGCGTTGGCCATGTTCTCGTCGACCATCTCGCTGATGCCGAGAGCGGCAAGATCCGTGCCGAGACCGAGCGGCCGACCGACGCTCGCTTCGACGGCGCTTGCCGCCGCTTTGACGTTCAGCAACAGCTTGCCGCCCGAGAACGTCGCCGGATCGATGGCGCCGAGCACCACGTCCGCGTCGGTCACGGTCGGATCGGTGCCGCCCCGGCCGTAGGCCGCGGGCCCAGGCTCGGAACCGGCGCTATCCGGCCCGACGGTGATGCGGTTCAGCTGATCGACGCGGGCGATGGAGCCGCCGCCGGCGCCGATCTCGACCATCTCGATCACCGGAATGCGCAGTGGCAGGCCACTACCCTTCTTGAAGCGATAGATGCGCGCCACTTCGAAGCTCCGGCCGGTCTGCGCCGTCCCGCCGTCGATCAGGCAGATTTTCGCGGTGGTGCCACCCATGTCGAACGAGACGACTTGGTCCAAGCCGCACTGGCGGGCGATGTGGCCGGCGAATATGGCGCCGCCGGCGGGTCCGGATTCCACTAGGCGCACCGGAAAGCGCCGCGCCGTATCGACCGTTGCGACGCCGCCGCCGGACAGCATGAGGAACAGCGGGCAATGCAAACCGGCGCGCTCCAGATCGCGCTCGAGATTGCCGAGATAGCGGCTCATGAGCGGTTGGATATAGGCATTGGCGCAAGCCGTGGAAAACCGCTCGTACTCCCGCATCTCCGGCGACACGTCGGCCGACAAAGTGACAGCGACGCGCGGTAGCCGCTTCGCCGCCATCTCGCCGATCCGCCGCTCATGCGCCGGGTTGGTAAAGCTGTGCAGCAGGCCGACCGCGAGGCTTTCGATGTTAAGGGCTTCGAGCCGGTCGAGCGTCGCCGCAACCTGCGCCTCGTCGAGCGGTGTCAGCACGCGGCCGCCGGCGTCGATGCGCTCGCGCACGCCGAACCGATGCCGCCGCGGCACCAAAGGTTCGGGCAGGTCGATGTTGACGTCGTATTGCTCGAAGCGGTTTTCGTGGCGGATCTCGACGGTATCGCGGAAGCCTTCCGTCGTGAGCAGCGCCGTCCTGGCGCCGCGCCGCTCGATCAGCGCATTGGTCGCAAGGGTTGTTCCGTGGATGACGATGGAGACCTGTTCCGGCCGAACATCGGCGTCGTCGAGGACGGCGCGTATGGCCTCGAGCACGCCCTGCTCCGGCGCCTTCGTCGTCGTCAGAACCTTCGCCGTGCGCCGCCCCGCGGGCGACTCAAGCGCCACGTCGGTGAAGGTGCCGCCGATATCGACGCCGAGACGCACGTTTCCTGCCGCTGTCATGGCGCGAGCCTAGAACATCGTCGCTAAG
>DASQHM010000210.1:0-13520 GCA_035632095.1 Candidatus Cybelea sp. | reverse complement strand
CGCCGTCGCCTCGAGCGCGCCGAGCGAGCCCATATCGCGCGGCTGTTCCGCCGCCGCCGTTGGTTGCGGAGCCTCGCCCGACATGCGTTTGAGCTGCTCGATCAACAAGCGGCGCACGTCCGCATCGCTCAATCGGGCCATCAGCGCATCGATCTGCTGATCGCTGAGCGCGCCCTGCGGCAGCTCGACCTTTTTTTCGGCAACCGTATGCGACGTCAGGTCGTGCTGTTTGAGCGGCGCTTGCGCCAAGGCAGCATCGCCGGGCATGAGCCAAAGCAGCACGGCCATCGCCAAAAACATGCCAATGCCCGCCCTTCGCCGTTCGCCACGCCAAACCGCCGCCATATGCGCGCTCGCCCTAGGTTTTGTCGGCAAACCATGCGGCGGGCGTGACAGGCCGTCAACTGCAGCGCTGCGGCAGATGACACCTTGGCGGCCGCGCCGTAGGCTGGCCGAGACCATATTGACGGCATCGGGAGCGACGGACATGGGCATGTTGGACGGCAAGGTGGGCATCGTCACGGGAGCAACCAGCGGCATCGGCGAGCGCACCGCGGAAGCCTTTGTCGAAGAAGGCGCAAAGGTGGTGTTCACCGGGCGCCGCAAGGCGGAGGGCGAGGCCATCGCCAAGCGGCTGGGACCATCAGCGCGGTTCGTGCAGGCCGACGCCACCCTCGAGCGGGATTGGCAACGGGTCATTGCCGAGACATTGAAGTTCAACGGCCGTATCGATTGTCTGTTCAACAATGCCGGCGGTCCGGCGCCGACCGGCGGCATCGAGGGCGTTTCCGTGGAGGGCTTCGACGCCGCCATGGCGCTCTTGGTGCGCTCGGTCATGCTCGGCATGAAGTACGCGGCGCCGATCATGAAGCAGCAGCGCAGCGGCAGCATCGTCAACAACGGATCGGTTGCGGCGCATCTCGCCGGCTATTCCAGCTCGATGATCTATGGCGCGGCGAAAGCGGCCGTGGTGCACCTGACGCGCTGCGTCGCCATGGAGCTCGGGGAGCACAATGTACGGGTCAATAGCATATCGCCCGGCGCCATCGCGACCGGCATTCTGGCCAAGGCGCTCGGCATGGAACCCGGCAAGGCGGACAAGGTGGCCGAGCGGATGAAGGCCGGCTTCGCCACCGCGCAACCTATTCCGCGCGCCGGCATTCCCGACGACATCGCCCAATGCGCCGTGTGGTTGGCGTCGGATCGTTCAAGCTTCGTGAACGGCGAGGATATCGTGGTCGACGGCGCGATGATCCGCGGCCGAATGTTCTCGCCGCACCAGGAGCAGCTCCGGCAGACGCGCACCGCATTGGGGATCTAGCGTTCGGCGCGGACTGCCGTGCGATACGGTCAAGGCCTTGTCTTGATTTCCTTGTTGCTCACCGAAATGCCGGTACCCGTCGCGTCCGGTAGGTAGTGCACGGGCACATCGAGCAGCTTGCCGCATGCCCATACCGTCCAGGTTTCGCGCCAGGGACGAGCATTCGGCCCGGCGAGCGCATTCGGCAGCGGACCGCCTTCGTAGTCGCCGAACGTCGCTTCGGTCACCACTTGTTGCTTGCAGTCCTTTGCCGCGACGCCGGCCGCCAAGAAAACGTATTGCAGGGAATCTCGTTGCAGAAGAATGTCGGCATGTGTGTTGCCGGGCACGGCAGCGATGACCTTGATCGGCTGATTCGCCGCAGCGATGGTGTAGAGATTGAACTGCTTTGTCGTCCCGCAGCCCTTACCCTCGATTGCCTCGCCCCAAAATCCTTCGTCGGGTGTGCCGTCGGGCCGCATCGTAACGGGCTTGGTCTGACGGACAATTCCGGTATGGCTGAATACCAGGGATGAACAGCTCCCAGGGATGATGGCGTTTTGCCGTTGCGCGCTGTCAACGACTGCCTGCCAATGTTCCGGCGAAGCCATATATTTCTGCAGCGCCGGTGTGGTCAATTTCGGATCGACAGGCGGCGACGCGGCGGATTGCGCCAAGGCCGCCGATACGAATGCGACAGTGGCAATTTGCGCCAGCAACGCGCGCCGGCAAATATCAGTCAGACTCATTTCGGCCTCCAAACCCTTCCGCAAGCATCGAACATTCCAACGTCCGCCTTTTGCCGAGTCGTTGGGCGCACACCATAATCGCTTGCTTCTACCGGTGCCGCGACTGCCATGCGGGCGTTATGGGTGATCCAAGAGAAGTCGCGCCAACTCTTCCGGCATGTCCACCATCACGTCATGACCGCAACGCGCTTCCAGCACCAGCCCCCATGCCAGGCGCCGTGGACCAGGACAAACGTCGTCATTTACACCCCCAAGAGCCGGCGCGGCCAAAAAAGACACGGCGCAATATTAGGAATGATTCGGCCCGCCATCATATACTCGCGCAAGGGACCAACAGCACCGGGGCAAACCGATGCCGCTCGATCCGCATGTGAAGGGGCTTATGGATATGCTGGTGGCCGCCGGACGGCCGAAAGTCTGGCAGCTTACGCCGCCCGAGGCGCGCGAAGCCATGATGGCCCTCGCGCAAGCCGTGGACGCAAAAGACATCGGCATCGGCCGCGTGGAGAACCGCGAATTGCCGGGTCCGGCAAGCACGCTGCCGATCCGAATCTACTCGCCCATTGCCCCCGGCGCGGAACGGTTGCCGGGTCTGGTGTATTTTCATGGCGGCGGTTTCGTCATCGGCAACCTGGATACGCACGAGGGCATGTGCCGCATTCTCGCGAACGATAGTGGATGCCGCGTGGTGTCGATCGACTACCGTCTCGCGCCGGAGCATCGCTTTCCCGCCGCTGTCGAAGACGCTTTTGCCGCGGTCAAGTGGGTGGCCGAACACGCCTTGGAACTCGGCATCGATCCGAACTGCATTGCGGTCGGCGGCGACTCCGCGGGCGGCAACCTTGCCGCCGTCGTCTGCCAGCTCGCCAAGAGCAACGGGGCCCCGCGAATCTCCCTGCAAGTGCTGTTCTGCCCGGCGACCGATGCGACCGCGGACACGCCGTCCATGCGCGAATTCGCCGAAGGCTACATGCTGGAAAAGTCCAGCATGATCTGGTTTTTCGAGAATTATTGCGGGCCTAACGCGGATCGGAGCGATCCGCGCCTGTCGCCCGGACTTGCCGGCGATGTTTCCGGTTTGCCGCCCGCCCATATCCATACGGCCGGATTCGATCCGCTCCGCGACGAGGGCAAGGCCTATGCGGATCGCCTGGAGCGCGCCGGCGTGAAGGTGCGCTACGTCTGCCACGACGGCATGGTGCACCATTTCTATTGCATGGCCGGCGCAATTCCCTATGCGCGCGCCGCGCTGAAGGAAGCCGGCGCGGCGATCAAGGCGGCGCTGGCGAGTTGACGGCCCGCAGGCCGTCGAGCGCGCCCTGCAGGATGTAGGCGGCGGCGAGCTTGTCCACGACTTCGGCGCGGCGTTTGCGCGAGGCGTCGGCCTCGAGCAGCGTGCGCGTCACCGCGGCGGTGGACAGCCGTTCGTCCCAGAACGCCATCGGCATGTCCGGCATCAGCTTGTCGAGATTGGCGGCGAACTGCCGCACCGATTGGCAGCGCGGCCCCTCGCTGCCGTCCATATTGATCGGCAGGCCGATGACCAAGCCGCCGACGCCGTGACGGCCAATAACCTGTCGTAGGGTTTCCGCGTCCTTGGTGAATTTGCCGCGGCGAATCGTGCCGAGCGGTGACGCGATGACCAGGCCGGCATCCGATAACGCGAGCCCGATCGTCTTGGTGCCCACGTCGAGGCCGAGCAGCCGGGCGCCCGCTTTCAGGCGGATGCGGAGGTCCGCAGGGTTGCTTGCCAGCATGTCGGATGCTACGTTCCGCGCCTCGCCGAAGGGGGGCTCCGCCGCCGATTTCGGCCGCCGAATTCGGCGAATTTCATCATGCTCTCGGAGACTCGTGAAGGTGACACATGTCGCTCGATAAGGCCACAGTGGCGAAAATCGCGCGTCTGGCACGCCTGAAGGCGCCGGCGCAGCTGCTCGAGCCAATGACCGGCGAGTTGAACACCATCCTGAAATTCGTCGAGCAACTCTCGGAGATCGATACCAAGGGCGTGCCGCCGATGACGTCGGTCGTGGCGATGAACCTCCGCATGCGCGCCGACGCCGTCACCGACTCACCCGGTGCGGAGGACATTCTCGCCAATGCGCCCGAACGCGCGGAGGACTTCTTCGTCGTGCCGAAGGTGGTGGAATGAGTTTGAGCGTCGACGATCTGGCGGGCCTGAGCATCGCGGCCGCGCGCGACGGGTTGCGCCGCAAGTCGTTCAGCGCCGCAGAATTGGCCGAAGCCAGCATCGCCGGCATGGAGGCGGCGAAACGTCTCAATGCCATTGTGCTGGCCACGCCGGAATCGGCGCGCGCATCGGCCAAGGCGGCGGACTCGCGGCTTGCTTCCGGCAATGCACGGCCGCTCGAAGGCATTCCGCTGGCGATTAAGGATTTGTTCTGCACCAAGGGCGTGCGCACCACGGCAGCCTCCAAAATACTCGACGGGTTCGTGCCCACCTATGAGTCGACCGTCACGCAGAACTTGTGGAATGCCGGTGCGACGCTGCTCGGCAAGGCGAACCTCGACGAATTCGCCATGGGCTCGTCCAACGAGACGAGCTGCTTCGGGCCGGTGATCTCTCCCTGGTCGTTGGAGCGCGACAATCCGCGTCATGTTCCCGGGGGGTCGAGCGGCGGGTCGGCGGCTGCGGTCGCCGCCGGTTTCGCGCTCGGCGCCACCGGCACCGACACCGGCGGCTCGATCCGCCAGCCGGCCGCGCTGACCGGCATCGTCGGCATGAAGCCGACCTACGGCCGCTGCTCGCGCTGGGGCATCGTCGCGTTCGCTTCGTCGCTGGACCAGGCCGGACCCATGACGCGCTCCGTGCGCGACGCCGCGATATTGCTGAATGCCATGGCGGGTTTCGATCCGAAGGATTCGACCAGCGTCGATACGCCCGTGCCGGATTACGAAGCCGCGCTCACCGGCGACGTGCGGGGACTTCGCATCGGCATTCCGAAGGAGTATCGCGTCGACAACATGCCGGCCGAGGTCGAGACGCTGTGGCGGCAAGGCATCGATTGGCTGAAGGCCGCCGGCGCGGAAATCCGCGACGTGACCCTGCCGCATACGAAATACGCGCTGCCGGCCTATTACATCGTCGCACCGGCAGAAGCCTCGTCCAATTTGGCGCGCTACGACGGCGTGCGCTATGGCTTGCGCGTGCCGGGCGACGGGCTGATCGACATGTACGAGAACAGCCGCACGGAGGGTTTCGGCGCCGAGGTGAAGCGTCGCATCATGATCGGAACCTATGTGCTGTCGGCCGGATATTACGACGCCTATTACATCAAGGCGCAGCAGCTGCGCACGCTTATTGCGCGCGACTTCGAGACTGCGTTCGGAAACGTCGATGCCATCCTCACGCCGACGGCGCCGTCCGCCGCATTCCGCATCGGCGACAAGGCGGATGACCCGGTGGCGATGTACCTGAACGACGTGTTCACGGTGCCGGTGAACCTGGCGGGACTGCCGGGCATATCGGTCCCGGCGGGTCTGTCGGCGGAAGGGTTGCCGCTCGGCCTGCAGCTCATCGGCAAGGCATTCGACGAGGCGACGGTGCTGCGCGTGGCCGACGTGGTGGAGCGCGCCGCCGGGTTCAAGGCGCGGCCCGCGCCGTGGTGGAGGGCCTAGACATGGCGCAGGCGGTGAAGGGCGACATCATCAAGGGCGACACCGGCGACTGGGAAGTCATCATCGGCATGGAGGTGCATGCCCAGGTGATATCGCAGTCGAAGCTTTTCTCCGGCGCCGCGGCCGCGTTCGGCGCAGCGCCCAATGCGCAAGTATCGCTGGTCGATGCCGCCATGCCCGGAATGCTGCCGGTGATCAACGAATGGTGCGTGCATCAGGCGGTGCGCACCGGCCTCGGCCTGAAGGCCGAGATCAACCGGCGCTCGGTGTTCGACCGCAAGAACTACTTCTTTCCGGACCTTCCGGCGGGCTATCAGATTTCCCAGTATCAGCAGCCCATCGTCGGCAAGGGCACGCTTTTGCTCGACCTGCCCGACGGCGGCACGCGCGAGATCGGCATCACGCGCCTTCATCTGGAGCAGGATGCGGGCAAAAGCCTGCACGACCAAAGCGCCGACAGCACCTGGATCGACCTCAATCGCGCCGGCACGGCGCTCATGGAGATCGTGTCCGAGCCGGATTTGCGTTCGGCGGAAGAGGCGGGTCTCTACCTCGCCAAGCTCCGCTCGATCCTGCGCTACCTCGGCACCTGCGACGGCAACATGGACGAAGGCTCCATGCGCGCGGACGTGAACGTGTCGGTGCGGAAGATCGGCGCGCCGCTCGGCACCCGCTGCGAAATCAAGAACGTGAACTCGGTACGCTTCGTCAAGCAGGCGGTGGAATACGAATCACGCCGTCAGGTCCACGTGATCGAAAGCGGCGGGACGGTCAAGCAGGAGACGCGGCTGTTCGATCCGGCCAAGGGCGAGACCCGCTACATGCGCTCGAAAGAAGAAGCGCACGACTACCGCTACTTCCCCGATCCGGATTTGGTGCCCTTGGTTCTCTCGGAAGATTTCGTGGCTGCGATCAAGCGCGACCTGCCGGAACTCCCCGACGAAAAGAAGGCGCGATTCATTCGCGACTTCAAGCTCTCGCCCTACGACGCCGGCGTTCTCGTCGCCGAGAGGGAATCGGCCGCGTTTTACGAGACCGTGGCGAAAGGCCGCGATCCGAAACTTGCCGCCAATTGGGTAACCGGCGACTACTTCGGCGCGCTGAACCGTTCCGGCAAGTCCATCGGCGAATTCACGATCACCGCCGCCAAGCTCGGCGGTCTCATCGATCTGATCGCCGACAACACCATTTCCGGCCGCATCGCCAAGGACGTTTTCGCGATCATGGTGGAAACTGGCAAAGACGCGGCGGCGATCGTCGAAGAGAAGGGCCTGCGGCAGGTCACCGACACGGGCGCCATCGCGGCGGCGATCGACGACGTCATGGCGAAGAACGCCGACAAGGTCGCCGAGTACCGTTCCGGCAAGGAGAAGCTGTTCGGCTTCTTCGTCGGACAGGTGATGAAGACCACCGGCGGCAAGGCCAACCCGGCCGCGGTCAACGAGCTGCTGAAGAGCAAGCTGAAGGGCTAGGACGCCCCCACATCCTGAGCTTGTCGAAGGATGAGGGCCTCATGGTTCGACAGGCTCACCATGAGGAGTAATAGATTGAGACGCGATACTCACTTCGCCGGGGCTTCGCCGGTCTTCTGGTCCGGCGCTGTTGCCTCCTTCAGATAGGCGATCAGGTCGGCGCGCTGCTGCGCATCCGATAGCCCGCCGAACGGCATGCGATTGCCGGGCACCACCTTCTGCGGGTTGGTGATGTAGGCGTCGAGGGTTTGCGGCGACCAAACCAGACCTTTCTCGCCGGCCTTCTTCATCGCCGTCGAGTAGTTGAAGCCGGGAACGGAGCCGGCTTTGCGGCCGAACAGCCCCTTGTGCATAGGGCCGACGCGGTTCTGGTCGATGGCGTGGCAATACATGCATTGCGCATAGATCTCCTTGCCGCGCTCCGCATCGCCCGTGGGCGGCGCATCGGCGGCGAAACTCGCGCGCGGCGCGGCGATTTGCATAAGTGCCAACGCCAGCGCAATCCGCAACAGTTGCGACATGCGTGACCTTCCCGGATCGAAAGAGAGCGGTCCGGCCGGCGCCGGGGTGGCGGGGGACGAAGTACCCGGCCGGACCGCGCCAGTGTCAGGAAACGAAGGCGACCGGATCGGCCGGCTCGCCGAGCGCGTTGAGCAGGAGCGCCCAATGCATCGCTTCGTTGCCTAGGATGCTGGCGGCGGCCTTCGCCAGATCCTTGTTGCCGAAGAGAGGCACGGCGCCGAGATAGGCGCTGACGGCGCCTTTCTCCAGGCCTGCCGCGAACTTCAGCACGTCCTTTTCCGACTTAAGCTGGCTCGTCGGGAATTTGTAGTCGGCCGGCTTCATCGCCATGGCCGGGCTGCCGCCGAGCTTCTTGATGGTCGAATCGAGCAGTTGGGCGTGTTCCTTGTGATCGCTCTGGAACTTCACGGCCACGCCGAGCACCGGCTTGGTCAGCAGGCCGCTTTCGGCGCCCACTTGATAGGCGGCGATGGCTTGATGCTCGGCGCCAAGCGCCGTGTTCAGAATGTCGATGTCGTGCTGCGTCGCCATCTTGCCCTGGGCGAGCGCTTCATTGCCGGACAGCAGCGCGATGGCGGCGGCGGACAGTGTCAGCGCACCCGCCTTGCCCATGAACGCGCGCCGCTCCGGAATAATCAGATCGATTTTGGCCATAGTGTTCACTCCCTGAGTGTGATGTCCGTACGGGCCCCGGGGGCGGGACGATGCCGGGGGCGCAGCTTCATCCGCGTCCCAGGGCCACGCCAGCCGTAGCGGCCATCCTCATCTACGCGGGCACGGGAAAAGTGGATTTGCGCGGAACCGGCGATTGGGCTGCGCATCACGCAGCTGTGATGCGGGCTACAGAACCTCGGGCGGAGCCAAGCCCTGCAAGGCGCGCTCGATCTCGGTGCGATGCGGCAAACTCGGTTGCGCGCCCCGGACGAGGCAGGCAAGTCCGGCCGCGGCGCTCGCCCGGTGCAACGCTGCCGGCAGCGCGGCGCCTCCCTCGCGCGCCGCCGCCCGCCCCCCGACGAAGGCGTCGCCGGCGCCGGTGGTATCGACGGCCGTGATCGGCAAGGCGGCGACGCGCCATGCTTGATCGGTCGCGGCGGCAATCGCGCCGTCGCCGCCGAGCGTTATGACGATCGTTGCGCCGAATTTTGCCGCCAGCGACGTCGCCATTTTCGGCGCGTCGGTGACCGGGATTCCATATGCGACGGAGATGCCGGCCGCTTCGATTTCGTTGAGCACCAGTACATCGACCAGCGCCAGCACGTCTTGCGGCAAGGCCTTCGGATCCTCGGCGGGCGCATAGTTCAACACGGTGCGAGCGCACGCGTCCCTGGCCCGTCGAATGGCGCTCGCGGTCTCGCGAGGGGTTACTTCCATCTGAAGCACCAGGGTCGTGGCCGGAGTGAGCAGCGCTTGCGGAATTTGTTCGCCAGTTGCGGCGAGGTTGGCGCCCAAGGCAACGGCGATCTGGTTCTCGCCGTTGCGCGCCACCGTGACGGCAGCGCAGCCCGTCGCCAAATCGCTGTGCCGCAAGTGCCGAAGATCGACTCCCTCGCGCGAAAGGTCTGCAAGGGCGAGCTCGGCGAAGCTGTCGCGACCGACCGAACCGATCATCGCCACTTGCGCGCCGTCGCGCGCCGCGGCCAAAGCCTGGTTCGCGCCTTTGCCGCCGGGCGCGAGGAAATAGCTTTCGCCGAGGACCGTCTGCCCGGGCCGCGGCAGCTCCGGCACGGCCAGGATCAGATCCAGATTGATGGAGCCGAACACCACGATCATAGCTGCACGCAAAATTCCGGACAGGAATAGAATAGGGATATCAGTTCATTACGGAGCATTCACAAAGCGATGCATCAGGCAGGGCCCGGGCGGATCGAGCGGCCGTCGCCGGTTTGGATTTGGCGCGGCCAGACGACGCGCTATCTCAAACCTTCATGCTGCGTTGTGACTGTCGCCGTGCGGGCCTTGCCGCGCATGGGCGCATGGTCAAGGATGGCGGCCGAATTGTCGAGAACAGGGACTCAAGGAAGGGCATTGCGATGATCGACTTGCACTACTGGCCGACACCGAACGGCTGGAAAATCACCATCATGCTGGAGGAATGCGGCCTGCCGTACACGGTCAAGCCGGTGAACATCGGCCGCGGCGAGCAGTTCAAGCCGGAATTTCTGCGGATCAGCCCGAACAATCGCATGCCCGCCATCGTGGATCACGATCCGCCGGGCGGCGGCCCGCCGGTTTCCGTGTTCGAGAGTGGCGCGATCCTGATTTATCTGGGGGAGAAGACCGGCAAGTTCCTGCCGAAGGACCTGCGCGGCCGGTTCAACGTCATCGAATGGGTGATGTGGCAGATGGGCGGCCTCGGGCCCATGGCCGGACAGAACCACCATTTCTCCAACTACGCGCCCGACAAGCTGCCCTATGCCATCGACCGCTACGTCAAGGAGACTAACCGGCTCTACGGCGTGCTCGACGTGCAGCTCGGCAAGACCGGCAAGTTCATCGCCGGCGACTATTCGATTGCCGACATGGCGAGCTATCCGTGGGTGGTCCCATACGAACGCCAGGGCCAGAAGCTGGAGGATTTCCCGAACCTGAAGCGCTGGTTCGAAACCATGCGCGCGCGGCCGGCCGTGCAAAAAGCGCTGTCGGTCGGCAAGGAACTGCGTCAACCCACCATGGACGCGGAAGCCAAGAAGATCCTGTTCGGTCAGACGGCGGCGAACGTGCGCCGCGCTTGATCGATACGGACGAGGCCGGGGCGGCGCTCGTCTTCGCCGCTCCGGCCGCCGCCGTTCCCGTATAGAGTCGAGCCCGCATGAGCGAGAAACCCAAGCAGCGGCCAGAGACGCTGGCGGCCCAGGCGCTCGGCTGGATCGAGCCGGCGTTCGCCGGCGTGGTTCCGCCGATCCATCTCTCCACCACATACGAACGCGCGGCCGACGGCAGCTACCCGCTCGGGCGCAGTTACGCGCGGGATCAGAACCCGAGTTTCGACCAGGCGGAGGCGCTGCTTGCGACGCTCGAAGGCGGGCAGCACGCGCTGCTGTTCGCCTCCGGCATGGCGGCGGCGACGGCGGCGTTTCTGGCGCTCGCGCCCGGCGATCATGTGCTGGCGCCGAAGGTGATGTACTGGGCGCTTCGCAAGTGGCTGCTGGAATATGCGACCGGGTGGGGCCTCGCCGTCGACTTCTTCGACAATGCCGATCTGGCCGATCTGCGGAAGAAGCTGCGGCCGGGCGCGAGCAAACTGGTGTGGCTCGAAACGCCCGCCAATCCCACGTGGGCGGTGACGGACATTGCCGCCGCGACGGCGATCGCGCACGAAGCCGGCGCGCGGCTGGCCGTCGATTCCACCGTGGCGACGCCGGTGCTGACGCGACCGATCGAGCACGGCGCCGATCTGGTGATGCACTCGGCGACCAAGTATCTCAACGGCCATTCGGACGTGGTGGCGGGCGCGCTGATCGCCGCCAAGGACGACGCGTGGTGGCGCCGCATCCGCTACGTGCGGAGCGCCAACGGCGCGATTTTGGGACCGGTGGAAGCGTGGTTGCTGTTGCGCGGCATGCGGACGCTTTACGTGCGCGTGCATGCCGCGAGCGACGCGGCGCTTCGCTTCGCGCGGCACTTCGCCGGCGACGGCAGGCTCGTTGCCGTGCTTTATCCCGGATTGCAGGAAGATCCCGGCCATGCCGTTGCCACGCGGCAAATGCAGGGCGGCTTCGGCGGCATGATCTCGATCCGCGTCAAGGGCGGCGAGGCGGCGGCCATGCGCACGGCGGCGGCGCTCAAGGTCTTCAAGCGCGCGACGTCGCTCGGTGGCGTCGAAAGCCTGGTTGAGCATCGCGCATCCATCGAAGGGCCGACGAGCCCGGTGCCGCCCGATTTGCTGCGGCTGTCGATCGGCTTGGAAGCGCCCGAGGATTTGATCGCCGACATGGACCAAGCCCTGTCGGCGGCGGTGGTTTGAAAGGGAGGAACGGCATCGTGATCGATCTCTACACATGGAGCACGCCCAACGGCCGCAAGATTTCCATAGCGCTCGAAGAACTCGGCCTGACGTATCAGGTGTTCCCCATCAATATTTCGAAGAACGAGCAATTCGCGCCGGACTTCCTGAAGATCAGCCCGAACAACAAAATTCCCGCCATCGTCGACCAGGAGCCGCCGTGGGGCGGCGGCCCGTATTCGCTGTTCGAGAGCGGCGCCATCCTGGTCTATCTCGCCGACAAGACCGGCAAGCTCATTCCGCCCGGACCACGCGGCCGCTACGACTGCCTGCAATGGCTCATGTTCCAGATGGGCGGGCTCGGGCCAATGCTCGGCCAGGCGCATCATTTCCGCCGTTTCGCGCCCGAGCAACTTCCCTATGCCATCAAGCGCTACACCGACGAAACCGCGCGGCTCTACGGCGTGATGAACCGCCGCCTCGCCGATACGCCCTATCTGGCCGGCGAATACTCGATTGCCGACATCGCGAGTTATCCCTGGATCGCGCGGCACGAATGGCAGGGCCAGAAGCTCGAGGACTTTCCCCATCTGAAACGCTGGTACGACGCCATCGGCGCGCGCCCGGCGGTAAAGCGCGGTTTCGCGGTGCCTTGAGCGAGGATTTGCTGGCGCGTCCCGCGGTCGCGCGCGTCCAGGCAGCGTTGATTGCGGCCGGGTCCAAGGGCCGGGTCATTGCCTTGGCGCAGACCGCCCGGACGGCGGAAGACGCGGCGCGGGCGCTCGGCTGCGAACTCGGCGCCATCGTCAAAACCCTGGTTTTTGCCGTGGAGGGCAGGGCAGTGCTGGCCTTGGTCGCCGGCGACCGGCGCTGCAACACCATGGCGCTCGCCCGGGCTCTTAGCCTTAACGGGCCGGTAACGCGCGCCGATGCGGAACTTGTGCGCCAGGCGACCGGACAGAGCATTGGGGGCGTCGCTCCGCTGGGCCATCCGGCCAGGCTGCCCGCGGCCATCGATGCGAGCCTGAAGCGTTTTACGACCGTCTATGCGGCCGCAGGCCATCCGCATTGCGTGTTTCCGACGTCGGTCTCCGAGCTGGAAATGGTTAGCGGCGCGTTATCCACAGAAATCGGTGAATAGCGCAACTCGTCGATACCGAATGTTAACGCCGAACGCCCCACGATTGACACAGCGCGAACGGGATCTGAGTTCGATCTGGGGGAATTCCGGTCCGGGTGGTTCGCGCGGTTCACAGCGGAGACGTGCCATGCAGTTGGAGAGAATGCTGGACGGTGCTGCCTCAACCCCAGTGGCCGGCCGTTCCGCCGTCACGGCGGCGGACGATATGTTTGAGCTTGGCCTCGCGCACTCGGTGGGCGACGGCGTGCCGCAAGACTTGGTGCTTGCGCACAAATGGCTCAATCTGGCGGCTATGCGCGGATCGAGCCGCGCGCGCGAAGTGCGGGCGGAGATCGCTGCCTGCATGACGCCGGGCCAAATCGCTGAGGCCCAGCGTCTCGCCCGCGAATGGCGCCCTGCCAGCTAAGGTTCGGCGCGCCAAATCCCGCAGGCCAAGGCCCGCACATTGGGCTCGGCCAAGCGTGTCAGCCAACCGTTCGTTGACAGCCTCAGGGGGCCGCCTTAGAACGGGCGGCGCATACGCCGTGTTGACACCCACTCTGCGCGGAGGGGTGGCCGAGTGGCTGAAGGCGGCGGTTTGCTAAACCGTTACAGTCCGTAAAGGGCTGTCGGGGGTTCGAATCCCCCTCCCTCCGCCATACTTCGAGCGCCGCAAGAAGATCAGTAATATCATTGCATTAAGAACGTCGCTCGCAAGCGGTCCACACACGAGTCACACACACGCCGCGCGGTAGTGGATGGTGTTGCCGTTTCA
>DASQHM010000209.1:0-11283 GCA_035632095.1 Candidatus Cybelea sp. | reverse complement strand
GTCATCGGCTCCTGAAACACCATGGAAATGCGATTGCCGCGGAGTTTGCAAAGCTCGGACTCAGGCAGCGACACCAGGTCGCGCCCGTCGAAGCTCACCGTTCCCGAGACGGCGGCGCCTTCCGGCAGCAGGCCAAGCAGCGCCAGAGCGGTCATCGATTTGCCGGAACCGGATTCGCCGATCAGGCCAAGCGTCTCGCCGCGGTCGAGATCGAAGCTGACGCCGCGCACGGCTTCCGCCGGTCCGCGCGCGGTGTTGAGTCTGACCCGGAGGTCGCGCACTTCCAGCAGCGCCATGATCAGCGGCTCCGCACCAGGCGCGGGTCGAGCACGTCGCGCAATCCGTCGCCGAGCAGATTGAGCCCGAGCACGGCAACCGCGATGGCGACGCCGGGGAAAACGGCGAGGCTCGGCGCCTGGAACAGATAGGTCTGCGCGTCGTAAAGCATCCGCCCCCACGACGGCTGCGGCGGCTGGGTGCCGAGGCCGAGATAGGACAGCGCCGCCTCCGCCAGAATCGCCGTCGCGAATTGGATCGTCGCCTGCACGATGAGCTGCGACAGGATGTTGGGCAGCACGTGTTCGAGCGTGATGCGCAGCCGCCCCTTGCCGGCGGCGCGCGCCGCGGCGACGAACTCGCGCGCCCAGATGGCGTTGGCCGACGCGCGCGTGACGCGGGCGAACACCGGCACGTTGAAGATGCCGATGGCGATGATGGAATTGACGATGCCGGGGCCGAGCAGCGCGGTCAGCATGATTGCCGACAGCACGGCGGGAAAGGCGAAGGTAAAATCGGAAAGCCGCATGACCAGCTCCTCGACCCAGCCGCGATGGGCCGCCGCCGTCGCGCCGAGCGTGGTGCCGAAGCCAAGACCGATGCCGACCGCGATGACGCCGACCATGATCGAATTTTGTGCGCCGACGAGGATCAGCGAAACGATGTCGCGGCCGAAAGGATCGGTGCCGAGCCAATGATGCTCCGTCGGCGGCAGCAGGCGATGCGGCACATCGATCAGGTAGGCCGACCACGGCGTCCAGAAGAGCGAGACCAGCGCCACCAAGATCAGCAGGAGCGTCAAGACGCCGCCGACGGCGAGGCTCGGATGGCGCAGCGCGCGGCGGTTGAACGTCATATGTCGTGCGCCTTCAGGCGCGGGTCGATGGCCGCATAGAGCATGTCGACGACGAAGTTGGTGACGACCACCATGGCGGCAAGAAACATCACCACGTCGCGCACCACGATCACGTCACGGTTGGAGATCGACTGGAAGATCAGGCGGCCGAGGCCCGGGAGATAGAACACGTTCTCCACCACGATGGTGCCGGCCAGCAGATTGGAGAATTGCAGGCCCATGATGGTGACGACCGGGATGAGCGCGTTGCGCAACACGTGGCGCCAGAGCGCGGCGGTCCTGCTCAAGCCCTTGGCGCGAGCGGTGCGGACGAAATCCTCGCGCAGGACATCGAGCACCGCCGAGCGGGTGATGCGCGCGAGTATGGCGGCCTGCACGACGGCGAGCGCCACCGAGGGCAGCATCAACGACTTCAGCGCCAGCCAGGCGCCCGCGCCCCATCCGGGAAATCCGCCGGCGGAGAACCACTTGAGACGGACCGCGAAGAACAGGATCAGCATGATGGCGAACCAGAAGTTCGGGATGGCGATCCCGATTTGACTCACGCCCATGACGCTCACGTCGCCGATCCTGTTGTGGCGCGCGGCGGCGTAGACGCCGAGGCTCAAGGCGATGACGGTGGTCAACAGCATGGACATGAGCGCGAGCGGGACCGTCACCTGCAGGCGCTCGACGATGAGCTCGCTCACCGGCGAGTTGTAGGCATAGGAATTGCCGAGATGTCCGGTGAGCATGCCGCCCACCCATTCGAGGTAACGCGCGACCGGCGGGCGGTCCAGGCCGAGCTTATGCGCCAACGCGGCGACGGTTTCGGGCGTCGCATCGGGTCCCAGCATGGTCTGCGCGGCGTTGCCGGGC
This sequence comes from Candidatus Cybelea sp., assembly GCA_035632095.1. GTDB lineage: Bacteria > Pseudomonadota > Alphaproteobacteria > Ferrovibrionales > Ferrovibrionaceae > DASQHM01. The sequence continues at coordinate 9,293 of DASQHM010000209.1, read as the reverse complement.
AGGATCTCCAGCACCAGGAAAATGACGATCGAGGCGCCGATCAGCGTGGCGATGAATGTGGCGAAGCGTTTGAGCAGAAAGACGCTCATCGCCGAGGGCTGTCAGCGCTTCTGGGCCAGGGTCAGACCGTCGCCGATGGGCGTCAGGCACATGTGGACGCGCGCATCGCCGTGCACCTTTTCGTTCAACGCCCGGATCGCTTTGGTCTCCGCATCGTTCGCCGACGCATCGACGACCTTGCCGTGCCAGAGCACGTTGTCGATGGCGATCAGGCCGCCCTTGCGAAGCAGCGTCAGCGCACGCTCGTAATAGCTGTCGTAGTTGGTCTTGTCGGCGTCGATGAAGGCGAAATCGTAGGCGCCGGCCCGGCCCGCCGCGATTTCCGCATCGAGCGTCTTGAGCGCCGGCTGGAGCTTCAGCTCGATCTTGTTCTGCACGCCGGCCTTCGCCCAGTAGCGCTTCGCCAGGGCGGTCCATTCCTCGTTCACGTCGCAAGCAAGTATGCGGCCGTCGGCCGGCAGCGCCAAAGCGACGGCCAGCGCGCTGAAGCCGGTGAAGACGCCGACCTCGATGCAGCGGCGCGCGCCGATCAGCCGCACCAGCATCTGCATGAACGCGCCTTGCTCGGCGCCGATCTGCATCATCGCCATGGGCAGCCGCGCGGTCTCGGCGCGGAGCTCGGCTTGGATTGCGGTTTCGTGGCTGCCGAACTTGATGACGTATTCGTTCAGCCGCTTGGACAAGTCGGTACTGCGGCTGGCCATGACGTTCTCCCGGCGTTGATTTCAGTTCGTGACGCAAGCGCGTTGCGGGCCGAGTAAATACGATGGCGTTCGGTCTGCCAACCGCCTCCGCCGGTCCGGCGCTGGCGCCGCAAATTTGCCTTGATCCGGTCCCGGTGACGCCGTATTGGCCGGACACTCTGCCGAACCTAGGGCGGTCAGCCCGGTTGAGCAGCGGTTTGGCGTACCCCCCCTCCGCCCCCGCCGTAAGCCCGAGCAAGGACCCCCGCAATGCAGGACGGACCGTCGTGGCGCGGCTCGCCGCCAACCACCTCTCCGGTCCGGACGCGGCAGACCTAAGCCCGGCGATTGCCCCCCGCCATCGCCGGACTTGCCGGAAGCCCCTTTCCCCCCAAGGGCTTCAGCGCGGCCGTCCTGACGCAAATCTCCGGCGGCCGTCTTCGGGCGGCCGCCGGTCTCCTTTTCCGGCATTGGGTCCCAGGAGTGCGCATCTGGCGCCTGGCCCTCGGCTTTGCGCTATGATCGCCTCCGTTCATCGATTGCGTGTCGAGGGAGGAAGCAATGCAGGTTCTGTTCAAGGGCGGAGCGCTGTTTGACGGCGTGAAGGATCCCGTACAGGGTCACGGCGTGCTGGTCGAGGCCGGCAAGATCAAGAAACTGGCGCCGCTCGGCGAATTCGCGGGCTTTGCCGGCGAAGTCGTCGATACGAGCGGCGGCACGCTGATGCCGGGCCTGATCGACTGCCACGTGCATCTTTGCTCCGGCGCCGAGGCCGACCCGGCCACGGCCCAATCCAAATTGAACGCGCCGCAGATCGCGCTGAAGGCGCTCGAACGGGCGCAGCTCACGCTCCGCAACGGCACGGTGGCGGTGCGCGATTGCGGCGGCAAGGACTACATCGAATTCAGCGTGCGGGACGCGATCAAGCGCGGCGAGTTCGTCGGACCCTCCATACGCGCGTCCGGCCGCATGATCTGCATGACCGGCGGCCACGGCAATCGCGGCGGCCGCGTCGCCGACGGCGTCGACGAGGTGGTGAAGGCCGTGCGCGAACAAATTCACGCCGGCGCGGACCTGATCAAGATCATGGCCACGGGCGGGGTGATGACGCCGGGCGTCAATCCGGAGGACGCGCATTACTCGCGGGCGGAGATCGGCGCGGGCCTCGCCGAAGCCAAGCGCTTCCACAAACGGACCGCGAGCCATGCCCAGGGCGCCGAAGGCATTCTGAACGCGGTGCTGGGCGGCGTCAGCTCGATCGAGCACGGCATCTTCATGAACGACGAATGTCTCCGCGCCATGCTCGATCGGCGCACCTATCTCGTGCCGACGCTTGCGGCGGTGCAGAACATCGTGCGCAACAAGGACAAGGGCATTCCGGCCTGGGCGGTCGAAAAGGCGGCGCGCGTATTCGAGCGGCACTTGGAATCGTTCAAGATGTTCTATGAGGCCGGCGGCTTGATCGCGCTCGGCACCGACGCCGGCACACCGTTCAATCTGCACGGCGAAAACGCCATGGAACTGGAATTCATGGTCAATGCCGGCATGAAGCCGCTCGACGCCTTGCGGGCCGGAACCAGCCGCGCGGCGGATCTTTGCGACCTGCCCGAACTCGGCACGCTGCGCGAGGGCGCTGCCGCCGACCTGCTCCTGGTCGACGGCGATCCGGCGCGCGACATCACGCGGGCGTCGCGTCACGCCAACCATCGCGGCGTGTTCCGCAACGGCCTTCCGGCGGCGGGGGCTGCAACCATCGCAGGCGGCCTGGCGAAACTGGGCGTGGCGGCGGCGAGTTTCTAGGCAAGCACCGTAGCGAAGCTTCTTCCCCGCTTCGCGGCGGAGAGGGAGCTCATAGCAGTCGTCGGTCAAGCAGACCTCATCCTTCGACAGGCTCAGGATGAGGTCTAACCAACTACCTCATGCTGAGCTTGTCGAAGCATGAGGCCGCTACCGCCGCGGTTCCCCGATCAGTTCGCAGACGTCCGCCTGGAACAGGAACTTGCGGTTGTCCTTGATCAGCCATTGCGCGTTGTCGCGCCACCATCGGGCCGCGTCGGGCGCTGAGCGTTCGAGCACGGCGAGGGCTGCAACCGCGTCGACGGCATAGCCTGCTTGCCGGTCGAGCCGTCCAAGCAGCATGCGAAACGCGGTGACAAAAGGGTTGCGCGACGCCGACAGGACGCCGGACGTAAAGTGCTTGTGTGGCTTGCGACCACGAAACGCTAGCGGCAATTCGAGGCCCACCCATTTCTCGCGCACCCAGAGCGGCGCTTCGCCGGGCGGCACGCGCACGATGCGGATTTTCGGCGCGGACGGATCGGCCATCGTCTTAAGCCGGATTCTCGGCCCGCCGCTCTGCCAGCCTTTCGACCAGGCGGCGGCGCTCGGCGCGGCTGAGGCGCGGCCAGCTCGCGATCTCCGGTACGGTCCTGAGGCAACCCCGGCACCAGCCGGTGTCGCCGTCGAGAATGCAGACGCCGATGCAGGGCGAGGGAACCTCGAATCCGGCGTCGGCCGCGTCATCCTGACTTGCCTCGCTCATGCGTCCTTTCGTCGCGGCCATGCCGCATCCGCAGATTTGCCCCGGCGACACGGTTTTGCCGCAATTCCGCGCACCATGCCGCAAGAGTCCATCGCCGTCCATCCGCGCCGAAATTAGGCTCCCTCGGGGCGCGGCCGGGGCGGCGGACTGGCTTGAAAGGCCGCTTGAAGCATTCGCGCGGCTGGCTTAAGTACCGTGCGGCGGGGGCGTCCGTCCTGGCGACAAGGGGCGGCGATTGGGGAGTGTTCGCCATGACGGCCATGATCGAGATTGCGCATCTGTCGAAGCGCTTCGGCCCGCTTGTGGCCGTCGACGACGTGAGCTTTTCCGTCGCAAAAGGCGAAGTCCTCGGGTTCCTCGGGCCGAACGGCGCCGGCAAGTCCACCACCATGAAAATGCTGACCGGCTTCCTGACGCCCTCCTCGGGGGCTGTGAAGGTCGCGGGCTTCGACGTGGTGGATGATGCGCTCGCCGCCAAGCGCCAGATCGGCTATCTGCCCGAAGGCGCGCCGGCCTATCCCGACATGACGCCGGCGGGCTTCCTGGATTTCATCGCCGAAGTCCGCGGCTTGAAGGGTACCGAACGGAAGGCGGCGATCGAGCGCGTGACCAGCCACGTGCATCTCGGGCCGGTCATGGATCAGCCGATCGAGACCCTGTCGAAAGGCTTCAAGCGCCGCGTCGGCCTGGCGCAAGCCATCCTGCACGATCCGCCGGTCCTGGTGCTGGACGAGCCGACCGACGGCCTCGATCCCAACCAGAAGCACGAGGTGCGCGAGCTCATCCGCCGCATGGCGCCGGAAAAGGCCATCGTGATTTCGACGCATATTCTGGAAGAGGTGGAAGCCGTCTGCACCCGCGCCGTGGTGATCGCGCGCGGCCGCCTGATCGCCGAAGGCCATCCGCTCGAAATCGGCTGGCGCCTCGGGGACTATCAGGCGGAACCGGGAAAGCTCGATGCGGTCTTCCGCTTCATCACCGCATCCGCCGAGCCGAGGAGCGTCGCATGACCGGCACGTGGACCGTCTTCAAGCGCGAGCTCGCGGGGTATTTTGCGACGCCGGTGGCGTACGTGTTCATCGTCATCTTCCTGTTCCTCACCGGCATCGCCACGTTCTACGTGGGCAACTTCTTCGATCGCGGCCAAGCGGATCTCAAGTCGTTCTTCAGCTTCCACCCCTGGCTCTACCTGTTCCTGGTGCCCGCGGTTTCCATGCGGCTCTGGGCGGAAGAGCGCAAGGCCGGCACCATCGAGCTGCTGATGACCTTGCCCGTCGATCTCGGCGGCATCGTGCTCGGCAAATTCCTCGCCGCCTGGGCTTTCATCGCCATTGCGCTCGCGCTCACGTTTCCCATCTGGATCACGGTCAACTACCTCGGTCATCCGGACAACGGCGTGATCGTCGCCGGCTACATCGGCAGCCTGCTCATGGCGGGCGGCTATCTCGCCATCGGCGCCTGCATCTCCGCCACCACGCGCAACCAGGTGATCGCTTTCGTGGTGTCGGTGGTGGTGTGCTTCATTTTCACGGTCGCCGGCGCCTCCATCGTGCTCGACTTCGCCAGCGCCTGGTTGCCGGCCATTCTGGTGCAGGCCATCGCCTCGTTCAGTTTCCTGACGCATTTCAACGCCATCCAGGACGGCGTCATCGACATCCGCGACGTGATCTTCTTCGCCACCCTCATCGCGACCTGGCTCTTCGCCAACGCGGTGGTGGTCGAGCAGAAGAAGGCGAGCTGAGAGGGCCGCAGCATGAACCGCCGTCTCATTTCCGTCGCCGCCGTCGTCCTCGCCGCCGTGCTCTTCGTCGCGGTCAACGTCGCCAGCGACCAAGGTTTGCGCCATGCGCGCCTCGATCTTACTCAGGACCGGCTCTTCACCCTGTCGGACGGATCCCGTCACGTGCTCAAAGGACTCGGCGAGCCGATCCAGCTTCGATTCTTCTTTTCGGAGAAGCTGGCGGCGCAGGCGCCGCAGCTCAAGACCTACGGAGCCCGCGTGCGCGAGCTGCTTGAGGAATACGCGAGCCTGTCGGGCGGCAAGATCCATCTGGAAGTGATCGACCCGGAGCCCTATTCCGATGCGGAGGACCGCGCGACCCAGGACGGCCTGCAAGGCGTGCCGGTCGATCAGGGATCGGGCGAGCTGTTCTATTTCGGTCTGGTCGGCACCAACTCGACCGACAAGCAGGAGACGATTCCGGTCTTCGATCCGAACAAGGAGCAATTCCTCGAGTACGACCTGACCAAGCTCATCTACAACCTGTCCGACCCGAAAAAGCCGGTGCTCGGCGTCATCACCGACCTGCCGATGGAATACGGCCCGGGCGGCATGATGGCGGCCATGCGCGGCCAATCGCAGCCCTATGCCTTGCTCACCCAGCTGCGGCAGGTGTTCGACGTGAAGATGCTGCATTCGGACCTCACGGCCATCGACAAGGACGTGACGGTTCTGCTCATCGCGCATCCGAAGAAGCTGACCAAATACGCCGAATACGCGGTCGATCAGTTCGTGCTCAAGGGCGGACACGTGATGGCCTTCGTCGATCCCTTCGCCGAGCTCGACGCCGGACAGCCGGGTCCCATGGGCATGCCCGATCCGGGGGAGGTGCGCTCGTCTTCGTTGCCGGAGCTGTTCAAAGCCTGGGGCATCGAAATGACGCCGGACAAGTTCGTCGGCGACCGCAAGCTCGCCATCCAGGTGCAAATGGGCGGCGGCGCCAGGCGCCAGGTGCAGGATTACGTGGCTTGGCTCGCCGTCGGCCGCGACAATCTTTCGAAGAGCGACGTGGTGACGTCGGATCTGGGCACTCTCGACCTCGGCACCGCGGGTAGCCTGACCCAGGTCAAGGACGCGGCCACCAAGTTCGAGCCGCTGCTCTGGTCTTCCGATCAGGCGGGATTGCTCGACGCGGATTTGGTGCGCTATGCGCCCAATCCGGACAAGATCTTCACCGCATTGAAGCCGACCGGCGAGCGTTACGTGCTGGCGGCGCGGATCACCGGCAAGGTGAACACGGCCTTCCCGGACGGCCCGCCGCCCATGCCGGAAAAGAAGAAGGATGCCGATGCCGCCGCAGACAAGCCGGACGCCAAGGCCGAACCGCCGGCGCCGCAGATAAAGGAGAGCGCCGAGCCGATCAACGTGATCGTCGTTGCCGACACCGACATGCTCGACGACCGCTTCTGGGTACGCACGGAATCCTACTTCGGCCGGCAGGTGGCCGTGCCGATTTCCGCCAACGCGGATTTCGTCGTCAACGGCATCGACAACCTCTCGGGCTCCAACGACCTGATCGGATTGCGCAGCCGCGGCCGTTCCTACCGGCCGTTTCTCGTGGTCGACAATCTGCGCCACGATGCCGAGCAGAAGTTCTTGGCGCAGCAGCAATCGCTGCAGAAAAAGCTCGATGACACGCAAAAGCAGATCGCCGACCTGCAGAGCAAGGCCAAGGCCAGCGGCGGCGGCGCGCTGTTCAGCGCCGAGGAACAATCCACCGTCGAGAATTTCCGACAGGAGATACTGCGCACGCGCAAAGAGCTTCGCGACGTGCAGCACAGTCTCAACCGCGATATCGAGCGCCTGGCGGGCGAGCTGAAGTTCATCAACATCGCGCTCGTGCCGCTCGCGGTGGCGATTCTCGCCCTGGCGCTGGCGGGCGTGCGCTACCAGCGCCGAAAGGCCCGTGCGGCACGGCATGAGTGATCGGGTGTAGGAGGCGGGTGATGCGGAACAAGGTTCTGGTCGGGCTCGGCATCGCGGCCGTCGTCGCCATCGGTGCCGCCATTTTCGCCGTCGGCGGCCGTCAGGACGCGGAGACGGCGGTCATGCAGCCGACGCCGCTCTTTCCCGGCCTAAGCGCCAAGATCGGCGACGTCACGGCCCTGACCGTGGCCGGCGCGAAGCAGAAGCTGACCATCGCCGATCAAAACGGCACCTGGGTCATTCGCGAGAAATCAGACTATCCGGCCAAGCCGGATGCGGTGCGGGCGGCGCTTGCCGGTCTTGTGGACCTGAAGGCGATCGAGCCGCGCACCGACAAGCCCGACCTTTACGGCAAGATCGGCGTCGCCGATATCGACAAGCCGGATTCGAAGGCCATCCGCCTCGGCTTGGCCGACGCCAAGGGACAGGAATTGGCGGCGCTGCTGGTCGGCGACACCAAGGCATACGAAAGCGGCAGTCATCCGGCGCAGCTTTACGTGCGCAAGCCCGGCGAGGCGCGCTCCTGGCTCGCCGAGGGCCGGATCGAAGTCAAGACCGATCCCATGACCTGGATCGAACGCAGCCTGACGCACATCGCGCGCGGCCGCATCATGTCGGTCGACATCGTGCAGCCCGACGGGCGCAAGCTCGAGCAAAGCCGGGACACCGCCAAACAGGAAGACTGGAAAGTCACCGGGCTGAAGCCCGATGCCAAGCCGAAGATGACCGACATGAACGGCACCGGCGCCGCGCTGGAATTCCTGACCTGCGACGATGTGGCCAAACTCTCCGATGTGAACTTCGACAAGCCGGTCGTCGCCACCTTCCACACCTTCGACGGATTGGTGGTGACGGTGAAAACCGTCAAGCAAGGCGACAAGCCGTGGATCGCCCTGTCGGCGGGCTTCGACCCGGCGCAAGCGGCCAAGGTTGCGCCGCCTCCGGCCAATCCGCCGGCGGCAGACAAGGCAGCGGGAGACAAATCGGCCGGGGACAAACCGGCAGAGCCTGCCGCCGACCAGCCCAGGACCGCCGCCGACGTGGAGAAAGAGGCGGCCGAGTTCAACAAGCAATTCAGCCCCTGGGCCTACCAGATTCCGGACTACCAGGCCGGCAACTACAGCCACACGCCGGAGGACGTCACCATGACGGAGAAGAAGGGGAGTTGATTTGCCGCTTCCCCCTTGACGTCCGCCCCGGCCGATTTCACATAGGGCGCTGAACCGCCCCAACTACGCGCGATATCGCCATGACCGACCAGACCCTGTCCTTTCAGGCCGAGGTGGCGAGGCTGCTCCACATCGTGGCGCACTCGCTTTACAGCGAGAAGGAAATCTTCTTGCGCGAGCTGATCTCCAACGCGTCGGACGCGTGCGACCGGCTGCGCTATGCGGCCTTGACCGAACCCGCATTGCTGGCCGAGGACCCCAAGCTCGAAATCCGCATCGGCATCGACAAGGCGGCGCGCACCGTCACCGTCGCCGACAACGGCATCGGCATGAACCGCCAGGACATGATCGACAATCTCGGCACCATCGCGCGCTCGGGCACCTCCGCGTTCGTGCAACAGCTATCCGGCGACGCGGCGAAGGACATGCGGCTGATCGGCCAGTTCGGCGTCGGCTTCTACTCGGCCTTCATGGTGGCCGACGAAGTGGAGGTCCTGAGCCGCAAGGCGGGCGACGCCCAGGCCTGGCGCTGGACGTCCAAAGGCACCGGCGATTTCACCGTGGGCGAAGCCGAGCGGGACGGGCGCGGCACCACTGTGGTGGTGCACCTGCGCAAGGAGGAAGACGAGTTTCTGGAACCGTCGCGGCTGCAGCGGATCGTGCGCACCTATTCCGACCATATCGCCATGCCGATCCGATTCGCGAGCGACGGCAAGGATGAAACCATCAACAGCGCCAGCGCGCTCTGGACGCGTCCGAAATCCGACATCACGCCCGAGCAATACGCCGAGTTCTACCGCCACGCCGGCCATGCCTTCGACAAGCCTTGGGCGGTCATGCACCAGCGGGCCGAGGGCAAGATCGAGTACACGATGCTGCTGTTCGTGCCGACCGAAAAGCCGTTCGATCTGTTCAACACCGACCGCAAGCATCGCGTGAAGCTTTACGTGCGGCGGGTTTTCGTCACCGACGACGCCGAGGGCCTGGTGCCGGGATACTTGCGCTTCCTGCGCGGCATCGTGGACTCGGAAGACCTGCCGCTCAACGTCAGCCGCGAAATGCTGCAGCAAAATCCGATCCTGGCGCGCATCCGGCAAGCCATCGTCAAGCGCGTGCTGTCCGATCTCGCCGCC
>DASQHM010000208.1:0-22977 GCA_035632095.1 Candidatus Cybelea sp. | reverse complement strand
CCAGCCGTGCGGCGACGTTGACGCCATCGCCGATAAGATCGCCGCTCGCCTCGACGATCACGTCGCCGAGATTGATCCCGACCCGATACAGCATGCGCCGATCTTCAGGCACGCCGGCATTGCGTTCGCGCATCAGCGCCTGCACCGCCAGGGCGCATTCGACCGCCATGACGACGGAAGGGAATTCGATCAGCACACTGTCGCCGGCGGTGTTGGCGATCCTGCCGCCGTGCCGGTCTACGAGCGGCCGGAGCACGGCCTGATGTTCGCGCAGGGCACGCGCCGTCCCCGCCTCGTCGATGCCCATGAGCCGGCTGTAGCCGGCCACGTCGGCGGCGAGGATCGTCGTCAGTTTGCGTTGCACTGGCTGCTGCATCGAGGCCAATTCTGTTGCGGCCGCCAATCTTGGTCCGCCATGTTCAACGCTCTTCCGGCACGCCGGCCTTGCGCATGCCTTCGTAGATGTGCTGGCGCTGCTCCAGGTAGACGGGGTTGTCGCTGCGCACGTCGTTGCGGAACCTGGACAGGCTGAAATTCGGATCGAGCTTGAGCCCGGCGTCGCGCGCTCGCGCCGCCTCGTCGATCCGGCCGGTCAGCGCCAGCGCCGCGGCCAAGAAGAAGTGCGGCAGCGCCGAGCGGGGATTCATGGTGACAGCGCGGCGCAGGTGCTCCACGGCGCGATCGAGCCGGCCACGATACACGTTGGAGACGCCCATGAACGAGTACCACTGACTCAGGGCGGGATCGCGGGGACTGAGGCGAATTGCTTCGCTGATGCCGTCTTCGGTCTCCTCGGCACGCCCGACCATCATCTTCAGGAACGCAGCCGTGGCCTGGGCTGAGGGCAGGTTGCGATCGAGCGAGATCGCAAGCTCGGCTTCCTCCAGCGCCCGCTCGGGCCTGCGCTGCAGGAACAGCACCCCGGCACGAATGTTGTGCGCATTGGCATTTTCGGGCGCGAGAGTGAGCGCCTTGTCGATGGCCGCCTCCGCGGCGCTGAGCTGTTCCGCCCGTGCGGTCGATGCAAAGCTGCGAAGCTCGAAGGCATGGGATTCGCCGAGACCAACGAGCGCCTCCACGTTGCGGTCGTCGAGGCGAAGTGCCGCCTCGAACAAGTCGCGGGCCTGGCGCACATTGTCGAGCGAGGGCGGCCGGTTCATCACCGCCCGCCCGCGCATGGCCAGGTCGACCGCATCCATGTTGTCCGGCCGCTCGCGCTCCGCCCGCCGGCCTTCGGCCGCCACCAGCTCGATGCCCACCGTCCGCGCCAGCCGCGCGGTGATCTCGTCCTGCATGTCGAACAGATCGGCGCGCGGCTTGTCGAAGCGCTCGGCCCAGAGATGCGCGCCGGTCTCCACGTCGATCAGCTGCGCGTTGACGCGGATGCGGTTCCCGCCGGTCTGCACGCTGCCTTCCATGACGTAGCGCACGCCAAGCTCGCGGCCCACTTTTCGCGCGTCCACGGCCTTGCCCTTGAAGGTGAAGGCGGTGTTGCGGGCAATGACGAAGGCGCCGGGAATGCGCGACAGATCGGTGGTCAGGCTTTCGGTGATGCCGTCGACGAAATAATCCTGTTCGGCATCGCCGCCGAGATTGGCGAAGGGCAGCACGACGATGGAGAGCCGCGGCGCGAGGGTTGGCGACGCCTGCGGCGCGCCGCCGTGCACGGGCGTAATGGCGTAAACGCGCACCGGCTCGGCAATGTTCTTCAGCCGCTGCTCGCCCAGGTCTTGCATGGCGACATCTATCTTGCCGCGTACCTGGTCGTAAGCGGCGCGCGACAGGCAGATGCCGCCGGGCGCGGCGATGCCTTCAAGGCGCGCCGCCACGTTGACGCCCTCTCCCATGAGGTCGCCGTCATCCTCCACCACCACGTCGCCGAGGTTGATGCCGACGCGGAAGTCGATGCGCTGGTGGGGCGTAAGCCCGGCGTTGCGGTCCACCATGGCGCGCTGCACCTCCAGCGCCGAGCGCACCGCGTCCACCACCGAAGCGAACTCGGCCAGCATGCCGTCGCCGGTCGTCTTGACGATGCGGCCGCGATTGGCGGCGATGGCGGGATCCACCAGCTCCTTGCGGATCGCCCTGAGCCGGGCGAGCGTGCCTTCCTCGTCGCCGCCCGTGAGCCGGCTGTAGCCGGCCACGTCGGCAGCGAGGATCGTCGTCAGTTTGCGTTGCACGGGTTGCTGCATCGAGGCCAAGTTTTTCGCGGCGACCGTTGCACAAGTCTAGCACAACGCGGCACGCCGCTGCGGCTCAAGTGAATTCGCGCACGCCGGCGACGATCTGCTCGCGGAGCCAGCGGTGGGCCGGATCTTGGTCGTGGCGGCGGTGCCAATAGAGATTGATCTCCGGCACCGGAACCTCGAACGGCGGTTGGTAAATGGCGAGCCCAAGCTCACCGGCATAGGCGTGCGCAAATTCCGTGGGCATCGCCGCCAGAAGCGATCCCTTCGATACCGCCAGGGCCAAAGCGTAAAACTGGGCCAGGGTCAGCACGACACGCCGCCGCCTGCCGACCGCCGCGAGCGCGTCCGCCATGAAGCCGCTGGTGCTCCCGTCGATGGAGCGGAGCCCGTGGGGAAGGGTGCAGAACAGGTCGAGCGGGATCGCCTCGCCTTCCTTGACTCTTGCTGCCGCGATCGCGGGATTGTTCTTGGCCGCGATGATCACGAACGGCGAGCGGAACAACAGTTGACGCGAGATCCATTCCGGCAGGTCGAGCGGGCGTTCCAGCGCCATGTCGATGTCGTCGGCGATCAGCAGGCGCGCCACGTCGCCGCGTGCGCTGTCGAGCAGCCTGAGCCCGATCCCCGGCGCCGCCGCCGAGACCTTCGCCAGCAGATTCGGCATCAGCATCATTGCGAAAATGTCGGCGCCCAGGAGCACGAAGTCGCGCACGGTGCTCGACGGATCGAACTCGGCCGTTCCATAGAGTGCCCGCTGCACTTGTTCCAGGGCGTCGCGCAGCGGCTCGGCAAGAGCGACCGCGCGCGGGGTCGGCACCATCTCGTTGACCTGGCGGACGAAGAGCTCGTCGCCGAGCGCATGGCGGAGGCGGTTGAGCGCGGCGCTCACCGCCGGCTGACTCAAGCCCACCCGTTCGCCCGCGCGCGTGGCGCTCCGCTCCCGCATGAGCGCGTCGAAGACCCGCAGCAGATTGAGGTCGAAGGCGGCGAAATTCATGGCATTGATAGGGCCGATACGATCATTCGATTTCACCACCGGCCGCCGCACGCGTAAACCCTTACGCATGCAAAGACGAGCGCGCCGAACGTGAATTCTAGGCCGGCGGCCGGGCGTTGAGCGAGTCTTGGAGAGCACCAGGGGAGATGCGTCCATGTACGATGTCATCGTCGTCGGCGCGCGCTGCGCCGGAGCGTCAACGGCCATGCTTCTGGCCCGACGCGGACACAAGGTCCTGATGGTCGATCGCGCCACCTTCCCGAGCGACACCATGTCGACCCATTTCATTCATGTATCCGGCGTCGCCAGGCTGCGGCGCTGGGGCGTTCTCGATCGTCTGCAGGCGACGGACGCACCGGCCGAAAGGACATTGACCGTGGACTTCGGCCCGGTCGTATTGACCGGCAATCCGGCGCCGGCGGAATGCGGCACGGATGTCTCCTACGCGCCGCGCCGCAAGATCTTCGACGCCCTGCTCATCGACGCCGCCGTCGAATCCGGCGTGGAATTCCGCCAAGGCGTGCGCGTGCGCGAGCTGATCTTCGAGGACGGCCGCGTTGCGGGCATTTGCGGCGAAGATTCGTCGGGTGCCCGCTTCGAAGCGCGCGCGCGCGCGGTCGTCGGAGCCGACGGCCGGGATTCCCTTGTCGCCCGCGCGGCCGGCGCCACCGAATACTTTCGGCGGCCGTCGGCCACCTGCAACTATTACAGCTACTGGAGCGGGTTCAACGCCCCTCACACGCACCTCTTCATCCGTCCCGGAAATTTCTTCGTGGTCGGTCCGACCAACGCGGCCCTGACGCTGGCGGTGGCGGTCTGGCCCGTCGACGCCTTTGTGCGCGTGCGCCGAAACCCGCTGCAGGCGTACCTCGATGCGCTGGCGTCGGTGCCGTGGATCCGCGATCGCCTCGCGACCGCCACGCGGGTGGAGAAACTTGTCGGCACGGCGCATCTCGAAAGCTACTTCCGCAAACCCTTCGGTCCGGGCTGGGCGCTCGTGGGCGACGCCGGGCACAACAAGGATCCGATTACGGCGCAAGGCATGAGCGATGCCTTCCGTGACGCGGAACTGTTGGCCGAGGCGCTTGATGCGGCGCTGTCGGGACGCCGCGGCTTCGAGGACGCGCTCGGGGAGTACCAGGCGCGGCGCGACGAAGCTTCCATACCCATGCACGAACTTACCGACGATCTGGCGCGGCTTGCGCCGCCGCCGCCGGAAATGAAGGAATTGGTGCACGCCTTGGAAGGAAACCCGCGCGAGATTGGCCGCTTTCTCGGCGTGATGGCGGGAACGGTGCCGGTGCGGGAATTCTTCGCGCCGGACAACGTCGCGCGCATCGTCGCCGATGCGCGGCTGGCCATGGCCGGCTAGCGGCGTCCAAGTCTTGTCCGGCCGGGAATCGCGTTCCGGCCGGAGCGGCCTAGTCCGACAAGGACGGTTTCGGTTCGCTTGCTCGGGCGATCTTGCCGCCGACTTCCGCGCCGGCATCGCCGGACAGGCGCACGAAGAAAGCGAGGCTCGTGAGCGTGATCAGGCCGACGCCGATGAAGGCCGGCGCGAAGTCGCCGGCGCCGAGCGTCTCGCTGCCGCGCACCACGAGCGTCACGTGCAGCAAGAGAGCCGCGGTGCCGACCCCGATGCTCACCGAAAGCTGCTGCGCCATGCTCGACAGGCTGGTGGCGCGGCTCATTTGCGGCGGCATCACGTTCGCATAGGACAGCGTGCTCACGCTGGTGAATTGCAGCGAGCGGAAGAAGCCGCCGGCCAGCAGCAACAGGAAAATCAGCGCGTGCGGCGTGCCGGGCTGAAAGAGCGCATAGCCCATGAAGAACACGCCGTTGATCAACGTGTTCGCAATGAGCACGGGCCGGTAGCCGAACGCGCGCAGGATCGGACCGGCGGTCATTTTCATGGCGAGCGCGCCGGCGGCGCTGGCGAAGGTGATAAGCCCGGAATTCAGCGCGCTGAGCCCGAAGCCGACCTGCAGCATGAGCGGCGTGAGGAACGGCAGCGCGCCGACGCCGATGCGGAACAGCGAGCCGCCGATAATGGCGACGTTGAAAGTTGGGATGCGCAACAGCCCGAGATCGACGATCGGCTGCGGCGTGCTCCGCATGTGCACCACATAGGCCGCAAGGCAGATAAGTCCGCCGCAGAGCAGCGCGACGACGACGGCGGTCGGCACCACGCCGCGGCCGATCGATTCGAAGCCGAACACCAGCCCGGCGAGGCCGATGCCGGTCATCAGGAAGCCGGTCACGTCGAGCTTCCAGCTTTCCGCCTCGCGCACGTTGTCGATGAACACGGTCGCCAGCACGATGCCGAGGATGCCGATCGGCACGTTGATGAAGAAGATCCAGCGCCACGAGCCATAGGTCACGATGAAGCCGCCGAGCGGCGGACCCACCACGGGCCCAAGCAGCGCCGGCACTGTGAGATAGGCCATGGCGTTGACCAGATCGGCCTTCGGGATGGTACGGAGGATCACCAGCCGGCCGACCGGCACCATCATGGCGCCGCCCATGCCCTGCAGCACGCGCGCCGCCACCATCTCCGGCAGGCCATTCGAAAATCCGCACAGGATCGAGCCCAGCATGAACACGCCGATAGCGGCCCGGAACACGGTCCGCGCGCCGAACCGGTCGGCCATCCAGCCGCTCAACGGTATGAACACGGCGAGGCTGAGCAGGTAGCTCGTGATGGCAAGATTGAGCTGCAGCGGACTGGTGCCGATGTCGCGCGCGATCGCCGGCAGCGCCGTCGCGATGACGGTCGAATCCAAATTCTCCATGAACAGCGCGCAGGCGATGATCATGGGGATGAGGATTTGACGTGTGGGCGCGCTAGGCATGGTTCACCGCTGCGGATTCGCGACCGGCGCTTGGCGGCGCGACCTTACGTCCGTGCCGGTTTTGCCCGGCCTGCATTTTACCGGTCCGAGCCATGCGGCACACGCGGCGCCGCTACTCGCCCAACGACCCTTCCTTAAGCATCGCTGCGATCTCGGCTGCGCCGAGGCCCGCCTCTTGGGCCAGCGCGCGGCTGTCGGCGCCAAGCTTCGGCAATCCGATCCGGCTGCCGAAGCGCCGGCCCGCCATTTCGACCGGCATGCCCGGCAGGCGCACGCGTCGGCCGTCGTCGAGTTCGACCTCGGTCATGCCGCCCGGCTGATTGAGCTGCGGGTCGTCGAACAGATCGCCCGGCCGCGTGATCGGCGCGAAGGGCAGGCCGATCCGTTCGCAGAGCGCCATCATCTCGGCGCGCGTATGACGGCGAATGATCTCGGCGACCACCGGCAGCAGGCGCGGCCGTGCCGTGACCCGCTTCGGGTTGGTGTCGAGCGTTGCGTCGGCATAAAGGTCGGCCCGGTGAAACGCTTCGCAGAACAGCTTCCACTGGGTATCGGTGACCACGCCGACGAAGAGCTGCCCGCCGTCGCTGGTGTCGAAGATGTCGTAAATGGCCCAGGCCGGCAGCCGGTTCGGCATCGGCTCGGGCGGCTTGCCGGTGACCGCCTGCTGCGCCATGTGCTGCGCCACCAGGAACGCGTTGTTCTCGAACAGCGCGCTGGTGACCAATTGGCCCTTGCCGGTGCGCTGGCGTTCCTGCAGCGCGGCCAGAATGGCGATGGCGCCGAACATGCCGCCCATGATGTCGTTCACCGAGGCGCCGGCGCGAAGCGGCCGGCCGGGCGGTCCGGTCATATAGGCGAGGCCGCCCATCATCTGCACGACTTCGTCCAGCGCCACGCGGTTCTCGTAGGGGCCGGAAAGAAACCCCTTGAGCGCGCAATAGATCAGGCGCGGGAACTCGGCCAGAAGCGCCTCGTGCCCGAAGCCGAGGCGTTCCATGGCGTCGGGGCGGAAGTTTTCGATCACCGCGTCAGCGCGGGCGATCAGTTTGCGCACCAGCCTGGCGCCGCGCGGCGATTTCAAATCCACCGCGACGCTGCGCTTGTTGCGGTTGAAGGTGGCGAAGAACCCGGCGCCGGCGCCGACCAGGCGCCGCGTCTTGTCGCCGTCGGGCATGGGTTCGATTTTCACCACGTCGGCGCCGAGATCGGCCAGGATCAGGCCGCAGGTCGGGCCCATCACCATATGCGTGAACTCGACGACACGAATGCCGTCGAGCGGAAGCGGTGAACTCACGCCGCCGCCCCGGCCTTCCGCGAGGCAGGCATTGCCGACGCAGGCACAAATCCCTTCGGCGGGCCGGCCAGAGCCATGTGACCGTAAAGCTGCTCGCCCGGAAGCGCCTCGGCCATGATGCGCCGCGCCGCCAGCAGCCGGTCCAGATCGATGCCGGTCGCAACGCCCATGGCCTCGAACATGAAGACGAGATCCTCCGTCACGACATTCCCGGATGCGCCGGGCGCAAACGGGCAACCACCCAATCCGCCGAGGCTGGCGTCGAAGCCGGTCGCGCCGGCGTCGAAGGCGGCAAGCGCGTTGGCAAGGCCGAGGCCGCGCGTATTGTGCAGGTGGATCGACGTCATCTTGTCGCCCACGTCGGCCTTGACGGCTTTGAACAAACGCGCGATCTGCGCCGGATGGGCGTAGCCGACCGTATCGGCGAGGCTCACGTCGTCGGCTCCGGCCTCCACCAGCGCCGCCGCCATGCGGCGCACGTCGTCTTCTTCGACGACGCCCTGCATGGTGCATCCGAACGCGGTCGAGAGTCCGGCCGACAGATGCGGCCTTCGGCCTTTCGGCTGGGCGGCGCAAAGCTCGGCGATGCGGCGGCACTCCTCGACCTGCTGTTCCGGCGTCTTGCGCACGTTGGCGCTGCTATGGGCGCGGCTGACCGAGACCGGCAGGCTGATCTTGTGCACGCGGGCCGCTATGGCGCGCTCGGCGCCTTTCAGGTTCGGCACCAGTGCTGCGACCGTGAGACCGGGAATGGCAAGCGCGTGGGCCACGATTTCATCGGCGTCCACAAATTGGGGGATGAGCTTGGCCGGCACGAACGAGCAGACTTCGATCTCGCGCACGCCCGCGGCCGCCTCGGCGCTGATCCAGGCTTTCTTCGCGTCCGTCGCCATGAAGCGCTTGGTGTTCTGCAGGCCGTCGCGCAAGCCCACTTCGCAGATCTCGACCTTGGCCGTCATGGCAGTCTCCGCCTTGCATAACCCGCCGCCGGTGCAGGATTTGCCTCTCATCCGTCCCTGTCAATCGCCGCCCGGCCATGGCTCCGATGCGATTTCGCTTGCTTTCATGAACGCTGTAAATTTACACTGTTCGCGAACAGGGGCGGAGACCATGCCGCGCAATCTTTCCGAGGCCGACGTCAAGGCGTTCCGCGACCGTCTCTGCCGCGCGGCCGAGCGGCGCTTCGCCGCCCACGGCGCCCAGGGCGTCAGCATGCGCCAGCTTGCGGCCGAACTCGGTTGCGCCGCCACCACGCCCTATCGCTATTTCGCCGACAAGGACGAAATCCTGGCTGCCGTGCGCGCCGCCGCGTTCGACCGGTTCGCCGCGGCATTGGAAGAGGCCAATACGGCGAGCGGCGATGCGCGCGCCAAGTCGCGTGCGGTCGGCGAGGCCTATCTCCGCTTCGCCATGAGCGAGCCCGATGCCTATCGCCTCATGTTCGACATGGCGCAGCCGGACGAGAACCGCTTTCCCGATCTGAAGCGCGCGACCGCACGGGCGCGCCGCACCATGACCGCCTATATCGAGGGGCTGGTGCGCGAAGGCTGGATCAAGGGCGATCCGAAATTGCTCGGCTATGTATTCTGGGCCGGCATTCACGGGCTGGTCGTACTGCATCTCGCCGGCAAGCTCGGCGGCGCACCCGATTTCGCGACGCTCCATCGCACCATGATGCGGCTTCTGGCCGAGGGCACGTTCGCGCCGCAAGCCGCCCCGCAACAAGATATGTCGCAACAAAGACCGCCGCGCCGCGCCGCCGGCCGAAGGAGATAGCCCCATGAGCAGCCCCACTTCGATCTCCCATCGTCAGATCAAGGTCAACGGCATCGACATGCACGTGGCGGAACAGGGCAAGGGGCCGCTGGTGCTGATGGTGCACGGCTGGCCGGAGCTCTGGTATTCCTGGCGGCACCAGATTCCGGCGGTAGCCGCCGCCGGCTTTCATGCGGTAGCGCCCGACATGCGCGGCTACGGCCGCACCGAAGCGCCGCACGACATCGGCGCCTACAGCATCATGCATCTGGTCGGCGATGTGGTGGCGCTGGTTCAGGCGCTCGGCGAGCGCGAAGCCATCATTGTCGGCCACGATTGGGGCGCCACCGTCGCCTGGTCGTCGCTGATGATGCGGCCCGATATCTTCCGCGCCGGCGCGGTGATGAGCGTGCCCTATCGTCAGCGCGGGCCGGCCCCGCCGCTCAAGATCGTGCGCGATGCCGGCTTGCACACCTTCTATTGGATCTACTTCCAGGAGCCGGGCGTCGCCGAAGCCGAATTCGAGCGCGACGCAGCCGGCACGTTCCGCCGCCTGCTCGCGCCGAAAATAGATCCGGCGAGCAAACGCACGTCGGCGCTGGTGCTCGAGCCGGGCCGCGGTTTCCTCGACGGCATCGCCGCATCCGACAAACTGCCGGACTGGGTGACGGAATCCGATCTCGCCCTGATGGCCGGAGAATTCAAGCGCAGCGGATTTCGCGGCGGGCTCAACTGGTATCGCAACATCGACCGCAACTGGGAGCTGACCGCGCCCTGGGCCGGCGCGACCATCGCCCAGCCGACGCTGTTCATCGCCGGGACCAAGGATGCGGTGATCCGCAACCCGGCGGGCGAAGCATCGCTCAAGGCGATGCCGCAGACCGTGCCGGGGCTGAAGCGCCAGGTGCTGATCGAGGGCGGCGGCCATTGGATTCAGCAGGAGCGCCCCGCCGAAGTGAACGCGGCGCTGATTCCATTCCTCAAAGACTTCGCACGTTGAACGGACCCCGAGGACAGGAGGCCACCATGAGCCAGCCGTTTCCGAAGCACCCGTTTCTCACCGGCAATTTCGCCCCGATCCTGATGGAATGCGACGCGGCCGATCTGCCGGTCGACGGCGAGCTGCCGAGGGAGCTCGCGGGCACGCTTTATCGCAACGGGCCAAATCCGCAATTCGCGCCGCGCGACGCCAACTATCATTGGTTCATCGGCGACGGCATGATCCACGCGTTCCACATCGAGAACGGCCGGGTCGCCTATCGCAATCGCTGGGTCCGCACGCCGAAATGGCAGGCGGAGCACGCCGCCGGTCGCGCGCTCGCCGGCTCGTGGGGCAATCCGATGACCAGCGATCCTTCGATCATCGGCAAGGACACGGGCGTCGCCAATACCAACATCGTCTGGCACGGCGGGCGCCTGCTGGCGCTCGAAGAGGCGCACCAGCCGTTCGAA
This sequence comes from Candidatus Cybelea sp., assembly GCA_035632095.1. GTDB lineage: Bacteria > Pseudomonadota > Alphaproteobacteria > Ferrovibrionales > Ferrovibrionaceae > DASQHM01. Next base: position 12,435 of record DASQHM010000208.1, on the reverse strand, counting down.
CTCGATCCTCATAGTTTGGAGAGCCGCGGCTATCAGAATTTCGCGGGGCGCATCACCGGACGCTTCACCGCGCATCCGAAGGTCGATCCGAAAACCGGCGAGCTGGTGTTCTTCGCCTACTCGGCGGACGGCTTCTTCTCGCCCGGCATGCTGTACGGCGTGATGGACCGCGACGGCAATGTCACGCGCCTCGATGCATTTCGCGCGCCTTACGCCAGCATGGTCCACGACTTCATGGTGACGGACCGGCACGTGCTGTTCCCGATCATGCCCATCACCGGCAGCATGGAGCGCGCCATGTCGGGCAAGCCGGCCTATGCCTGGGAGCCGGACAAGGGCACGCATGTCGGCGTCATGCGCCGCGACGGCAAGATCGCCGACATGCGCTGGTTCCGCACCGACGCGGCCTACGTCTTCCATCCCATGAACGCATGGGACGACGGCGACAAGATCGTCGCCGATGTCATGCAATACGAAACCGCACCATTGTTCCCCAATCCGGATGGTTCACCCGGCCGGCCTGCGTCGGCGCGCCTTTGCCGTTGGACCTTCGATCTCGCCGGCAATTCCGACACGATCAAGCGCGAATACATCGACGACCTGGCCGGCGAATTCCCGCGTTTCGACGAACGCTTCGCCGGGCACGCCTATCGCCACGGCTACTACGCGGCGCGGCGGGGAGACGGCGCGAACGTCCGCTTCGACACCGTCGCCCATCTCGACCTGAAGACCGGCAAGCGGCAGTTGTACGAACTAGCCGCCGGCGATGTGACCTCCGAGCCGGTGTTCGTGCCGCGATCGGACGGAGCGGCCGAAGGCGACGGCTGGCTGCTGGCGGTGATCTACCGCGGCGAGGAACGGCGCAGCGATCTCGTGGTGCTGGAGGCACGCGACGTCGCGCGCGGACCCGTGGCGACCGCAGCTCTGTCGCACCGCGTGCCCTTCGGCTTTCACGGCAATTGGCGGCCCGCCGCCGCCTGACCCACAATCCGTCATCGCATACAGGAGCCGTCCCGTGCCGCTTCCCGCCATGTTGCAAGGCCATCTGTCGATCCCGGCGATCGGCGCGCCGCTGTTCATCGTCTCCGTCCCGGATCTGGTCATCGCCCAGTGCAAGGCCGGAATCGTCGGCGCGTTCCCGGCGCTGAACGCGCGGCCGAAAGAGCTGCTCGAAGAGTGGATCGTCCGCATCAAGACCGAGCTCGCCGAGTATCAGGCGAAGCATCCGGACCGGCCCGTCGCGCCCTTCGCCGTCAATCAGATCGTGCACGCGTCCAACGACCGGCTCGATCATGACGTGGAGGTCTGCGTGCGCCATAAGGTGCCGATAATGATCACCAGCTTGCGTCCGCCGCTTGAAGTCGTGCAGGCGGCGCATTCCTACGGCGGGATCGTTATGCATGACGTGATAAGCGTGCGCCATGCGGAGAAGGCGGCAGAGCAGGGGGTCGACGGCCTGATCCTGGTTTGCGCCGGCGCCGGCGGACATGCGGGCATGCTCAGCCCCTTCGCGCTGCTGCCCGAGGTGCGCCGTTTCTTTCCCGGCATCATCGCGCTTTCGGGCGCCATCGCCACCGGCAAGTCCATCCTGGCGGCCCAGGCGCTCGGCGCCGACTTGGCCTACCTCGGCACGCGCTTCGTTGCGAGCCGCGAGGCGAATGCGAAAGACGAATACAAGCAGATGATCGTCGACTCGGCCGGCGGCGACATCGTGTACACGCCGCTCTTCACCGGCGTGCACGGCAACTACCTGAAGAAGAGCGTGGTCGCGGCCGGCCTCGATCCCGACAACCTGCCGACCGCCGACAAGAGCAAGATGAACTTCGGCTCCGGCGGCAACATGAAGACCAAGGCCTGGCGCGACATCTGGGGCGCAGGCCAGGGTGTCGGCAGCATGCACGACGTGCCGCCGGTGGCTGAACTGGTCGAACGCCTGAAGGCGGAGTACGCGGCGGCGCTGGCGGACCTCGATGCGGTGCGCTTCGTGCCGCCGGCGCCGGCGCTGCGGGCGGCGGGAGAGTGAGCGGCCTTTAGGCCCAGCCGCCGTCGACGATGAAGGATTGCGCGGACACCAGGCGGCTGTCCTCGGCCGAGAGCCACAGCACCATGCGCGCAACGTCGGGCGGATAGAGCTTCTCTTTGAGGCACTGACCGGCGAGCAACTCCCTTTCTCCCTCGGGCGTGAGCCAGAGCGCGATCTGGCGCTCGGTCATGATCCAGCCGGGGACCACTGTGTTGACGCGGATGTTGTGCTTTCCGAAGTCGCGGGCGAGGCTCCGCGTCAGGCCGATCACCGCCGACTTGGCCGTCACATAGACCGGCATGTCGCCGGCCGCGCGCATGAAACTGATCGAGCTGAAGTTGACGATGGCGCCGCCGCCGGCGGCGATCATGCCGGGGACGACGGCCTGGGCGGCGAAGAACATGTGACGCAGGTTCGTCGCCATGCGCTCGTCCCAATATTCGGGCGTGACGTCGGCGGTGTCGTGGCGGTCGTCGCGGGCGGCGTTGTTGACCAGCACGCGAATCACGCCGTTGCGCGCCGCCGCGTCCGCGGCGCCGGCGCGGAGCGCCGCGGTCTCGCGCAGGTCCGCCTTCAGGAACAGGGGCGGCGCATGGCCCGCCTTGGCGACACGATCCACGAGCGCCTCGCCTTCGGCTTCCGCCATGTCGATGAAGGCGACGCGGGCGCCTTGTTCGGCAAAATGCTCGACGATGGACGCGCCGATGCCGGACGCGCCGCCGGTGACCAGGACGCTTCGATCCTTGAGGCTCGGGTATCTGGCGAAGGGCGTGGTCATGGATTGGATCTTCGGGCGATCCGGCGGGCCCTTGCCGCAATTCCGGACGTCAGGGTTTCGCCAACTTGTCGATTTCCGAATCGGTCGGGAAGCGGCCGGTGTCGTGACGCGAGTAGCCGATTTTCCCGTCGATGAACACGTCGAACTGGCCGGACGCGCCGTGCTTCAGTTCGATGTCCTGGGCGCCGAGCGACTTCAGTCGGTCCCTCACACGGAGGGCCTGCGGCTCGTAGCCTCACTTGCGGCAATATTCGACGCGGACTTTCATGACCGGACACTCCTGCGATGCGCACCGCCGCTCATTTTGCCAGCTTCCGCGAGGGTGCGAAAGCGGCGCTGGCGCCGCCGGCGGCGCTTCCCCACAAATCGTCGCGTTCGAGCCGTGCCGCGCAATGGGGGCAATAGGGCAGCCTCTCGGCGCCTGGCGGCGCTGACTCACGCTCGCAATTCGTCTGTGCTAATTTGCCCCCCTGCAAATTGTCAGGGTGCAAATGTGACGACAGCGGATGCCATCTTTCCCGCACCGACGCCGCCCGGTCCGGCCGGCGTGCAGTCTCTCGGCCTTGACGCGCTGGCGGCCTTGGCGCGCTCCGCCGGTCTCGATCCCGGTGTTCCGGTCTTCTATTTCCTGCGCCATGGCGAGACCGCGGGCAATGCGTCGCGCACCTTCCAGCCGCTCGACGAACCCTTGAACGCCGCCGGCCACGAACAGGCGCGCGTCGCTGCCAGCCTGCTGCGCCAAGCGGAATTCGAACATATCGTGGCGAGCGATCTGCCGCGCGCCTGGCTCACGGCGGGCAAGGTTGCCGCCGCGACGCGTCGGCCGGTCCATGCGGAGCAAGGTTTGCGCGAGCGTTTCTTCGGCGATCTCATCGGCACGCCCAACGTGGCGCTCGACTGGCATATGGACCCGCCCGGCGGCGAGACGCTCCAACAATTCGTGACCCGTGCCGTCGCGGGCCTCAACCGCACTTTGGCGCGCGGCGCGACGCCGCTCGTCGTATCCCACGGCGGCGTGCTGCATGTGTTGCGCTCCGGTCTCGGCCTGGAATTGACCGGTGATCTCGTGGCCAATGCCATGCCGCTTCGTTTCGAACTCACGGCCATGCGCTGGAGCGTGACGGCGGTCGGTTGAGCCTTGTTGCCGGCTGGCGAGCGGAGGGAGAATTAGGTCCACTCGTGATTGGCCCACAGGCGCTCTGACGTGCCAATATCCGGTTGTGACGGCCGCGGCGGATTGAGCAGATGTCCCGCTCGCAAGCGAGGCATATGCAAAAAACCGTGCATGCAGCCCGGCCGGTTCAATATCAGATTGCAATTTGGACGAGGTTCAGCACAGACAGCAACCGTACCAACCCAAGGGGGGCGTCATGACCAGGCAATGGCTGTCGTCATTCGTTTGTGTGGTGGCGTTGTTGGTCGTGGGCGTTGCGCCGGCAGCCGAAAAGAAATACGGCCCCGGTGTCAGCGATACCGAAATCAAGATCGGGAACAGTGTTCCCTATAGCGGACCCGCCTCGGCCTACGGGGCCTACGGCATCGCGATGTCCGCATATTTCAAAATGATCAACGAGCAGGGCGGTGTGAACGGGCGCAAGATCACGCTCATTTCGCTCGATAACGGCTACTCGCCGCCCAAAGCGCTCGAGATGACGCGTCAACTGGTCGAGCACGACGAGGTACTCGCGATCATGGGCACCTTGGGTACGCCGACGAACGCGGCGATCGAAAAGTACCTTCACGAAGCCCATGTGCCGGACCTCAACATCATCTCGGGCGCAAGCCGCTTCAATGACCCGGTGCACTTTCCCTGGGCGGTGCCGACGTTCTATTCCTATCACAGTGAGGCCAAGCTCTACGCCAAGTACATTCTTGCGAACAAACCCGACGCAAAGATTGCCGTGCTTTACCAGAATGACGATTTGGGCGGTGATTACCTCAGCGGCCTGAAGGACGGATTGGGTGCGCGAGCCCAGAAGATGATCGTCGCAACGGTCAGCTATGAAGTCACCGATCCAAGCATCGACTCGCAGGTTATCAGCCTGAAGGGATCGGGAGCCAACGTTCTGGTCGAATTCGCCAATGCCAAGGCGGGCGCACAGGCAATCCGCAAAGCCTACGACATCGGATGGCGTCCCTTGCAGATCGCTGGCGCGACGGGGGCAGGCGTGGCTGCCGCGCTGAGGCCGGCCGGTGTTGAGAAGGCCGTCGGACTCATATCGATCATCGGCAAGGATCCCTCCGACCCGCAGTGGGCCGATGACCCCGACGTAAAGGCCTTCCGTGCCATGCTTTCCAAGTATTCGCCCAGCAGCGATCCCAACGACAGCCTCAACCTGTTGGGCTATTCCACGGCTTCCACAATCGCCGAAATCATCCGCCGCTGCGGCGACGAACTTACGCGAGAGCATTTGGTGGAAGTCACGATCCACCTACGCGGCTTGCACACGCCGAGCATGCTTCCAGGCGTGACGCTTGAAATGAGCCCGACCGACTACGACGGCGTGAAACAGTTTCAACCGGCTCGATTCAACGGTGAGCGCTATGAGCCGCTGGGAAAGATGATCGACTTGCGCGCTACAGACTGACGGTATGAGCTGGGGCTCTTTGCCGTTCGGAGGGATTGTCCCTGCCTCATCGTGAGCCCTCACGCTGTGCAGTTCCGTGCGCCAAGAAGCGGGCCTGATGCCGAGCCAATCGAAGCATGAGCATCTCACCCTTCGACAGGCCGAGGGTGAAGGTATGGCTTTCAGGATGAGGCCTCATGGTTCTACAGGTTCACCATGAGGCCATTCATTGAAGGCCCCGCCGACCGTTCCCAAGCTTCGCCCGCCGTGGGAGGATGCGCCCATGCGCGCAGCCTATTACGAGCGGCAAGGTCCGCCGCACGACGTCATTCGCATCGGCGATGTCCCGACCCCGGCCGCAGGTCCGGGCGAAGTGCGCGTGCGATTGCACGCCTCGGCCGTCAATCCCTCCGATTGCAACCGGCGCGCCGGCATGCGTTACGCCATGGAAGCGGCGCGCGTGGTGCCGAACAGCGACGGGGCGGGCGTGGTGGACCAGGCGGGCGAGGGCGTGCCGACGGACTGGATCGGCCGGCGGGTCTGGCTCTACAACGGCCAGCGCGGCGGGCGCGTCATGGGCACGGCCGCCGAGTGGATCGCCTTGCCGCTCGATCTGGTGACCGCGTTGCCGGACGACGTCGGCTTCGAGGCCGGCGCCTGTCTCGGCATTCCCGCCATGACGGCGCATCGCGCCGTCTTCGCCGACGGACCGGTGGACGGCAAGACCGTGCTGGTGACCGGCGGCGCCGGAGCGGTCGGCCACTACGCCGTGCAGCTCGCGGCCTGGGCCGGAGCCCGCGTCATCGCAACCGCGAGCTCCGAGGCCAAGGCCGCGCATGCCCGCGCGGCCGGCGCGTCGCTGGTGATCGACTATAAGCGCGAGGACGTCGCCGCCAAGGTGATCGAATTCACACAAGGCGCCAAGGGCGGTCCCGGCGTCGATCGCATCGTCGAGGTCGACTTCGGCGGTAACCTTGCCGTGAGCCTCAAGGTTCTGAAACTGAACGGGGCCATCGCCGCCTATGCCTCCAACGGCGCGCGCGAACCGGCGGTGCCGTTCTACGAGTTCATGCGCAACAATGTCACGGTGCGCTCGATCCTGTTGAACAGTTGTCCGCACGCGGCGCGCCGTCAGGCGCAAGCCGATATTTCCCGCTGGCTTGCGGCGGGAAAGGCCATGCACGCCATAGCCGTGCGCTTTCCGCTGGACCGCACGGCGGATGCCCACGCGCTGGTCGAGGCCGGCGGCAAGATCGGATCGGTGATCGTGCAGCCATGAAACGCATTTGGGTTTCCGGAGTTTTGCTGGTCTTGGCGCTCGCCGCGTCAACGCCGGCGTTTTCGCAATCCCGGCCCATGGTCGATGTCGGGATTCCGAAGGTCGATTTCGCCGCCATGCCGACCGACAAGCCGCCGCCGGGCTTCCTGCTGGCGCTGACCGGCGATGGCCTGCCGGTCAATTGGCGCGTCGTGCCCGATGCGAGCGTTCAAGGCGGCAAAGTCGTTGCGGAAATCAGCCAGGACAAGAGCGAGTATCGTTTCCCGCTCTGCATCCTCGACGGCTTTTCGGTGCGCGACATCGAAATGCAGGTGCATTTCAAGCCGGTTGCGGGAAAGTCCGATCAGGCCGGCGGGGTCGTGCTGCGCTATCAAGATTCCGCCAACTACTACGTGGTGCGGGCCAATGCGCTCGAAAACAACATCCGCTTCGACCGGTTCGTGCGCGGGAACCGGACCAATCTCATCGAGCGGGACGTGCAGGTGAAAGCCGGGCGCTGGCACAGCCTGAAGATACGCGCCGTGGCGAACCATTTCGAGGTCAGCTATGACGGCAAGTTGCTGTTCAAGCTCGACGACAGCACGTTTGGGAAACCCGGCCGCGTCGGGTTCTGGACCAAATCCGACAGCGTCACCTATTTCGCCGACCTGCAACTGACGCCGGCGATCGGCCCGAAATAGGGCGCGGCGTTCAAGGCCTGAGCACCGTTCGCCCGAGGACCTTACCGGCCTTCAGCGCTTCGAGGACCGCATTGGCGTCGTTCAAGCGCCGCTCGACGATCGGCACCGGCACGTGGCGGCCGGTGCGGGCGATTTCGAGCAGCTCGCGCATCTCGCCCAAGGTTCCGACGTAGGAGCCGAGGATGCGCATCATGCGCAAGGGGAAATAGGCGACGGGCATCGGCATGGCGCCGCCGTAGAGTCCCACGACCACCAAGGTTCCGCCGCGCCTGAGCGCTTCGATCGCGAATCCCGCCGACGCCGGCGCCCCGACGAAATCGACCGCCGCCGCGACGCCGCCACCGGACATCTTCTGCAGGGCCTGCAAGGCATCGGGTGCAGAATTGTCGACGACTTCGGCGGCGCCTGCCTGACGCGCCGCGGCGCGTTTCGCCGGATCCACGTCGGCCACCACCAGCCTGGCGTCGGTGACGGTGGCGGCGAGACCGATGCCGGCCATGCCGACGCCGCCCGCGCCGACGATCAGCAGGGTGTCTGACGGCTTCAGCTTCGGCAGCTTCTTCAGCGCGCTGTAGGCGGTGAGGCCGGAGCAGGCGCAGGTCGCAGCCAAAGCCTCGTCGATGCCGGTATAATCGAGCAGATAGCGCGCATGCGGCACCAGCACGCGATCGCTGTAGCCGCCGTGGCGCCGGGTGCCGACCGTGCGTGGCGCCAGGCACATGAGTTCGTCGCCGCTCGCGCATGCCGGGCATTCGCCGCAGCCGATCCAGGGATAGACCACGCGGCGGTCGCCGACCTTCACGCCGCTTGCCTCTGGGCCGAGCGCGATCACCTCGCCGACCACCTCGTGCCCAAGGGTGAACGGCAGTTTCACGCCGCGCTCGGCGATGGTCAGCTTGCGGCCCTGGCCGAGGTCGAAATGCCCCTCCCAGATGTGCAGGTCGGAATGGCAAACACCGCATGCGCGTACCTTCAAGACCACTTCGGTCCCTTCCGGCACTGGGTCCGGATAGGTCCGCGCTTCGAGCGGTTTGCCCCAATCGACGATTTGCTGACTCAACATGGCGCGGTCTCCCTGTTTGCTGGCGCCAGCCTCGCAAATTCAACTGCCACTGAAAACCATGTGCATTACTTGATTGACAATTTGTCAGTCCTGACAAATAATCATTTTACTGAGCTATGGGGAGTAGCTTGCCGACCGTCGTTCATTCGTCGAGCGAGGCCGATCCGGCCGTTCGCGCCGCCCGTGGCGATCGCCGGAAGGCCAAGAGCCGCCAGCGATTGATGGCGGCGGCGCGCCGTCTGTTCGTCGAGCGCGGCTACCACGCCACCCGCTCCCAAGACATTGCGCGTGCGGCCGACGTGGGCCACGGCACCTTCTATCTTCACTTCGCCGACAAGCGCGAATGCTTCCGCGCCTTCACCGCCGAAGCCAGCGCCGGCATGGCCGCGTTCGTGCGCGAGCGATTGCACGGCAACGAGGGCGTCGAGGCGCAAATCCGCGCGCTGTTGTCCGCCGTTCTGGAATTTGCCGACCGCAATCCCGGCCTGCTCAAGGCGGCGATGACCGATGTGTCGTTCATAGACGCCGGCGAGAGCGAGGCGCGGCCGCGAGGCGAAATGCTGATCGACCGCTGGGCGGCGGATTGGGCGGCGCAAATTCGTCACGGCGCCGCAGCGGGCGCCATTCGTGCCGACTACGATCCGGACATCGTCGGCCACGCCATCATCGGCTTGCTGCGCGGCGGGTTGCAATGTGGCGGCGAGCGTAGCCGTATCGTCGACAACCTGACGCGCTTCCTGACCAACGCCCTCGTGCCGGAGAACAAGGCCGAGATCGCGCGCCACCACACCTTCACGCTGGGGAGAGACGGACGATGACGAAGCTTCAGTACACCGAGGCGGAACTCTTCGCCGAGCACGCCTATGCCCGTCCGCAGATCGAGGCCGGCTATCGCCTGCACGGCGGCTTCGACGCTTCCGGCAACTACCAATCGCCGCGCACGCTCATGCGCTGGCCCGCGGTGCGCGCCTGGGGCAAGCAGCTCGAAGCGCGCGGCTGGCCGCTGATCGACGCCACCACGAAGCTGCTCAGCCGCGGCAACTACCCGTCGTTCGAACAGCAGAAATTGCTGCTCGACTGGGGCATGGGCCAGACGCTGTGGAATTCCATCACCATAACCGGCGTGATCGAGGCGCGCGGCAAGCGGCTGGCGGAATTCGCCGCGCCCGATTTCCAGTCGATCATCGTCGAGGACATTTCCGCCACCACCACCGGCCATCTGCACAAGGGACTGCTGGCGGCGCACGGTTACGACGAGGGCGGCCGCGCCGACAAGGGCGAGGGCGGCCATGACACCATGTGGTTTGCCGTGCGCGACCTGTTGTTCGGGAAGGACGCCTATCCGTTGCCGCAAGTGCCGGAAAGCATCGCCAGGCCCGAGCTTGGCCGCCTCATGCCGCAGATTCCCCTCGCACACGAGCAGACGATCCTGATGCTCATGAACGTATTGATGATCGAGATCCGCGCCGAACGCGCCTTCCAGTTCTATATCCGCGTCGCGCGCGACCCATCGCTGTTCCGCGACCGCCGCGCAGATGCGGAGCATGCGGCCGAGCTGGTCGAGCGCATCCGCCAGGACGAGGCGATCCACGTCGCCTATCTGCAGGCAGCCGTGTCGGAACTCCGGAGCTTCACGTTCAAGACCGAAGCCGGCGGCACCATCGCCGGCAAGGACTTCATCGATCCGATCTGGAACGGCATGGTGCAGTGGCACTCGGTCACCACGGTCGACCACTCGCGCGCGCAGACGCGGGACGCGATCTCGGCATCGCTCAAGGCGTTGCCCGACGGCGAGCGCAAACTCGCCGCCCTCGATGCAGTCGACAAGAAGGAAGCCGCGTGATGCGCGATCTCGCGGGCAAGGTCGCGTTCGTCACCGGCGGCGCCAGCGGCATCGGCTTAGGCATGGGCCGCGCGTTCCTCGAAGCCGGCATGAAGGTGATGCTGGCCGACATCGAAAAGCCGGCCCTCGACAAGGCTCTCGCCGAGCTCAAGGCCTATGACAACCGGGTCCGCGGCGTCGTCTGCGACGTGTCAGACAGGGCGGCGTTGAAACGCGCCGCGGACGACACCCTGGCCGCGTTCGGCAAGGTCCATGTGCTTTGCAACAACGCCGGTGTCGGCGGCGGCAGCGGCATCGACAACATTTCGACCGATGACTGGGACTGGGTCCTCGACGTCAACCTCCGCGGCGTCGTCTACGGCATTGCCGCGTTCCTGCCGCACATGCGCGCGCACGGCGAAGGCGGGCACGTCGTCAACACGGCGTCCATGGCCGGGATGGTGAGCCGCCTGCTCGGCTTCGGCCCCTATTCGGCCACCAAGTTCGCGGTGGTGGCGCTATCGGAAGGTCTCGCCGCCGAACTTGAGCCGCACGGCATCGGCGTCAGCGTGCTCTGCCCCGGCTGGGTGCGCACGCGGATTCACGAAAGCGGGCGCAATCGCCCGGCGGACCTCGGCGCGCCGCCGCCGATGCGCAATCCGGCGGTGGTGGCCGCGATCACGCAGCTCATCCAATCGGGCATGGCCCCGGCGCAGGTCGCCCAGCGCGTGGTAGCGGCGATCCGCGACAACGACTTCTACATCTTCACCCATCCGGAAATGCAAGGCGCCGTCGAAGAACGCTTCGCCCGCATCCGCGATGCCTTCGAGCGCGCGCCGAAACTCAATCAAGCCGCGCTTCAACACGTGACCGGCGCGAAGCCGTAAGGAGAGCGAGACCCATGAAGTTCGGAATCTTCTACGAGCACCAGCTGCCCCGGCCCTGGAAGGACGGCGACGAGCACCGCATCTATCAAGAGGCGCTGGATCAGGTCGAACTCGCCGACCGGCTCGGCATCGACTACGCCTGGGAGGTGGAGCATCACTTCCTCGAGGAGTATTCGCATTCCTCGGCGCCGGAAGTGTTTCTGGCGGCCTGCTCCCAGCGCACCAAGAATATCCGCCTCGGCCACGGCATCGTGCTGATGCCGCCCAAGTACAACCATCCGGCGCGCATCGCCGAGCGCATCGCGGCGCTCGATCTCGTCTCCAGCGGCCGCGTCGAATTCGGCACCGGCGAATCCGCGGCGCTCATGGAGCTCGGCGGCTTCGGCGTCAATGTCGACGAGAAGCGGGCCATGTGGACCGAGACCGTCGAGCAGTGCCTGAACATGATGGTGATGAACCCCTATCCGGGCTTCGAGGGCAAGTACTTCTCCATGCCCTGCCGCAACATCGTGCCGAAACCGCTGCAAAAGCCGCATCCGCCGGTCTGGGTGGCGTGCTCGAACCGCGAGACCATCAAGCTCGCGGCCCGGCTCGGCATCGGCGCGCTGACCTTCGCCTTCGTGGATCCGGCGGAGGCGAAGCAATGGGTCGACGACTACTACCGCATCTTCAAGGAGGAATGCGTGCCGATCGGCCACGCCATCAATCCCAACGTGGCCATGGTGAGCGGCTTCTCGGTGCATCGCGACGCGGCCGAAGCCAAGCGGCGCGGCGAGGACGGATTCCGTTTCTTCGGCTACGCACTCGCGCACCACTACATCTTCGGCGAGCACAAGCCGGGCCGGACCGACATTTGGGCAAACTTCGAGCGGGCGCGGCACGCCTTGCCGGCGGCCGGCGCCAACCGGGGCATCGGCACGCCGGAGGACTTGCGCCAGCATCTCCGCACCTTCGAGGACGCAGGCGTCGATCAGGTCGCCTTCATCCAGCAGGGCGGGCGCAACCAGCACCAGCACATCTGCGAGGCGCTCCAGCTCTTCGCCAGCGAGGTCATGCCCGAGTTCAAGGCCCGCGCCGCCGAACGCGAGAAGCGGAAGATGCAGGAGCTCGCGCCTTACATCGCCAAGGCTATGGCGCGCAAGCGTGCCGTGAAACCGATGACCGACGACGAGATCCCGACGTTCGTCGCGCTTGGGCGCAAGATCGCCGAGGAAGGCAAGGCGACCGAGCAGCAGAAGCGCAACCAGAAGCTCTGGGCCGAGGCGGCACAGGTCACGCTCAACGATCCGCTGAAGAAGCCGGCGAGCGCCGCCGAGTAGGCAGGGCCGGCATCCAC